>CAIPDP010000081.1 GCA_903863845.1 uncultured Mucilaginibacter sp. | reverse complement strand
ATCAAACACCCCCAGAAAAACATCCCACGCGGCCTCATCATCGGTTTGCTCACCTGCATGCTATTATACATTTTGACCACCGAAGCCTATTTATACATGATGCCGGTTGATGTAATGAAGCACTCCACCCTGGTGGCATCAGATGCGCTATACATCATAATGGGTGTAGGTGGCGGTGGTCTTATCGCGGTTTTGGTATTGATCAGCACCGCAGGTGCCACCAACAGTAATATTTTACCTTGTTCGCGCGTGATCTTTGCGATGTCGGAGGAGAAAAATTTCTTCCGGTTTGCAGGCAAAGTCCATCGAAAATACCATACCCCGGCCAATGCACTGTGGTTCCAGGCTGGCTGGGGTACAGCATTGGTACTCATCGGCTCATTTGATATGCTGATGGACATGTTTGTTTTCATCACCTGGATCTTTTACGGCTTTGCCGCCTATGGCATTTTTATCCTCAGAAAAAAAATGCCCGAAAGACAGCCCGCTTACCGACTCAAAGGTTACCCGGTATTACCCATTATCTTTATCCTTTTTTCGACCTTATATGTGATCATGACGCTGTATAATGATATTAACGATTATATAGCTGGCCGTTCGCATATTATTGTATCCGTTTTTGGTTTGATATTGGTCGCCGTTGGCATACCGCTATTTTGGTATTTCAAACGCAAAGAGTTGAGCTAAACATTCGCTATTTTTGAGGCATGAAAGTTAATGTGCTGGCATTTGGCATTGCCAAGGAAATCTTTGGGGCATCATCGATAACCGTAGAATTAGCTGAGAGTTCGGTTGCTGACTTAAAAACCAGCCTCGAAAAATCCTTTCCAAAATTAAAAGCTCTTGCATCCTATCTCGTGGCGGTGAATAATGAGTATGCCGGGGATGATCTGCTTTTAGATATCCGCGATGAAGTGGCCATTATCCCGCCGGTAAGCGGGGGCTGAGGTGCTTGGTTGAGTTGATTGGGTTGATTAGGTTGATTAGGTTAAGTGAGTTGATTAGGTTGATCATAATTTGTTTTGAATACTGAAATAAAAATATCGAACCAGGCACTGGAGGTGCAGCAATGTATCGATTGGGTGATGACACCGGAATCGGGCGGCATTGATGTTTTTATCGGTACGGTACGCAATGCAACCAAAGGGAAACAGGTAGTACGGCTGGAATTTGAAGCGTATGAACCTATGGCCTTAAAAGAGATGGAAAAGATCGCTACCCAGGCTTTTGAAAAATGGCCGGTACAAAAATTACTGGTATATCACCGGGTTGGTGTTCTGGATGTTGGCGAGATTCCGGTTATCATAGCAGTATCCTGTGCCCACCGGGACGCCGCCTTTGAAGCCTGCCGCTTTGTAATTGACACCTTGAAACAAACCGTACCTATCTGGAAAAAAGAAGTATTTGAGGACGGAGAAACCTGGGTAGCGGCACATCCCTGACCGGGACCGCTGATTCGTTTGATTAGTCTGATTACGCTTATTAAATATCTGATAACCAATACCTGATACCCAATACCTGATACCCAATACCTGATACCCAATATCTGATACCTAATACCACCTACCCAATACCTGATACCAGCGAATACACCTCAGCATCGGGAAAAACACCCTTAACCAACTTTACCGCTTCCGCACTTCGTTTGCCGGTAGCGCAATAAAATACGATGGGGGTATTTCTATTGAACAAAGCTATATGATCTGCAAGTTCATCCAGCGGGATATTTTTGCCGCCGATGTTGAACAGATCGTGTTCCTGTATCGTACGAACATCGATGAACTCGTATTTTTCAGGGTTATTTTCGAGTTCGCTTTTCGTTATTGTAGGAATAGCAGATGTTGCCTGCAAACTTTGAATATTCGTTTTGGTAACTAATCCGATTTTGATGATGCGGCTTTGCAAAGTTTGGGCATCAAAAACCATCACCTTGCCTGCCAGTACATCTTTTGATCGCTTGATCAACTTGATGACCTCATTAGCCTGCAGGCAACCGATGATACCGGCCAAAGTAGGTATCACCCCTCCTACTGCACAATTGGGTATTTGTGTAGCATCAACCTGCGGGTACAGATCTCGGTAATTGGGCGAATAGCTGCCATCAGCATTTTTTACATTCCACACTGCCAGCTGGCCTTCATATTGGTAAATGGCGCCATAAACCAGGGGTTTGCCGGCCATTACGGCCGCATCGTTCAATAGGTAACGGGTTTCGAAATTGTCGGTTCCATCGACAATAATATCATAGGAGTTGATGAGTGCAAGCGCATTGAATGAGTCGACCCGCAAATCATGCGCAATCAAATTGATATCGGGATTTTGTTGTTGCAACCGCCCTATTGCAACCTTTACTTTCTTTTTACCGATATCACCAGGACCATAAAGAATTTGCCGGTGCAGGTTTGTTACCGAAACAACATCATCATCTGCAAGACCGGTAGTACCTATGCCTGCTGCAACGAGATATTGCAGCGCGGGGCACCCTAAACCACCGGCACCAACCACCAAAACCCGGGCTTGCTGCAATAATTGCTGGGAAGTTTCACCGAAACCCGGCAGGGCGATCTGGCAATGATATCGGCTAAGATCAGGCAACATCACGAACCGACGATTTTTTGATGAAGTGTTCTTTTTACTTTTTCCAGATCCTCGGGGGTATTGACGTTGCTTAATGCTTCAGGATTTTTGGCCTGCAATAATTTAACATCGCTGTTGATCAATACTTTACGCGGACAGGAATAGCCTATCGACAAAAAACTCAATAGCTGCGGGTAACTTTTGGGTTCCCACATCGCGATCAAAGGTTCGGGAAATTCATTATCCGGACTTTGATAGGCAGTAGCTATTTTAGAAGGATCGCGATTAGCGACAAGATATTCGATTGTTTCTACGTCAAGCAATGGCAGATCACAAGCGATCACTAACCAGGCACTATCCGGCTGCTCGCGAAAAGCGGACAAAATAGCTCCAAAAGGACCAAGACCAGTAAAGGTATCGGCCAATACCCGGTATTCTTTTGCAATACCGGCTCGCTGGTCATCGCGGCAAGAAATAAAAATTTCTTTGCTAAGTGGCTTGAGCAGATCAGCTAAAAAATACCGCTGTTCTTTGCCAAACCAGTTAACGGTGCCTTTATCAAAACCCATCCGCTCACTTTTGCCACCAGCAAGTACAAGTCCATTGAGTATTGGCTTCGCAGATTCAAGCTTATTTTTAAAAAAAGCAATGATCTTATCGGTATCATCCAACTGATACAATGGTATTTCCTGCCAGTTAGGGATGGCTTCCTGAATAAAGTCAAAAACGCCTTCGGCATTTTCGGCCAGCAGGATCAATTCAACATTGGTCAGTTGCTCCAAACGCTTCTGGAGTGAGGCGCGTTTATTTTGATAAATGATCACCACCTGCGACTTTGCCTGCTGATGGTTGCCGTTAACCAATACCAGATCGGCATCAACGAATTGCTGCCTGAGGCCAAATGGTTGGTTTAAACTATTGATATTAAACTGATGATAATTGATCTGATCGGTATATTCAATATAAGCCCCATTTGCAAGGCGCCCGGGCGCCTGAATTATTTCATCCTGGTGCGAGGTATCTGCATAGGCGCATTTGTAGGCAGGCGACAAAGCATTGATCACCTTATCTGCCAGCCCTTTGATATAAACGCAGGGCGCACCAACAATGGCCCATTCATTCCTTCCGTAATTACCGATTGCCGGTCGTTTCAGGTCGGCATGTTTTTTATGCTCTTTTGAAGTCACGTTTACCTCCGGTTTTTTCTATCAGTTTGGTCTCCCTGATCACAATATCATGGCTGACTGCCTTGCACATATCGTAAATAGTTAAAGCTGCAATGGATGCACCAACCAGTGCTTCCATTTCAACACCGGTTTTAGCGGTAATACTTGCTATACAGTCGATAACCACTTCATGCTGCTCATTGAAATGGATATTCACCTGGCAGTTATCCAATCCCAGCGGGTGACAAAGCGGAATGAGTTCACCCGTCTTTTTTGCCGCCATGATACCCGCAATGATCGCAATTTGAAAAACCGATCCTTTTTTAGTTTTGATATCACCCTCAGCCAATTGCGCCAAAACCTCTGCCGGTAACGAAACAATAGTACGCGCAATAGCTGACCTGCGCGTAACAGCTTTTTCGGCTACGTCGACCATGGTGGGAAGACCGTTTTTATCGAGATGGGTTAACATATTTTTCGAATCACAGATTTAGACTGATTTGTTTGATTACACAGATTAACGCATTGGCGGGCATAGCTAGCAATTACTTATAAAACTAATCTTTTAACTTTCAGGCTTTTTTCTCCAAAATTGATCAGAAGTGCGACTTCTAATTTAAAGGCCTTCAGGTAATTTAGCACCTGAACTACATGTACTTCTTCTATCTGATTTACTGCTTTTAATTCTATTAAAACTTTTTCTTCCACTAAGAAATCCACACGCCTGGTACCTATAGGTTCCTGAAATTGTTTATAATAAATGGGCACTTCTAATTCCCGGGTATAGTTTAGAGCTGTATTTCCGAATTCAAGCTGTAGTGCCCGTTGGTAAATCAACTCCTGAAAGCCAACACCCAAAAAACTATGTACTTGCAACGCGCAGCGAATGATTTCGCCAGTTATCTCGCTATATTTATATTGCATAGATAAGGTTTAAAAACGCAATTATAAGTATAATCTTTAGCGATTAGAAAAGCATCTGCGCAATCAAACAAATCTTCCTGATTTTGTGATTCTAACAATAATGCTTTTACCCTCTCTTTACTAAAAACTTCTGCATGGTCAGGCAAATCAAAAATGCTTACGTCTCTATTTAAATTCCAAAGTCAACAAACAAATTAAGTTCAATGAATATAATCGATCGAAAGAAAAAAATCTGTGATTCTAACAATAATGCTTTTACCCTCTCTTTATCAAAATCTTCTGCAAGGTCAAATAAATCAAAAATGTTTACCTCTCTATTTAAATCAAAAAGCCAACAAACAAATTAAGTTCAATGAATATAATCGATCGAAAGAAAAAAATCTGTGCAATCAAACAAATCAGTCTAAATCTGTGATCCAAACAACCATGCTTTAAATGCTTCCCCCTTATTAAAACTGTCCCGCTCACCCGGCAATTCCAAAAAAGCATCCGTCTCCGCTAAATTAGCAAAATCGCCGGAACCATTCCCTTCAATGGGGGTAGCCAATAGTTCCCCATCCCTGGAAAATTGCAAACTCACCTGTAAAAAGTAGGTTAATGCTGGTTTAAAGGTAAAATCCTGATCGAGCACAGCATAAACCGGAGCCTTTGGATCCAAACCCTGGCTTGCCTGCAACCAGGGCAAAAAATAACGGTGCACACACATGAAAGTAGCAACCGGGTTACCAGGAAACGCAAAAACAAGCGTGCCCCTTTCATATTTGCCAAACCAAAAGGGCTTACCGGGGCGCTGGCTCACTTTATGGAAAATAGTTTTAACCTGTAATTCCGCCAGTGCCTGCGGAATATAATCGAACTTTCCCATGCTGATACCACCGGTCATCAATATCACATCGTAGTTTTCGAGGCTGCTGGTAAGCTGTAACCGGGTGATCTGCGGATCATCAGGAATATGCAACAGTTCAGCATCGATATGATGCTGACGTAATACTGCCTGCAAGGTATAGCTGTTTGACTTTCTGATCTGCACCGATGATGGTTGCTGATCAATTTCCACCAGTTCATCACCCGATGAGATGATAACTACTTTGGGCAGGCGCTTAACCAGCAATTCTGATTTACCAACTGAAGCAATCGTATTGATCAGCGATGGCGTAATTACCCTGCCCGCAGGAACGATCACTTCACCAGCTTTTTTATCGGCACCTTTTAAATGTAAACTCTGTCCTTTTTTAATACTGCTTTTGGTGATGCTTGCTTTACCATCTGCAACAGCAATATTCTCATAAGGAATTATGGTATCGACGCTGGCAGGTAAGGCAGCGCCTGTCATGATCTCTATGCATTCGTTCAGGTTTTCTATTTCAACTGGTTCATCCCCGGCAGCCTGGGTCGCTTTGATCACAAAAGTTTCGATACCTTGTTCTATC
Organism: uncultured Mucilaginibacter sp.; assembly: GCA_903863845.1. Classification (GTDB taxonomy): domain Bacteria; phylum Bacteroidota; class Bacteroidia; order Sphingobacteriales; family Sphingobacteriaceae; genus Mucilaginibacter. The sequence goes on along the minus strand of CAIPDP010000081.1, from coordinate 40,383 downwards.
GCTTCATAGTTGACAGCGATACCATCCATCATCACCCGGTTAAAAGGTGGCAGGTCGCGGTCTGCAGCAATGGCTTCGGCTAGCACGCGACCAACAGCTTTATCAAAGGAAATAGTTTCAGTACCGTATCCTATTGCTTCGGCCAGTATCAGTTTTGCTGCTTGTTCTATTGAGATCATAAAATTATTATCCCCCGATGGTTGCCATAGATTCATGTGCCGGAACGTTGTTGTTGCGATGATGTTCGGCATCCCAGCCATCTTTATGCCTGGAACCTATTGCTTCGAGTACCCTGGTTTCCAGTTCCGGCTCTGTAAGCCCTGCGCGGAGCAGCTCCTTGATATTCATTACGCCGCCATCATACAGGCAGGTTTTTACTACACCTTCCGGCGTTATCCTGATTCGGTTACATGTGCCGCAAAACGTTCGCGAATAAGCTGCAATAATGCCCACACTCCCCTTATGTCCCGGAACCTGGTAATTATAGGCCGTGGCGGCAGGTGCATCAGCCAGCTTTTGGATTTGGGGATATTTTGTTTTGATCTCTTCCAATATTCGCAGATGGTCCCAATTCAACCCGCTGTAAACGTGACCATCGCCGTTAAAGGGCATTTCTTCTATAAAGCGTACGCTAACAGGAAGATCCCTGGTCATTTCCACCATCGGGAAGATGTCCCGGGTATTTTTACCGTCCATCACTACCGCATTGATCTTTACCTCAATATCATATTTGAGTAATTGCTCCAGCGTTGCCATTACATTAGCAAATTCGTCACGATGTGTTATAGTGAAGAAACGATTGGCGTCCAGGGTATCCAAACTCAGGTTTACGGTTTTGATACCTATCTTTTTCAGTTCGGGCACCAGCGGCGCGGTTAAAACACCATTGGTGGTAAGGGTGATCTCATTCAAGCCCTGTATTTTGGATAATGCCGATAAAAACTTCATCATATCCCGGCGTACAAAGGGTTCGCCACCGGTAATGCGTATTTTTTCGATACCCATTTTTACCAGTAGGGTGCTGATTTGCAGCATTTCCTCGTAACTCATCAATTCTTTACGCTGCAGCCATTGCAGGCCCTCTTCGGGCATACAATAAAAGCAACGCAGGTTGCACCGGTCGGTCACCGCCAGGCGCAAATAATTGATCTTTCTTCCGTGATTATCCTTTAACAAAATATCCTGCTATACTCCGTAAAGGTATCCGCTTTTAGGTTAACCATCAAGCTAAATACTATTTGGATAGTTTTTGGAAAGTAAATTTTGTTTTTGGGAAGCTTTCAGCTTCCCGGGTTTATTCCACGAGTTGAAAACTCGCGGGAGCGGGTTTTGAGTTCAATTAACATCCTGCCTATCCCTAAAATCTTAAAATCGTGTCCGACTTCATTTCTCCAAACTCGAATAGATCACATTCTCCACCTTTTGAAAAAAGATGCCGTAGGTATTGGGGGTTTGCTGCGTCATGATGAGGCATACGAGATGGGCTTTGGGATCGGCCCAGTACGAGGTGCCATAATAGCCGCCCCAGTTGTAGGAGCCCTCGTTACGCGGGTTGCGGTTGGCCGATTTGGCGCTGGTAATGCCGAAGCCCAGGCCGAACCAGTCGGCACCATTGTATAAATAATCAAGCTGCGGACTGGTCATCAATTGCACCGTGCGTGGTGACAGTATTCGGTGACCGTTATAAATGCCGCCATTAAGCATCATTTGCATAAAAATGGCATAATCCCAGGCGGTAGAGCTTAGGCCTGCACCGCCCGCAAAATATCCTTTTTTCATCAGCGGATAGTCCGGGTCTATATGCCTGAAATTATGGCTCCATTTGATCACATTGTGCGGGGAATCCTCCGTATAAACCGTGGTCAGTCTGCTTGCTTTTGATTGGGGCAGGTTAAAGTAGGTATCGTTCATACCAAGGGGTCTGAAAATATTCCTGGTTAGAAATTCTTCCAGACTTTGTTTGCTGATCACTTCGATCAGGCAGCCCAGCAGGTCGGAACCAAGACTGTATTGCCATTTTTCGCCGGGCTGAAACATCAGGGGGAGCTTGCCCAGGGCTTTCATCCTGTCGAGCAAATTAGCGTCAAAATAGCCTAAACCCGAGGGTATTTTAGCTTTGGCATAGATCGCATTACCGGTTGGAGTACCGATATCAGCATAATCTAACCCTGAGCTATGGGTCAGCAGGTCGCGGAAAGTGATATTGCGTTTAGCCGGCACCGTTGTATAGGTGGTATCGGCCGCATTATATTTATCAATAACTTTCTGATTCTTAAATTCAGGTATAAAATCACCTATCGGTTCGTCCAGGTATATTTTGCCTTGCTCATACAGGATCATAATACCGACGCTGGTCAGGGCTTTAGTCTGACTCATAATACGGAATATCGCATCCTTGGGCATAGGCTTTTTGCTTTCCTTATCCAGATAGCCATAGCCCTTCCATTGCACTAGTTTATTATCCTTGATCAGGATGGTTACAACTCCATTTAACTGGTTTTTGCTGATGCCGTCATTGATGATGCTATCGATCATGCCGAGCTTGCTGTAATCGATTCCAGGCAAAGTTTTGGGAGAGGTATTGATGACCTGTGCATGGGCGATAGCGATAAGCAAAACAGCTTGTGCAAAAAGCAGGGATATTCTTTTCATTGGTTTTTAGGTTGGTTATTCTAAGATACGATTATTTGCTGAAAGCAGGCATATCCAAATAATTATGTCATTTCGAGGTAGCTAAAAGGCCGTGAAAGGGCCGCGACCGAGAAAACTTAAACGCTTTGCCTTGTATATGCTTTATGCCTATTCGATAAGTTTTCTCCTCGCGCCTACGCTGAGTCCCGGCCCACTGCTCGTTCGAAATGACATTTTAAAGCATAAAACCAACCCAAGGACTCGCCTACTTGCGATTGCTTCATCGCCGCCACCCGCCGTCCTCCCTGCTACTCAGCAATGACATTAGACTAGAATTTTCATTTATATTGAAAGCATCAAATTTTTAGATATTTTGAGAACCCGCTTCTCAAATCGAATCAGCATTCCCAGCCATCCCTCAAATCCCAAAATCGTGTCCAATAAAAAAGCTCCATGCCATTGGCATGAAGCTTTACCAGATCAGTTAATACAAATATTATTCATCATCATAGTTTCTGCGGAAGGCTCTTTTCTTCAACTCTTCCTGCGTGATGGTCAGCATACGGCCAACGGGTTTGCCGTCGCGGTAGGTTATCACACGGAGTTGGAATGCTTCTTTAGGTACCAGCAGGGATGAAGTATATTTCGGATAAAAATTATCCGGATACGAGTTATCAAAAGAGTAATGAATATCCAAGCCTTTAACTTCAGTTTCAAGGGTTACCTGCAGCGTACTGTCAGGCATGGCATGTACGGTAAATATCGGGTCATACACACTTGGTGCATATTTGATCTCGGCTACATTGAAACGGTCGAAATGCTTTTCAACCCTGCCAAAAAAATCGTCCCAGTTCTTTTTTGATTTAGGCGACCACAGGTCTTCTGATATGGCAAATGCCCTTGGCCATGTCATGTATTCCAGGTGGCGTACATTGTAAACCTGCTCGGTCCACAGGTTGGCCTGTCCACCGATGATCAATTTGGAGTTCACACTGTCAGGCACCGGATCAAATTTATATGCTTTGCTCAGGCGAAGGGTTGCGTATACGCGCGGCTCAACTATAGGGTCAGCCTGCATATAATCGAGGTAGGCAAAATCAGTCGGACTCATTACTACCTCGTGTCCCATTTTAGCTGCCTCAATACCGCCTTTCATCCCGCGCCAGCTCATTACGATGGCATCAGGTGCTAAACCGCCTTCGAGTATCTCGTCCCAGCCCAGGAATTTTTTGCCTTTTGATTCAACTATCTTTTCAACTTTCTTTTCAAAATAGGCTTGAACTTCTTCCTGAGTTTTTAATCCTTCACGTTGCATCAGGGCCTTAACAGAATCACTCTTCTCCCAGAAATTCTTGGCACATTCATCGCCGCCCATATGGATATAACCAAATGGGAACAATTTGGCCACTTCGGTCAACACTTTATCCAGGAACACATAAACCTTCGGGTTAGCCGGGCAAAGTGTGTTATCAACGCCTGCTTTAATACCATCTTTAGTAAAGTTCATGAACTGCTCGCCTGAACGTACCTGGTAATGGTCGGCTCCGGGTGTGCATGATAGTTCGGGATAGGCAACTACGGCTGCCAGGCTATGGCCCGGGACGTCAATTTCGGGCAGGATATCCATAAAGCGGGCCTTGGCGTAGGCAACCAGTTCGCGGATATCATCCTGGGTATAAAAGCCGCCATAGTTGCGGGCTTCATCTGGTTTCGGAGCAGGGAAATTACCAAAGTAGCCTACTTTCTTTACATTATAGGCACCAACGGTAGTTAAGCGTGGCAGGCTCTTGATCTCGATGCGCCAGCCTTCATCGTCTGTAAGGTGCAGGTGAAGCAGGTTATATTTATACTTCGACATGTGATCAATGTATTGCTCCACTTCGGCTTTTGTAAAGAAATGGCGGGCCACATCAAACATTAATCCGCGCCATTTGAAACGAGGATAGTCGGTAATATCAACAAAAGGAACATCCCATGTAACACCATCAACATGTTTGGCACTTACTATTTCTTTAGGTAACAACTGCAAAAGAGTTTGCACACCGTAAAAAAGACCCGCAGGTTTGTTGGCCCGGATAACTACTCCTTTTTTGCCCGTAGAAAGGTAATAACCTTCGTTACCGATCACCGTGTCTGCCGATTTGTTCAGGATCAATCTGATCGTCGCATTTGGCGAGTTGCCTGATACTGAAACATGGATACCTGCAGGCACCGAAATACCTTTCAGGGCTGCTATCGTTTCTTTCATTTCTGGCCCAGCAGGACTGGATACCACGATGTATTTTGGCAGTACAAACTCGCCCTCATTTTGGGTGATACTTACCGGCTCAGGAATGATCGCAATGTGATGTTCCTTCGGCGTTTGGGCGAAGGATGGCATGCTTAATGCACAGCAACACAACAGCCCGAAGACTTTTTTTAATTTATTCATTTTGAAAAGGATTTTAAATTGGGTAACCGGATGCAAATTAGAATTTATGCGCCATAAATGAAACGTTTTTATAAGAAGCTATTGTAACTTTTTAAAAATATTTCAAATCTTCTCAATTCCTCTGTGAAATCTGCGCCTTCTTTGTGCGCTCTGTGGTTCAATTTTTAACCACAAAGGACACAGAGATTTTACAGAGGGCCACAGAGAATTGAGTTTGCTATTTGCCTTGCCCCATCGCATATTTGATGCCGCCCAGCAGGTGTTGCAAATACAGCGGATCGGCGTACGACTCGTCCGTATGGCCCAGCTCGGTATAAAAAGCGCGTCCTCCATCATAATCATGGTACCAGGCCATCGGATGAAAATCGCCATTCTCGCCGCCGGTATAGCTTTTTTCGTCTATCGTGATCAACACGTGCAGCCCTTTAGCTATATATTTAAAATTATACCATTCATCAAATCTTTTCCATTCGGCCGGCAGATGTTTGGTTGCAATAAAGTCTCTGTCAACCACATGCAATACAGCCCCCTGTTGTTTGGGGTGACCTTTAAAATAAGCACCAACAAGGTCGCCATACCAGGCCCAGTCGTACTCAGTATCGGTTGCAGCATGCACCCCTACAAACCCTCCACCCGCTTCGATATATTTTTTGAAAGCTTCCTTTTCGGCATTATCCAAAACAGTACCGGTTGTACTCATAAAGATCACTGCTGCATACTGCTTCAGGTTCTCGGAGGTAAATTTTGCGCCGTCTGTAGTGGTATCTACATCAAAACCATTTTCCTGCCCCAGTTTCATCACAGCAGGCACCGCTACTGCGATTGAAGCATGATGAAAAACTGCGGTTTTGCTAAACACCAGCACCTTCGGCTTAGCCAATGCGATCCCAAAACAAACCGAACTGATCAGCAGAACGATCAAGGTCACTTTTAAATAGATGAATACTTTCATTGTTGATATTGGTTAAATAAATTTTTTTGGTCCTCGCCTTTTTGAAAAACAGATTAAGGATAATTTGCACATTATATTGAACTGTGGCTTAAGTTTTCTCCTCGCCCATACGCGCATTTCCACCCCTCAGCTCGTTTGAAATTACATCGCTTTTTATCTCATTTCGCAATTGACACTCCGCATTCCGCATTTCGGCCAATCTGCACTCAAATATTCCCTTTCTTCAACTCTTCTACGGCAAAATTAGCCGCACGGGCAGTCATCGCCATGTAAGTTAATGAGGGGTTCTGGCAAGCCGAAGATGCCATCATAGCGCCATCGGTAACAAATACGTTTTTAGCATCCCAAACCTGATTATGCTCGTTCAGTACCGAAGTTTTCGGATCGCGACCCATCCTGGCTGAGCCCATTTCGTGGATACCGTCGCCTATGTTATGGCCGTTATCCCAGGTGTTGATATTTTTAACGCCGGCGCTTTCCAGCATTGCTTTGGCTTCGGCAACAATGTCTTTCCGCATCTTTTTCTCGTTATCACGAATCACAGCATCCATTGCCAGTATCGGCAGGCCCCATTTATCCTTATGCTCGTGATCGAGGCTGATCTTGTTTTCGTGGTAAGGCAGCAATTCGCCAAAACCACCAATACCCATACTCCATTGCCCCGGTTCAGTTAAAGCATCCTTGTATTTACCACCGATGCTAAGTTCCGCCACCTCCCGGCTCCAGCCACTGCGACTTGCAGAACCCTGATAACCAAAGCCCCGCAGGTAATCGCGTTTATCACCAAACAGATTGGCAAAACGTACGACATAAACGCCATTGGGTCTGCGTCCGAAATAGTATTTATCATCATATCCTTCCACAATACCGCTTGCACCGAGATTATAATGGTGATCCATGATATTGTGCCCGAGCTCGCCGCTACTGCTGCCTAATCCGTCCGGCCAAATATCCGTAGCCGAATTCATCAGCACCCAGGCACTATTTAATGCCGAGGCATTAACAAACACTATTTTAGCATGGTATTCATAGGTCTGGTTGGTTTCAGCATCCAGCACTTCTACGCCGGTCGCCTTTTGGGTATTTTTATCGTAAATTATTTTAGTGACGATAGAAAAAGGTCGTACCGTAAGATTACCCGTCTTCATCGCAGCCGGCAATGTTGATGATTGCGTGCTGAAATAAGCGCCGAATGGGCATCCCTCCCAGCAGCGATTGCGGTACTGACAATTGGTGCGCCCTTCGATAGGTGCTGTCAGGTTGGCCGAGCGACCAATGATCATATGGCGTGTGCCATTAAAACTCTTTTTGATGCGCGCAGCTACGTCTTTTTCAACACAATTCAATTGCATTGCCGGCAGAAAATGACCGTCGGGCAATTGCTCCAGCCCCTCCAGCGAACCATTCACGCCTATGAATTTTTCTACATGATCGTACCAGGGTGCTATGTCCTTATATCGGATGGGCCAGTCTATCGCCCAGCCATCTTTCAGGTTGGCTTCAAAGTCGTGGTCGCTCCACCGGTAGCTTTGACGGCCCCATAGCAGCGAACGCCCACCCAACTGGTACGAACGCCACCAGTTAAATGGTTTTATCTCGGTATAAGGAGCATCCTTATCATTGGCCCAATAATCGATGATGGGTTCATAGGCTCCCCAATTTCGGGCAATATATTCGTGGTTCTTTTTCTGTTCGGTTGTAATGCGACCGCGATGCTCAAAATCCCAGGGATTTTTGGTTGCAGTTTTATAATCTTTAATATGCTCAAAATTACGCCCACGCTCCAGCATGATGGTTTTTAAACCCAGTTCGGTCAATTCTTTGGCAGCCCAGCCCCCACTGATGCCCGAACCGATGACAATAGCATCGTATGTATTTTGCGCTTTCGCTTTGTTGTTAACGTTTAAAGAATCTATTGCCATGATGTTAGGTTTTTAATTGGTGATCCAATTTATAAAAATATTGTTTGAAACACAGATTTAGGGTGATTTTTATGATCACACAGGTAATATCAGCGGAATCATTCTCTAAATCATTTGGTCATTTTCAGGTCTTTGATCTTTATACTTCTGAAATTCACCTCAAATCCATGATCCTGCAACAGGATATGACCTTCTTTCGCCTCTCCAAAATTTTTCCAGATCACATATTTACTGATCGCCACCAGGTCTTTAAATTCTTTTGATCCGCGTTCATATTCCAACACTTTGATACCATTGAGGTAATGCTCGACATGATTATTAGGATATACGATGATACGCCCCGTATTCCATGCACCTATAGGGCGAACAAAACGAGGCGGCTTATTGGATGGGATCAGATCATAAAGCGAGGCCAGGGTGCGGTCGCCGTTACGCCCCAGTTTGGCATCGGGATGAACCAGGTCATCCAGTATCTGGTACTCCAGCCCAATGGCCGATTGACCGTGGGTATCTTCCTGCAGCGTAACAAAATACTTAACCCCACTATTGGCACCCTTGCTCATCCTGAACTCAAACGACAGGTCGAAGGCGCTGAATTGTTCGTTGGTCACGATATCACCCACATTGGCAGCCTCACCACCTGCTGCGCCTAATATGGTCAGCGTACCATCTCGTACGATCCAGCCATTAGGTTTGGTTGGAAAGGTCGCGCTGGTGGCGCCCCGCCAACCGGAGTTGGTTTTGCCATCAAACAATAATCTCCACCCGTTCTTTTTCTCATAATCGGTTAAATGGTTTGAAACATAGTTAACCACAAAAACACCAGGAGGAAATGGTGTAGACTTCAAGTCGGTAGTTTTGATACGGATATTTTTAAAATAGAATTTCTTGCCGGCATCTTCGGGTTTATACGCCGCATGCACCTGCAGGCCGATAAAACCACGGTCGTCAACAGTATCAACCACATCTGCTGCAGCAACACCATTTACCCAGGTTTTTGTTTCGTTGCCGATACATTCGATATGATAATGATTCCACTCACCTTGTTTGAAAGCATATTGTCCTTTCGGATTATATTGCATGGTATATAACCAGTCGCGGCGGGCCTCATCTTCTATACCGCCCGACCAGCGCCGATCGGAAGGATCAACTTCTACCTGTTTACCATAAACCCTACCGTTACCATCATTACCAAAGGGGTCGAGGTGACTGCGCACCTGTACGCCTGAATTACTTACCGGGCTCTCCAGTTTGATATCCAGTTCGAGGACAAAATCGCCATATTCTTTTTCAGTTACCAGAAACGAGTTATGCGGCTCAACAACCGAGGTGCCCACGATCATACCATTTTGTATGGCATAGCCAGCTCCGCCCGTTGCTTGTTTCCAGCCATTAAGCGTTTTACCATCAAACAGGCTGATCCAGTTGGAGGCCGACTTTTTTTTGGTTTGAGCGAAGGTTGCGGTTATTAATAATGCTAAAAAAACGGTTAAGCTTATCCCGTAATATTTTTTCATGGCTATTAATAGGTTTTATTGTGTCAGACTTTTAAGGTAGGCAATGCTTTGTGGCACCTGCTTAAGTACATTCGAGCTTTCATCTTCGATATAGTAATGTTTGATACCGGCACGTTTTGCCGATCTGAGGATAGCCGGCAGATCGATCTGGCCGGTACCTAATACCACATCGTTATCCTGCGGGGTACCTCCGGATAAATTACCCCTGGGTACGCCCTTTTTAAGGTCTTTGAGATGCAGGGCCCTACAGCGACTGCCATATTTGTTTAAAATAGCTTCAGGATCTTGCCCGGGAAGAAATGCCCACAAAATATCCAGTTCAAAACTAACATATATCGGATTGGTTTTAGTGACAATATAGTCAAACAGCGTTCCCTGCCCATACGGTTGGAATTCAAATCCGTGCTCGTGATAAATGAAGGTCAATCCATATTGCTCTTTTAATAGCTGTCCGATACTGTTAAAATCAGCTATTGCGCTTTTTGCTTCCTCCAGGGTTAACGCTCCTTTATGGGGCATACCAGCTACCCTGACGTATTGTGCACCCAGGATTTTGGCATTTTGAGCAACTTCGTCGGTTTTATTCACAAGGTCGTCATAACTCACGCCGAAAGATGAACATTGGATACCCCGCTCATCCAGCAGGGCCTTCAATTCAGCAGCGGTTTTACCAAACAGACTCGAAAACTCCATATCCTTAAATCCAAGTGCTTTGATACTATCCAATGTAGCCGGCATATCTTTTGACAGGTAATTTCGATAGGTATAAGACACCAGGCCGGGTTGGCCGGAAAATAGGGGCTTTCCTTTTTGCGCTGAAACCGAAAGCGCTGCAAGCAAAAACAATAGCAACAATTTAACTCTCATAACGTACTTAAACGAGTTTTGGTTCCCAGCCCGGTTCATAGGTTCTGCTCCACAGTTTCATGGCTTCGGGGCTATTGGTGATATTTCCGTTTGTGGGATCACATTGCAGGTTTAAACCGGTGCGCTGAGCAATATTGGCCAAATGACAAAGCAAAACGCTTTTTGAAGCCTCATCAACAGGCGAAGTCAGTTCATTTTCACCCCTTACAGCGCCTACAAAGTTCTTGAAATGATAAAAATCAAGATTGCCGTTGGCACTTTGCGTATTGTTAGGGTCGGGAGCAACTTCTGATTTTACTTCCTTTTGCACTTTATTCTTGCTATCCAATATCTTGTAATCGCCGCCGCCCAGGTTTACCAGGCTGCCATTTTTACCGTAAATGATAAAACCACGGCTGCTGCCTTCCACCGGGAAATTATTGCAGCTTCGGCCCTCCCAGGATATACTGCCCTTATTACCAAATTCAAAATTTGCTACCTGAGTATCTGGCGTCTGCCAATCATCATGAAAGGCGTACCTGCCGCCAGAGGAAGTAACTTTGGTTGGATAGTCAGTCCCTAAAAACCAGCGGCAGCAATCTATTTCATGTGTACCATTATTGCAGGCCTCGCCGGTTCCCCAATGCCAGAACCAGTGCCAGTTATAATGAACCAGGTTGTCCTGGTAATCGCGGCGCGGCGCCGGTCCCTGCCAAAGCTCAAAATCGAGCGTCGCAGGCACGGGCACCTTATTTCCGAAGCCTATCGATTTACGTTCGTTGGTATACCAGGCTTTGGCAAAATAAACATCGCCAATGGCGCCTTGTTTAACCTCGTTCACTGCCTGTATTAGTGTAGGCATTGAGCGCCTTTGGTTACCCATTTGGATATGTTTACCATATTTATGCAGGGCTTGCGAGATCAATTCACCCTCATGAGGATTTTGTCCGCAGGGTTTTTCAACATAAACGTGTTTACCATGCGATGCGCCTAAAATAGCAGCCGGCGTATGCCAGTGATCGGGTGCGGCAACAACCAGGGCATCAAAATCTTTTTTCTCGACCAGCTTGCGGATGTCGCGTACCAATTCGGGTTTACGGGCGGCGTCTTTCAGGGCTGTAAAACCTTTTTTAATAGCTCCTTCCTCTACGTCGCAGATATAAGCGATCTCGACATTGGGAAGCTGCGAGTAACAATTAGCCAGATAATTGCCCCGGCCATTCAATCCCATTACACCCAAAACAACTTTATTACTGGGTGCATTCTTCCCAAATACGGGAAAATTTAAAATGGTAAGGCCTGCGGTAGCCAGCGAGGCATTTTTGATAAACTTCCTGCGGTGCATATGAGGTTTTTTAAATAATTGGTTCCTAAATGTAGGGATAAAACTGTTAAACCGACAGTACTCCATCAAAAATGTAACAAACATGTTATTTTAACTCAGCCTTTTCCGGCCCGGGAAATTACCCGGTTTGAATTCAGAAACTACAAAAGTATCTTTGACCCATGTTAAAGGTAAGCCGGCTGTTTATTTATCCTATTAAATCGATGGGTGGAATTGAGGTAAGTACTGCCCTGGTAACCGACCGCGGATTTCAACACGACAGGCGCTGGATGTTGGTTGACGCGCATAACCGGTTTATATCCCAGCGCGAAGTGCAGGAAATGGCATTGCTGCAAGTAGCGTTAGCCGACACAGGCTTATTTGTAAACTACAAAAAACACCGTTCGTCGATATTGATCCCTTTTCAACCACAAACTGATGAATTTGCTGAAGTTTTCATCTGGGATGATCAATGCTCGGGGCAATTCGTAAGTCATGAAGCTGATCTTTGGTTCAGTGAAATACTGGGTATCAACTGCAGGTTGGTTTACATGCCCGATAGCTCGATTCGCCCTACTGAAGCAGAATATACGCCGGTAGGACAAATAACTTCTCTGTCAGATGGTTATCCATTTTTATTGGTTGGCCAGGCATCCCTCGATGATCTCAACAAACGACTCGATGAGCCATTACCGATGGACCGCTTCAGACCAAATATCGTATTTACAGGTGGCGAACCTTTCGCCGAGGATCTGTTAAAAAGTTTTTCTATTGGCAATATTCAGTTTAATGGTGTTAAACTCTGTGCACGTTGCCCGGTTATTACGATTAATCAGGAGACCGGTGAAAGAGGTAGTGAACCATTAAAATTATTATCGGGCTATCGGAAAAGAAATAACAAGGTTTATTTTGGACAGAACCTGATCCACGAAGGCCTGGGCGAGATCGGCGTGGGTGACGAAATCAATGTATATCAGTTTAATGACGAAGAACGCTTTTTTATTTAAGCAATGAACAGGAGTATTATTCACGTTACACTGGTGGTAAACGAATATGATGAAGCCATAAAGTTCTATACAGAAAAGCTTGACTTTAAATTAATTGAGGACGTTACCTTAAGTGAATCCAAAAGATGGGTACTAATTTCCCCAAATGAATCAGGCGATTTTTGCCTGCTTTTAGGGAAGGCCGCAAACCAGGAGCAAGCCAGCCGCATTGGTGCCCAAACCGGGGGCCGCGTTTTCCTTTTTCTACACACTTCCGACTTTTGGCATGATTATTACAACATGCAGGGTAAGGGTGTAAAATTTGTAAGAGAACCGGCTGAAGAAGCCTATGGAACGGTAGCTGTTTTTGAATATCTGTATGGAAATATGTGGGATCTGATCCAAAAAAAACAATAAATTTTGCCTGTTTAGGTACCTTATTATAACTCCCTAATAATTAGTGATGTCTGCCTTTTGGGCTAAAGTTGATTTTGGCCCAAAAACGGCCTCAGCAAGCTAAAAACGCGCATTTTAATGAACTTTTACGCTTCAAAAATCGTAATAGTCCTTGTATCAAAATAACGAACATGAAATTTATTGAGATTTTAATTTCCCCCATTCTGAAGGCAGTACCCGCGTTGGCGAACAACGGTGGAATTTTTAAAAAAAGGAAAAAGGCAGCGTTTAATCCAAAGATCACTTTGGGCTTCAATTTCTGAGATGAATTCTCCAAAATAACGTTAAAATAAAATTATTTCTACCTAACATCACCTATGTGTTTCAGCTTCACATTTGTGGTGTTTTTTTGTTTATGGGGCTTGCTGTACCTTCGCATAATGAAACCATCAATCACGATCGAGTATTGCCCAAAATGCAACTGGCTTTTAAGAGCAGCTTATATGGCCCAGGAATTCCTGACCACTTTCGGAGATGAATTGTCGGCTGTTACCTTAAAACCAGGCGAGAATGGCGGGGTCTATCGTATCCTGGTAAATGACCAGATACTATTCGACCGTAAGGAATTCGGAGGCTTTGCCGACATCACTTTATTAAAACAAATGATCAGGGATATCGTAAACCCTGAAAAAAGTCTTGGTCATTCGGATAAAAAATAAATACTATCTTTACCTAACCGAAATATAACAAACCAAAATAGTTGCTTAATATATTTCTTTAACATTGTATTTGTTATCTCTTAAATGCTTTCAAAAAAGACTAAATACGCCATTAAAGCCCTTGTAGTATTGGGCAAAAATGTCGACCAACCACCGATGCAGATCTCCAGGATCGCTGAGGAAGAACGTATTCCGAAAAAATTTCTGGAGCAGATATTGCTGGATTTACGCAATGCCGGTTTCTTATACAGTAAAAAAGGTGCAGGCGGCGGTTACAGCCTCAACAAAGACCCTAAGGATATTTTCTTGGTGAGCATCATGCGTATCACTGATGGCCCCATAGCCATGGTGCCTTGTGCCAGTCTGAACTTTTACCATAAATGCGACGAGTGCAAAGATGAAGTTACCTGTGGCATTCGTGATGCATTTATTCAGGTAAGGGATGCAACTGTCAAGATATTATCAGAAACCAGCATAGCCGACGTGATCGCACGCGAAAATGCGTTGATCAATTTATAGCTATAGGATCGCTATTATTTTAACAAAGTAATACCGAAATATCCTTTTGCGGGTTATTTCGGGTATCTCTAAATCAAAATTTTTCCCTGATTACTTCAAAACAGCGTTATATGGCATCCTTTTGTCCATTTTTCCGTAAATGCTTTATTAGCACTTTTATTGATTTTATCCAACGTGAATAGACTTTTACCAATGTAATTTAAACGTAAAACATTGATAATTTTTAATTAATTCTACTAATACCCTATACTATATATATATTTGTGACAATTTTAAAACCGCCGGTCTCTTCGATCGCATTCAACTAAAATAATATGCAAAGTTTTCGCACCGAACTCGAAAACCCTGTTGTGGAACAAGATATCATCGATCTCGAGAAAAAGATCAGGGCATTTCGTGAGGGTAAAATACACGACGAAAAATTCAGGAGCCTTCGTTTGGCCCGTGGTATTTATGGCCAGCGCCAGCCGGGTGTGCAAATGATTCGTATTAAACTCCCATTCGGGAAAGTTACCTTTAAACAGTTTTTGCGTATTGCTGATGTTGCCGATGAGTATGCAAGTCATAACTTGCATTTAACTACCCGCCAGGATATACAAATACACTACGTAAGCCTCGATCGTACACCACAATTATGGTCGGACCTGGAAAAAGATGATGTTACGCTGCGCGAAGCCTGCGGCAATACCGTACGAAATGTTACCGCATCACCCGCCTCAGGTATCGATCCAAAAGAACCATTTGACGTATCGCCCTATGCCCATGCGGTATTTGAATTTTTCCTGCGCAACCCTATCTGCCAGGAAATGGGTCGTAAATTCAAAATATCATTTTCTTCGAACGAGGAAGATAATGCTTACTCCTATATCCATGACATTGGCCTTATCCCTAAAATAAACGAAAAGGGTGAGCGTGGCTTTAAACTGATGCTGGGCGGCGGCCTTGGTGCACAACCGATACTGGCCAGTATTGTAGAAGAATTTTTACCAGAAGATCAGCTGGTACCTTATATTGAATCTGTGATCAGGGTATTCGACCGTTACGGCGAAAGAAATAACCGTAACAAAGCGCGGTTAAAATATGTGATCCAAAAATTAGGCCTGGATGAAGTACTGCGTCTGGTAAAGGAAGAACGTATCGCCAATAAAGTGAAGACCTATCCTATTAACCGTGATGCGGTCGATCTGCCGGTTATACCAGAGCCGCTTTTGATACCTGAAATTACAATAGATAACCCACTGCGTTATGAGCAATGGCTCATCACCAATACCTTCGAGCAAAAGCAAAAAGGATTTTATGGTGTTTACGTAAAAGTACCAACCGGTGATATACCTACCGACCAGGCACGCAAATTCATTGCTGCTATACGCCCCTATGTTGCCGACGAGATACGCGTAACCCAAAATCAGGGTTTATTGCTTAAGTATGTGCGCAAAGAAGCCTTGCAGGCATTATACGCCGCTTTGACAGAAGTAAATTTATCGGCGCCGGGTTTTGACAGCGTAGCCGATGTAACTACCTGCCCCGGAACCGACACCTGCAATTTGGGCATTTCGAATAGTATGACCCTTGCCCGCGTGCTGGAAGACCTGGTTTATAACGAATATGAAGATTTTGTTTATAACCGGGATATCAAGATCAAGATCAGTGGTTGTATGAACTCCTGCGGTCAGCATGGTTTGGCGCATATCGGCTTTCATGGCAGTTCGTTGAAAGCAGGGTTAAAAGTATTGCCCTCTGTTCAGGTTTTACTTGGGGGCGGAACTGTTGGCGACGGCATTGGTCGTGCTGCCGATAAAGTGATCAAAGTGCCGGCAAAACGGGCCACAGGTGTTTTGAAAGCTGTTTTGGATGATTATCGCAACAATGGTTTGGAACATGAATTATACCACCATTATTACGACAGACAGGGCAAAGATTATTTTTACCAGTTATTAAAACCACTTGCCGACCTGAGTACACTTACAGACGATGAGTTTGTAGATTGGGGCCATGAAGAGACATTCGCTACTGCCATTGGTGTCGGTGAATGTGCCGGTGTAGTGATCGATCTGGTGGCAACCTTACTTTTTGAAGCCGACGAAAAAATAGGCTGGGCCGGACAAGCCTTTGATAAAGGTGCCTGGGCCGATGGTATCTACCATGCTTATAATGTAATGATCACCTCAGCAAAAGCGCTGTTGCTCGACAAAAACATCAATCAGGGCAGTCAGGCCGGTATCATCAAAGAGTTTGATGCTGTTTACGTTGCAAAAGGAGAATTTACCTTGAAAGGCACATTCAGTGAACTGGTACTGCAAATCAATCAAAATGAACCATCTGAAGCATTTGCAAAGACCTATATCGGGCAAGCAGCAAACTTTTTAGAAGCGGTTAAAGTAAAAAGACAGGAACTGATACAGCAATGATCATTAAAGATATAAATAAAGAATTGAAAGAAGCCCGGATCACGCTTGTTGGTGCGGGCCCGGGTGATGCTGAATTGATCACGATCAAAGGTATCAAGGCCCTTCAGGAAGCTGACGTGGTTTTATACGACGCATTGGTCAATGAAGAATTGCTTGAATTTGCCCCGAAGCATGCAACAAAGGTATATGTAGGCAAACGTTCCGGCGATCACTCCCACTCACAGGAGTCGATCAATAAATTAATGGTCGACTATGCCTTAAATTATGGCCATGTGGTACGACTTAAAGGGGGCGACCCATTTGTTTTTGGCCGTGGCTATGAAGAACTTGACCATGCAGCTTCTTATAGTATTCCTGCTTCGGTTATACCCGGTATTTCGAGCTCGATCGGCGTACCTGGCTTACAAAACATACCGGTTACCCATCGTGGTTTAAGTGAAAGTTTTTGGGTAGTGACAGCAACTAACCAGTCAGGTGCAATTTCTGCTGATCTGTTTGATGCTGCCCGTACCAGGGCCACAGTGGTAGTGCTGATGGGCTTGCGAAAACTTACCGAAATAGTAAAGATTTACCAGAACGAAGGGAAGAACCGCCTGCCGATAGCGGTCATTCAAAACGGTTCGACGGCAGATGAAAAGGTCGCAGTTGGTGTAATCGATAGCATTGAAGAACTGGTAAAGGAAAAAAACATCAAGTCGCCGGCACTGATCGTTATCGGCGAAGTTGTTGCATTACATCCTTTATTTCAACCAATCAGGGAGTTTTATGAGTTCATTGCGCAGGAATAGTGTAATCAATGAAATTTCAGAGCAGCCGAAATCGGCTGGGAATCAACTTTTCCCGGTTTTTTTGAAGCTCAACGAACTGCATACCATTTTAATAGGCGCAGGCAATGTTGGTTTGGAAAAACTGAATGCCATACTCAATAATAGTCAGGATGCCTGTGTAACAGTTATTGCTAAAGAATTCAATCCTGCAATTCAGCAACTCGCCGCAAACAATACCCGGATCAACCTGATACAAAAACCTTTTGCTGATACCGATCTCGATCAGGCAAGTATTGTTGTGGCCGCAACTGATGACAGCGATTTAAATCAATACATCAGGCAGTCGGCCTATGAGCGCAAGCTGTTGGTCAATGTAGCCGATAAGCCAGACCTCTGCGATTTTTATTTGGGGTCGATCGTACAAAAAGGCGACCTCAAGATCGCCATTTCTACCAACGGCAAATCGCCAACGGTAGCAAAAAGACTAAAAGAAGTATTGAACGAAAGTTTACCTGCAGAGTTAGACGTAACGCTACAGCAAATGAGCCAATTGCGAAATACGCTTTCAGGAGATTTTTCCGACAAAGTGCGAGCCTTGAACGAGGTAACTTCTGTACTGGTTGAAAAGAAAGCTGAAAGAAATAAAAGCCTTATCTGGCTGATATGGGGTACTATTGTTTTAGCAATTGGCATCACTGCATTTACCCTTTGGAAACAGGATCAGGCATTCAAAACTTATATCCAGGGTATCGACCCCATATTTTATTACTTCCTGGGTGCAGGTTTTATTTTTGCTTTGATCGATGGTGCCATCGGAATGTCTTATGGCGTAACATCTACTACTTTCTCGCTCTCAATGGGTATTACGCCGGCAATTGCCAGTATGGGTGTACACCTTTCTGAGGTAATGAGTAACGGTATCGCCGGATGGATGCACTACAAAATGGGCAATATCAACTGGAAATTGTTCAAAATACTGGTTGTTTGGGGCATTCTGGGGGCCTTTGCCGGTGCATTCCTGTTATCGTCATTAGAGCATTACAGTAAATATACCAAACCATTTATTTCAACTTATACGCTGATCTTAGGATTAGTCATTTTAAGAAAAGCATTCCAGGTTGGTAAGAAACGCACAAACGGCAAGATCAAAAATATAAGTTTACTGGGCTTAGGCGGAGGTTTCATCGACGCCGTAGGCGGTGGTGGCTGGGGCTCCATCGTTCTATCCAGCCTCATAGCTGGCGGGCGTCATCCGCGTTTTTCATTGGGTACTGTAAAACTATCCAGGTTTTTCGTAGCTATCGTCAGCTCAACAACCTTTGTTATCATGTTGATGCAAAATGGTACCCGCTGGGCTCCGGTTGCCGGATTAGTGATCGGCAGTGCACTGGCCTCTCCTATTGCAGCAAAAATATCCAATAAATTATCAGCTAAAACATTGATGGTTGCGGTAGGCATTATCGTTATCATCGTTAGCGTGAATAGCATCCTTAAATTTTTGATCAAATAATACAATGTCATTGTTAGCGACAATAAAAAATGAAATTGAAGGGACCGACCCGGTTGAGGCCTTAAAATTACTGGCTGATCAATACAGCGGGAAAATCGTGTTTTCGAGTAGTTTTGGATGGGAGGATCAGGTGATCACGCATATGATCTTCGCCAATGATATACCTATCAAAATTTTCACGCTTGAAACAGGTCGTCTGTTTCCTGAAACCTATTATGTGTGGAACCGTACGATGGAGATCTACGGAAAACCGATACACGCCTATTTCCCGGATAGGGTTTTATTAGAAGAAATGGTCAATATTAAAGGACCAAGCAGTTTTTATGAATCGGTTGAGAATCGCAAAGAATGCTGCCATATTCGCAAGCTTGAACCCTTGAAACGTGCATTGGCCGGAAATGATATATGGGTGACCGGCATACGCGCCGAACAGTCGGCAAACCGACTGGAAATGCAAAACCTGGAATGGGACGGTCAAAATAATTTGGTTAAATTTCACCCGATTTTCGACTGGGACCTCGATCAGGTTAAAGAATACATCAGGGTAAATAATATACCATATAACACGCTGCACGACCGTGGCTTTCCAAGCATAGGTTGCCAGCCTTGTACACGTGCGGTTCAGCCCGGCGAAGATTTAAGGGCAGGACGCTGGTGGTGGGAAGATCAGTCGAAAAAAGAGTGTGGTCTTCATGAGACCAATGAGAGAATGAGAGAATGAGTGAATGAGTGAGTGAGTGAGTGGGTGAGTGAGTGAATGGGTGAGTGAGTGAATGGGTGAGTGAGTGAATGGGTGAGTGAGTGAATGAATAAATGAATTTTTAATGATTTAATACTTGATGAATTATTGATTTGCTGAATAAGTGTAGTTCCTAAAACCAATTCACTCATTCACTCACTCACTAATTCACTAATTTAAAAAAGATGGATTATTTAGATGAGCTGGAGGCGGAAGCCATTTATATCCTGCGGGAAGTGGCCGGGCAATTTGAGAAGCCTGCGCTTTTGTTTTCGGGTGGTAAGGATTCTATAACCATAGTACACCTTGCGCTTAAAGCATTCAGGCCCGGGAAATTTCCGTTTCCACTGGTGCATATTGATACCGGTCATAATTTTGAGGAAACGATCACCTACCGCGACGAGATGATCGCACGCATTGGCGAAAAGCTGATTGTGGGATATGTACAGGATGATATCGATGCCGGAAATGTTGTAGAACAAAAAGGCAAAAATGCCAGCCGTAATCAATTGCAAACGGTCACTCTTTTAAATACCATAGCAAAGCATAAGTTTGATGCCTGTATCGGTGGCGCACGCCGCGATGAGGAAAAAGCCCGGGCCAAAGAGCGCATTTTTTCGGTGCGAGACGAATTCGGACAATGGGATCCTAAACGCCAGCGACCCGAATTATGGAGCCTGTACAATGGCAAAATACATCCCGGCGAAAATGTGAGGGTATTCCCGATCAGCAACTGGACCGAATTGGATGTCTGGAACTATATCCGCCGAGAAAATATCCCACTTCCTACTATTTATTTTGCCCATGAGCGCGAGGTAATTACCCGCGGTGGCCAGTATATGGCCGCCTCTCCTTTCCTTAACCTAGATGAGGAAGATGTAATTGAACGCAAAAATGTTCGGTTCCGCACTGTTGGCGATATGACCTGCACAGCTGCTGTTGAATCATATGCCAATCAAATTGACGATATCATTGATGAGATCAGCGCCTCCCGCGTCAGTGAACGTGGTGCCCGTATGGACGATAAGGTGAGCGAAGCCGCTATGGAAGACCGTAAGAAAGGAGGATATTTCTGATTTTGGAACCCGATCGGATTTAACCGGTCACAAACTGAAAGTCCGAAATTTGAAATTATAATCGTATGAATATTTTAAAATTATTAACAGCCGGTAGTGTGGATGATGGTAAAAGTACCCTGATCGGTCGTCTTTTATATGATAGTGAAGCCATCCTTATCGATCAATTGGAGGCGCTGCAACGTTCAAACCGTAAAAATGATGATGGCACGATCGACCTGGCTATCCTGACCGACGGGTTAAAAGCCGAACGCGAGCAAGGTATCACTATTGATGTGGCTTATAAATATTTCCAAACCGAAAAACGGAAGTTTATTATAGCTGATACCCCCGGACATATACAGTACACCCGTAATATGGTTACCGGTGCATCTAATTCAAACCTGGCCATCATTCTGATCGATGCGCGCAAGGGAGTTATTGAACAAACCATTCGCCATTCATTCCTGGTATCGCTGCTGGGCCTGCCGCAGGTAGTAGTTGCCATTAACAAGATGGACATGGTTGAATTTGAAGAAGCCGTTTTTGACAGGATCGTGGCAGATTACAAAAAACTTGCCGCCAAGGTTGGACTGGAGCATGTTACCTATATACCGGTAAGTGCATTAAAAGGCGATAACATCGTATTTGAATCAACCCGAACTTCCTGGTACAAAGGAAGCAGCCTCCTATCCCATCTGGAAAATGTTGAGATACCTGTTGATACCAAAAGCGAACATGCCCGTTTCCCTGTGCAATGGATCGTGCGCCCACAAACGGATGAATTGCACGACTACAGAGGATATGCCGGTCGTGTCTCCAGCGGTTCATTCCGGGTTAATGATAAGGTAACTGTTTTACCATCCGGTTTTAGTTCAAAAATCAGCCAGATCGAATTGTATGACATGCAGCCGGAAATTGCGTCCGCTGGCATGTCAGTTACCCTGCACCTGGCAGATGAAATAGACATCAGTAGAGGAGATATCCTGGTAAGTGCCGAAAATGCACCTCATGTTTCCAGGCAAATTGAAACCGATCTGTGCTGGATGGACACCCGGGCACTTGACACTACACAAACCTATTTTCTGCAGCATAACAGCCGGATAACCCGCTGTCGTATCCAGGAAATACTGTATAAGTTCAATATCAATACGCTGGAGAAAGAGTATGATGAAGATTTCAAGCTGAATGATATCGGTCGCATCATTATCAAAACTGCAGATCCACTGGCCTTCGATTACTATCAGGATAATAATGCAAACGGCGGAGCAATTTTAATTGATGCCAGAACCAATGTAACCGTTGGCGCACTTATGTTCAGAGCTAACGCAGAGTAATTAAATTTAAATTTTCACTAATAAATCAACTGGTAATTCCTCTCTTTAACCATAACATTTGATCGAAAACAAGCAAATCCTATAACCATTGATTGCTTTTTTTCAATTCATATATTTTTAAAATGCTTATTATCAATTAAATAAAATAAAAATTCGATAGTAATTCGAAATTTTAAATCTAATCTCTTATTTTTGTCTAGTAATATTATAGACAATATAGATATAATGGATTTAAAAAAGGGGTTTGAACAGTAAACAATTATCCCTGACAATTTAAACAATCAACAGATTTAGAAACCAAACATTTAAAAAATAAATTTTATTTACTCCAAAAGATTATTTGTTGCATTAATTCTGATCATTTCTTCAGTTGCGGTAAAAGCACAACAAAATGAAGACCTATTGAATGTACTGATCAAGAAAAATTACATAACGCAGCACGAAGCCGATTCGATCAGGTCAGATCAGGCTGTAAAAGAACAGGCAAAACGCGACAAAGAAAAAGCTAACCAGCATTCGATCACTATAGGTTCAAAGGCTTTGCAAATTAGCGGCCTGGCACAAATACGTTACCAGGGCTTTGAACAATCCGGTGTCAATAACGCTTTCGATCTGCATCGTATTCGCCTTATTGTTCAGGGTAGCATTTCCGATTCATGGTCATATTACACCCAAACCGAATTAGGCGGTACAGGCACCAAGTTAATTGATGCCTATGTTAGCTACAAACCTGCAGATTTCTTTAAAGTTAGCGCAGGGCAGTTCAAGATCCCATTTTCTGCCGAAAGCCTAACGCCTGATGCGCAGCTTGAGTTTATTGACCGTGCACAGGTTGTAGAAGCACTTGCTGGCCGATCAAAAGATGTGATCGGTAATCAGCAGGGTCGGGATATAGGTATCCAGATTACCGGAAGCTTCGCTAAAGTTGAAGACCGCTACTTATTTGATTACACGCTGGCAATTCTGAATGGTGCAGGTTATGATGTAACTACCGACAATAATGGATTTAAAGACTTTGCAGGCCGTCTGGCAATTCACCCTATAAAAGGACTCGACCTTGGTGCTGATTTGTATGCTGGTGAAGGTATTCCTACCGGAGGCGCCAAATCTCAAAACCGTGCAAGAGTTGGATTTGATGGTCGCTATGTAATTGGTAATCTATCCCTAACCGGCGAATATGATCATGGTACAGATGCAGCCATAAGAAAAGATGGCTGGTTTTTGCAGGCAGGATACGCTATAATTCCTGAAATACAAATCGTTGGTCGTTATGAAACCTTTGACCCTAATAAAGTTAACCCAACAGACAGAAGTAATATTTATGCTGGTGGTGTAAACTTCACCTTCAATAAATGGACAAAACTTGCCATCGATTACCTGGATAAACGCGAGCAAACAGCTGTACAGGTTCCTAATAACATATTTGAGGCCCAATTACAGCTGGCGTTTTAATACAATTTAAGTAACATCAACTAATGAAAAAGGTAATATTAAAGCAGCGAATATTTTTATCAACTCTGATGGTTGCGGGGGCAATAGCTATTTTTTCGTCCTTCAAAAAAAACGAGACAATTGCAGCAGCTGATGACCTTAAAGGCACGATCAACATTTCAGGAGCATTTGCCCTGTACCCGATCACCGTAAAATGGGCTCAGGAATTCAAAAAGATTCACCCCAACGTAACGTTCAATATTTCGGCCGGCGGTGCCGGAAAGGGTATTACCGATGCGCTTTCAGGTTTAGTTGATATTGGCTTAGCTTCACGCGACATCAGCCCCGAAGAAGTAAAAAAAGGTGCCTATACAATTTATGTAACTAAGGATGCGGTTGTTCCAACTTTTAACACCGCCAATCCCGATGCAGCAGCATTGTTGGCAAAAGGCGTTAAACGCGATCAGTTCCTGAATGTATTTGTGACTGGCAATATCAAAAACTGGAAGCAATTGGCAGGCAGTGTTTCGGTTCCTATCCATATCTATACCCGTTCTGATGCAGCCGGAGCTGCCGAAACCTGGTCGAAATATTTCGGAAAAAAACAGGAAGATCTGCTCGGCGTTGGCGTATATGGCGATCCAGGTTTGGCTCAGGCGGTTAAAAAGGACGTAACAGCTATAGGTTATAACAACCTCGCTTACTTGTACGACCTTAAAACACGCAAACAGGTCGATGGTGTACACGCCTTGCCGATTGACGTTAATGGTAACGGCAAAATAGATGCAAATGAAAACTTCTATGACACGATAGATCATCTGACCGAAGCTATTGCTGATGGCCGATATCCAGCTCCTCCGGCCCGTAACCTGGGATTCCTGTTTAAAGGGAAACCTACAAAGCCCGAACTGGTAGCCTTTGTAAAATATGTGCTCACTGAAGGTCAGAAATTTGTAGATGAGAATGGCTACATCGTTCTCTCCAAACAAAAGCTTTCCGAAGAACTGAAAAAAGTTAACTGATCTTATAAATATAAAAAAACCATAGCGGTGGCTCTAAGGGGCTCACCGCTATTTGCCTGTAAAGCTCCTGATTAATAAATGACATCCCTGCGCTTACTAAAAGATAAAGTTTACGCTAAAATCATGTTGATTTTTACCATATTATCGGTTGCGGTAGTATTGGTCATCGGTATAGGGTTGTATCTTAAATCAGTACCGGTTCTTAATAAAATATCTTTGTATACACTGCTTACTTCGAGCGTGTGGAAACCATTGAAAGGCCTGTTTGGCTTTTTTCCATTTATTATGGGCACATTGTGGGTTACAGCAATCGCGATCATCATCGCATTACCACTTTGCCTGCTAACTTCATTCTTCATTACAGAATATGCTCCTAACCAATTAAGAAAGATACTGGTTCCTTTTGTAAACCTGCTTTCGGGTATTCCGCCGGTTATTTTCGGTGTTTGGGGTGTGTTATTTATTGTGCCGTTGATTCAGGACCATATCGCACCTCATTTTGTTGAGTTTTCTACAGGATATAGTGTACTTGCAGGTGGAATTGTACTGGCGGTAATGATTTTCCCCCTTATTGTAAGTATTGTTTGTGAAGTGTTGAATACAATACCCAAAGACTTGAAAGATGCCTCATTGGCACTGGGTGCTACCAAATGGGAAACCATCAGAAAGGTATCGCTTCGAAAAGCCAAACCGGGCATAATTGCAGCAACAGTACTGGCTGTATCACGGGCATTTGGCGAGACTATTGCGGTTTTAATGGTTTGTGGTAATAACGCAGATGTTCCCCACTCGGTATTTGATCCGGGATACCCGCTACCTGCGCTGATCGCCAATAACTATGGAGAAATACTCTCGATACCTATGTATGACTCGGCCCTGATGTTTGCAGCGTTCCTGCTATTCATTATTATTTTACTTTTCAATGTTATTTCGAGAATAATACTCGCACGCTTGGAAAGGAAACTTGCTTTATGATCAGGCGGAAACTGGAGGAGAATTTCTTCCGCACTTTAATGATATTAGCTACGATTTTAGTAACCGGAAGTTTCTTCCTGATCGTTGGTACTATCTTGTACAGAGGTGTCCCCTTTATGACCTGGGATATGATCAGTAAAATACCCGGCGGTGGTTTCTATATAGGTAAAGAAGGTGGTGTGCTTAATGCCATTGTTGGTTCGCTCTACATAGCCGGGGGTGCAACCATACTCGGTCTTTTCATCAGTATTCCCGTGGCTATTTATATCAACATGTACTTTGGCGGACGCACCTGGCTGGCCAATGCCCTGCGTATTGCCTTTGACGTATTGTTTGGTATCCCATCTATCGTTTACGGAGCCTTTGGCTTTTTGATCATGGTTTATTTCGGTATTCGTGCATCGCTCTTAGGTGGTATTGTAGCAGTAACCTTATTGGTGATACCTATTCTGGTGCGTACGCTCGACGAAGTGATCCGTACCGTACCACGTGAATTGCGCGACGCAACATCAGCATTAGGTGCAACCCGTTGGGAAACTGCAAAAGTTGTTATCAGGCAAATCAGGCCCGGCGTTTTTACCGCCATATTGCTTTCCTTTGGCCGTGCCGTAGGCGACGTTGCTTCGGTATTGTTTACTGCCGGCTTCAGCGACAATATACCCACTTCTCTGCATCAGCCAACGGCAACGCTGCCTCTGGCCATCTTTTTCCAGCTTGGCAGTCCCGTAGCCGAAGTTCAGGGCAGAGCTTATGCCTCGGCATTAATATTGACTATAATCGTACTTATCATCACTGTTTTGTCTTCTATCCTCGCTAAACAATTTTCTAAAAACACCAGCAGATGACCCATAATCCACACATCAGCATACAGCATCTTAATGTACAGATCGGTAATCAGGAAATATTAAAAGATATCTCCATCAATATTCCCAATAAAAAAGTAGTGTCCATCATAGGCCCCTCCGGTTGTGGTAAAACTACCCTCCTGAAGTCGCTTAACCGTTTATTTGATGATACCGCTGATATTAAAGTTAGCGGCAAAGTATTGGTTGATGGTGAAGATATTTATGCGCCTGATGCCGAAGTAACCCATATCCGAAAAAAAATGGGACTACTTTCGCAACGTCCCTATCCCCTGCCCATGTCTATATATGATAATATAGCCTATGGACCACGTATTCATGGAACACGCAAAAAAGCCGAATTGGATGAGATAGTAGAGACCCAATTGAAAGCAACCGGCTTATGGAATGAAGTGAAAGACCGCTTAAACGCACCGGCGACACGTTTATCTATTGGTCAGCAACAACGGCTTTGTTTGGCAAGGGGTCTGGCAGTGGAGCCAGAGATCATATTAGGAGACGAGTCAACTTCAGCACTCGACCCGGTTTCCACCAGTATCATCGAAGATCTTTTCATCAAACTCAAAGAAAAATATACCATTGTGCTGGTTACGCACATCTTACGGCAAGCCAGGCGGGTATCTGACTACATCATTTTCGTATATATGGGCGAGATTATCGAATTCGGTCCAACAGAAGAAGTATTGCTCGATCCAAAGCAGGAGCTGACCAGGGAATATGTGAAAGGTTATATCAGCTAAATCGCAAAGGTTTATTGTTATTCGGCACATTTACCTATAATTTGCTAATATTGACCTCCCAATAAGATCATTAATGTCGACAGGCTACCAGCGAATTGTTATCAAGATAGGCTCCAATGTATTAACCCAGGCCGATGGGCTGCCCGATCAGGCGCGAATTGCGAAGTTGGTCGGACAGATCGCAGCTATCAAGGAACAGGGTGTCGAAATTATTTTGGTTTCGTCTGGGGCGGTTGCATCGGGTCGCAGCCTGATCAAGGTGGCTGAAAAGGCCGATGCTGTAGCCGCAAGGCAGTTACTGGCATCAATTGGCCAGGTAAAACTCATCAACACTTATTCGGCTTTATTTGGTCATTATAAAATACTTTGCTCGCAGATTTTAGTTACCAAGGAAGATTTTCGCGACCGTTTGCATTACCTCAACATGCGTAATTGCCTGGAGGTATTGTTGCAACACCAGGTTATACCGGTAGTCAACGAAAACGACGTGGTTTCAGTAACAGAACTGATGTTTACCGATAACGATGAACTGGCCGGGCTGATCGCTTCGATGCTGAATGCCCAGGCTTTGATTGTATTGACAAACGTTGATGGCATTTATGATGGCGACCCAAAGTTGCCCAACTCAAAGCTGATCGAAAAAATTGATGGTGCCGCTGTTGATTTTTCTTCTTTTGTTTCTTCGGATAAATCGCAGTTTGGACGCGGAGGCATGATCACCAAATCGACCATGGCGCATAAGACCGCGCAATTGGGTATTGCAGTACACATAGCCAATGGCACAAAAGATGATATATTATTGGATGTGTTAAATAACAAAACGCCTCACTCCTATTTTAGTCCTGACAAATCAAAATCAGGGAAAAAGAAATGGATTGCACATTCGGCACATTCAGCCACGGGGTCTGTCGTTTTGAACGAGGGTGCTAAAAACGCGTTATTATCAAATAAAGCCACCAGTTTGTTACCTGTCGGTATTGTAAAAATAGCA
Organism: uncultured Mucilaginibacter sp.; assembly: GCA_903863845.1. Taxonomy (GTDB): domain Bacteria; phylum Bacteroidota; class Bacteroidia; order Sphingobacteriales; family Sphingobacteriaceae; genus Mucilaginibacter. The sequence goes on along the minus strand of CAIPDP010000081.1, from coordinate 12,302 downwards.
GCAGAATTTAACAAAGGCGAGATCATCAAAATTGTTGATGAGCATGACAAATTGATCGGTCTTGGTATTGCTGAATACGGCTCAGAAAAAGCGCATGAGCGTATCGGCCAAAAAAAGCAGAAAGCACTTGTGCATTATGATTATCTTTACTTATCGTGATGAAAACACTGACAGACTACCAGCAATATTTTGAAAACGCACTTGCTGCAAGCGGGCAAATAAGCGGGATATCATCTGCAACTATTTCAATTGTACTTAATGATGTGGCAAAGGCAGCAATTGAACAAACAGATCATTTATTAGCAGAAAATAAAAAGGACCTGGATCGCATGGATCCCATGGACCCCAAATTCGACAGGCTTAAATTAACGGAAGCACGCATCCGGGACATTGCTAATGAGATGGTCAATGTGGCTGGTTTGCCAAACCCGTTGGGCCATGTAATTTCGGAAAAAACGATGCCGAATGGCCTGCAAATATCCAGGGTTAGTGTGCCCTTAGGCGTAGTAGGTGTAATTTATGAAGCCAGACCTAATGTTACTTTTGATGTTTTTGCACTTTGCTTCAAAACTGGCAATGTTAGCGTATTGAAAGGAGGCAGCGATGCCGAATACTCTAATAAAGCCATTATTTCGCTTATCCATGCTGTGCTTTCAAAACATGGACTAAACCCCCATATTACAGTATTGCTGCCAGCCGAACGGGAGGCCACAGAAGCGCTTTTTAATGCCGTAGGATATATCGATGTGCTCATTCCGCGCGGGAGCCAGCAATTGATCGATCGTGTGCGGCGGCAGTCGCGTGTGCCCGTGATAGAAACCGGGGCTGGGATAGTACATACTTATTTCGACGAGACCGGCGACCCGGAGAAAGGTGCCGCAATTGTCTTTAATGCCAAAACCCGCCGGGTTAGTGTATGTAACGCATTGGATTGCCTCATCGTGCATCAAAATCGCCTGAGCGAGCTGGCTCAATTAGTTGAACCACTTGCAGCTAAAAACGTTGAAATTTTTGCCGATGAAGCGGCATTTAGCGCAATAGAAAATAAATACCCTGGCAGTCTTTTGCATCATGCCAGTCCTGAACATTTCGGTACAGAGTTTTTATCTTATAAAATGGCGATCAAAACTGTCGGTAGTTTCACCGAGGCGCTGGATCATATTGCCCTAAATGGCTCAAAACACAGTGAAGCCATCATAACGGAAGATGCTGCCCATGCAGCTGAGTTTCTGAATAAAGTTGATGCGGCTGCGGTATACGTAAATGCGTCAACCGCTTTTACAGACGGTGCACAATTTGGTCTTGGTGCCGAAATTGGTATAAGTACACAAAAATTACATGCGCGTGGCCCGATGGGTCTGCAAGAGCTAACCAGCTATAAATGGCTGGTTAAAGGCAACGGGCAAATAAGGACGCCTTGATTTTACTGCCTGATAATTAAGGTGTAAGCCCCAGATGTGAATTTGAGACAGTTATTCGCTAACTTTTCAATCTGGTTTTCGTATAAAACTTTAGACCAACACACGGACATTACTGATGAGATCAGGCGCTTTGCGCATCGCGCTAATCTATTTTGCTTTTTGCCTGGCCTGGATCGTGATCAGCGACCAGATGCTTCATGTTTATCAACATGTTCTGAGTACGAGCTTATATGAGCTGTTAAATAGCGGTCGCCGTTTTGTTTTTGTGTCCGTTACCACTTATCTTGTCTATCGTTTGGTTAAGAATCACGAGCAAAAACTTGAAGAAAACGAAAATCTGGCCCGAATGGCAAGTAATGAAGTTAACAGGTTGGGAACTATCATTACCAAGGTAAATAATATCGTAATCATAACAGATCGTAATAATTATATCACTTGGGTAAACAAGGCATTTGAACGTTATACAGGTTACACTTTTGATGAAGTAGCGGGTTATGCTCCAGCAACTTTTTTTGCCGGTGCCGAAACCGATCTGCAGGTACTCAAAACAGTACTTAAAAGCAAAAGCGCTCATGAGTCATTCGCCACCGAACTCAATTGCCATAATAAGCATGGGGTGAAATTTTGGGTATATGGCGAATATACCCCCCTGTTTAGCGATCATAATGAATTTACAGGCTATATTGCTGTATATAATGATATCACCAGGCTAAAGCAAAAAGAAGAAGAAACTTTTCTGCAGAATGAAAAACTTAAAGAAGTAGCCTGGCTAAGCTCGCATGAATTAAGGCGACCACTCGCCAACATTATCGGTCTGTCAAACCTGATGAAGGAAACCACCTTTATGAGCGAAAAGGAATTGATAGTAGAAAGCCTTAATCAGTCGGCCGGGGAATTGGACAAAATTGTGCATACCATTAACCTTGCCGTCGGCGACGAATTAGAGCCGGTAAAAAAAGAGACGGAAATAGGGTAAAGCTGCTTAGCGGTATTCTGAGGGACTTTCGTAGGCGTTTTTGGATCACAGATTTAAACTGATTATCCTTATTTCACAGATTTTGATATTCTAAAGATTTACGAAGTTTTTTAAATTTCGTAAATCTCAAGGACCAATTTCTTTCTGTCTTCCGGACTTTCCGACTTTCGGACTTTCCGGACTCCAAACTCAAATTTACCATCTCCTGACCTTAGCCCAAATTCAGAAAACGTATCTTTGCCGGCATAATGAGTAAGCATGGCAGGATATTGGTTGCAATGAGTGGCGGAGTGGATAGCTCTGTTGCATCCGTTATGCTCCATGAGCAGGGCTATGAAGTGATCGGTTTGACCATGAAGACCTGGGACTACGCATCATCCGGAAGCAGTTCTAAAGAGACCGGTTGCTGCAGTCTCGACAGCATCAATGATGCCCGGGCGCTTGCTGTAGGCTATGGTTTTCCTCATTATATTCTTGACATCAGAAGTGAATTTGGTGATTTTGTGATCGACAATTTTGTTGAGGAATATCTTGCTGGTCGGACGCCAAACCCTTGTGTGCTATGTAATACCCATATCAAATGGGAAGCATTGTTGAAGCGTGCTGATAAACTGGATTGCGAATTCATTGCTACAGGACATTATGCCAATATTCGCCTGCAGGAAAATGGCCGGTATGTTGTTTCGAAGGGGCGCGACGAAAATAAAGATCAGTCGTATGTTCTCTGGGGCGTATCACAAAAAAATCTGGCGCGCACCAAATTTCCATTGGGCAGCTTTACCAAGGCCGAGATCAGGCAAATGGCATTGGATATGGGACAATTCGAGCTCGCCAATAAAAGCGAGAGTTACGAAATATGCTTTGTGCCAGACAACGATTACCGGGCTTTCCTGCGCCATAAAGTTGAAGACCTGGAAGAACGGGTTGCCGGAGGTAATTTTGTACTAAGCAATGGAACCGTTGTGGGCAAACACGAGGGATATCCATTTTATACCATCGGTCAGCGCAAAGGTTTGGGTATTGCGCTTGGTCACCCGATGTTTGTTACCCGCATCGATCCCCAAACCAATACGGTTGTTTTAGGAACGCAGGACGAACTACAACAAAAAGAAGCCTGGGTAAGAAACCTGAATCTGGTCAAATACGAACGAATTCCTGAGGCCATTGAGGCTGTAACCAAAATACGTTACAAAGACGCTGGTACCCTAAGCACGATCGTTGAAATTGGCGAACATATGAAGGTTGATTTCCATCACCAGGTCGCGGGTATTGCCCCCGGTCAGTCGGCCGTATTTTACGAAGGAAATGACCTGCTGGGAGGTGGTTTTTTGATGTGATCTCTTTGGTTTGATGGTTGAAATGTTTGAAGGTTGAAACGTTGTCATTCGGATAATATTAATAAGAATGCAAGTGTCAGACGAGCAGCAAAACATTACAACATTTCAACGTTACAACCTTCCAACAATAAGAAAAACATTTGCGTTTACCTTTCTTTATACTTTATTTGCAAAAAATAACTGCTTAAATGGCTAAAAATTTACTTATCGTCGAGTCTCCTGCCAAGGCTAAGACCATTGAAGGTTACCTGGGCAAAGACTTTACCGTTAAATCGAGCTACGGACATATTCGTGATTTGGTGAAGTCGGAGGACGCGATCGATATCAAAAATAATTTTGCTCAGAAATACGAAGTACCTGCCGATAAAAAGCAGGTAGTAAGTGAATTGAAGAAACTGGCAAAGGAAGCTGACATCGTATGGCTTGCATCGGACGAGGACCGTGAAGGAGAAGCGATCTCATGGCACCTTTTTGATACCCTGGGCCTGAAAGACGCCAATACACGCAGGATCGTCTTCCATGAGATCACTAAACCAGCGATATTAAAGGCAATTGAAAATCCCAGAAAGATCGATTATAACCTGGTATATGCCCAGCAGGCGCGTCGGGTATTGGACAGATTGGTGGGCTTCGAACTTTCGCCGGTGCTCTGGAAAAAAGTGAAACCTTCATTATCTGCCGGTCGCGTGCAATCTGTAGCAGTACGACTGATCGTTGATCGCGAACGCGAGATCAACAAATTTAATGCGGAGGCTGCATTTAAGATCGTAGCAGTGTTTGGTAAAGGTCGCGAAGCTTTCAAGGCTGAGTTGCCAGAGCGTTTTGCAAAACAGGAAGATGCTGAGAGATTTCTTACAGATTGTATAGGCGCTGATTTCAACGTTAACGCTTTGGATACCCGGCCTGCAAAACGTAGCCCGGCTGCGCCATTTACGACTTCAACACTGCAACAGGAAGCCGGTCGTAAGTTAGGCTTCTCCGTTTCCCGCACCATGACCGTAGCGCAAAAGCTGTATGAATCGGGAAAGATCACCTATATGCGTACAGATTCGGTGAATTTATCCGACACTGCTTTGAATGCCGCGGCAAAAGAGATCAATTCAGCTTATGGCGAAAAATATCATCAGCTAAGAAAATACAAGACCAAAAGTGCCGGCGCACAGGAAGCACACGAGGCTATTCGCCCTACTTACTTTGATGTGCATACCATTGATGGCGATGCTTCTGAAAAGAGGCTGTATGAATTGATCTGGAAACGCGCGATAGCTTCACAAATGAGTGAGGCATTATTTGAAAAGACCACCGCAAAGATCAGTATATCGACCCGCAAGGAAGAACTAATAGCTAATGGTGAAGTCATGAAGTTTGACGGTTTCCTGAAAGTTTACCTTGAATCGTCGGACGAAGAAGAGGAAACAACAGCCACCGAAGACAACGCGATACTTCCACCTCTGGCCAAAGGCCAGCTATTAGATGTACAGGAAATAAGTGCTACTGAACGTTATACCAGGCCACCGGCACGTTATACAGAAGCAAGCCTGGTAAAAAAGCTGGAAGAATTAGGTATTGGCAGGCCATCTACTTATGCCCCTACCATTTCTACTATTCAGAACCGTGGCTATGTAGTTAAAGAGGAACGCGAAGGGAAATCACGAAACTTCAGGGTTTTAACCTTAAAGGGGCAAAACATTACCAAAGAAGAAAAAACAGAAAATACAGGAGCCGAACGCGGCAAGCTTTTCCCAACCGATATTGGTTCGGTGGTGAATGATTTCCTGGTACAATATTTTAAAGAGATCGTCGACTTTCATTTTACTGCGACTGTTGAAAAACAGTTCGATGAAATAGCGCAGGGACTGGAAGAATGGACGGATATGATCCGTAATTTCTATCAGCCTTTTCATAAAGGTGTAGAAAATACCATCGAAACCGCTGATAAGGCTACAGGTGAACGTGATCTGGGCGTACATCCCGAGAATGGCAAAAAAGTATCAGTTCGGATAGGCCGATTCGGACCATTTGTGCAGGTTGGCGAATCAGAGGATAAGGAAACAGAGAAGCCATTGTATGCAAGCCTGAGGGCTGGACAAAGTATTGAGACGATTACGCTAGAGCAGGCGTTAGAATTGTTCAAATTACCTAAAAAGGTAGGACAGTTTGAAGATAAAGAAATGACCGTTGCCATTGGTAAATTCGGCCCTTATGTGAGGCATGACAGTGCATTTTATTCGTTACCAAAGGAGATCGATCCGCTTGATCTGACCGAAGAACATGCTATTGAACTGATCGTTACCAAACGCAAACGCGATGCTGAGCGGGTGATCAAAACCTTTGCCGAAGCTGCCGATGTAAAAGTGTTGAATGGCCGCTGGGGACCTTATATTGAATTCGGTAAACAAAACGTAAAAATACCCAAAGACAAAGAACCCACTGCCCTCACCTTCGAAGAATGCAAAGCCCTGGCTGACGCCGAAGCCAAAGCACCTAAAAAGCCGGGTGCTAAGCGGTTTGTGAAGAAAAAGTGAGTTGGTGTTAGTTTTATTGGTTGTATTAGTTCAATTAGTTGAAAAATTAAATTCTAAAAACACAAACCAATACAACTAATACAACCAATATAACTAAATCACATCTACCAATGATCAAAGACCTTCCCGAAAACGTTGTTAAAGATATAGCCGTAGCGGTTGCGCTTGAAGGAGAAAACATACAACAAAAAACCTGGTATGTTTACCTGATCAACCTCAAAAATGTGCCCATCGAGAATGTGTTGATCACCTCTAAAGGTTATGGCGAAAAAGACGGCGAGCCCGTAAAGACTTCCACACTGCGTCATATGTTTCCGAAAGTGGTTGACAATGCCTTTGTCCTGATCGAACCGATCGACGAGGCAACCTTTGGCTTAAATAACGAATACTGGCTGAGCTACTATATAGGCAAGGATATTTATGATAAAAAGTTCATTTTCCTGCCCGAAAGTATCGTGGAATCAAATTTTATCAAGCTACCGATCGTTAATAAGCCGGGTGTGATGATCAGGTGAGGTGGTGATTGGTTAACCGGTGATTGGTTGATTGGTGATTGGTGATTGGTTGACTGGTGATTGGTTGACTGGTTGTGGTGTTTGGTTCGATAAGGTTGTTTAAGCTGAAAAGTTGAAATTTTCTATTTTCGGCACCAATACATCGTCATAATTCTGTCTTACGGAATAAATTCAGAACATAATTTTATTGTTAAAAAAATATTTGCGCAATTATTTGGAATATTGCTTTCTAAATATCTAAATTTCGTTAATAAATAACCTTAACAAATGAAAGATGGAGAGACGCCTCTGCCCAAAGGCAAGCGTCCAATTATCGCCGCTGCTGCGATCGTTTTAGCAAGCATTGCTGTTTATTTTTTTATTTACCACCTTAATCACAAAAAAGGTGTCGTCGACCCGGCCTTCAGCAAGTATATTGAGTCGTACACCACAGGCATTATTTCAAAAGAAAACACGATCAGGATCAGGCTTGCCAGTCAGGTGCAGACCACCCATGCGCTAAATGATGAGCTTCCCGATGGTGTTTTCGACTTTTCACCGGCTGTAAAAGGCAAAGCCTATTGGGTTGATGAGCGAACTATCGAGTTCAGGCCCGAAACGAAGTTAACGTCTGACCAGGCTTACTCGGCTGATTTCAGGTTGAGCAAAGTAGTAATTGTTACTGCTCCGTTCAACGATTTCAAATTCAGCTTTGAGACCATCAAGCCCGATTTTACCGTAAGCTTTGCCGGTTTGGTAACAGCTACCAACACCTCAACCGACAAAATGAAGCTGGAAGGCACTATTCAAACTGCGGATGCTGAAGACCCGGCGCTGATCGAAAAACTGCTGACCGCCACTTATGGATCGCCTGTTGGTATCAGCTGGCAACATAACCTTGTCGGTCATGCACACAAATTCACCATAACTGGCTTAACCCGGGCGGCAGATAAAGTAAACCAACTTACCGTCAACTGGGATGGCAAGGCCCTGAATATCGACAAACGCGGCAACCAGCAATTTGAGATACCTGCCATTGGCGATTTTAAGGTCCTTAATATTACGGCCGTTCAGGATAACGACCAATATGTTTTGGTACAATTCTCTGATGCCATCATGGTTGGGCAGGAACTTAAAGGCCTGGTGGGGATCAAAAACATCGAGGACCCGGCATATACTATTGAAGGTAGCACAGTGAAAATATTTGCCCCTGAACGCCTCGAAGGCAATTTCACAGCATTCGTGAATGAAGGTGTCGAGAATATATCACATCAAAAGATCAGTCAAGCATTTACTGGTAATGTATTTTTTGAAAACAGATTGCCTTCTGTAACTATTCCAGGCAAGGGTGTTATCCTCCCCGACTCCGGCAAACTGGCCATGCCCTTTGAAGCAGTAAACCTGAATGCGGTGGATGTGAGCATCATTAAGATCTATGCCGATAACGTACCGCAGTACTTCCAGTCGAATGGCTTTGATGGCTCATCAGAACTCCGTATGGTGGGTAAACCTATTTTACAAAAAACAATACATCTGGATCAGCAAAAGGGCATTAACCTGACTAAGAAAAACCGGTTTATGCTTGATATCGATCAATTGGTAAGGACCGAACCCGGAGCGATATACCGCGTAGTGATAGGTTTCAGGAAGGAATATTCCCTTTATAACTGCACAGTTGGTAGAACGGGTACGCTAAAAGCAAATACAGACGATAACGAATATGACAGCGATTATTCAGACCGCGACAATTCCAATAAGGTAAGTGACGAAGATGATGACTTCTGGGCGCGATACGACAATTATTATCCAGAAAATTATCGCTGGAATGAGCGCGGTGACCCATGTACCAATTCTTACTATACCCGCGAGCGCTGGGCCATGCGCAACATCATCGCATCAAATATTGGCCTGATTGCCAAACGCGGTGCAAATAATAGCATGGTAGTTGCTGTGACCAATATCCTGAGTGCCCAGCCGATGTCGGGTGTAACACTGCAATTCCTCGATTACCAGAAACAGGAGATATTTAAAACAATTTCTGGCAGCGATGGTCTGGCTAAATTCGATCTGAAACGTAAACCTTACCTGCTGGTAGCCAGTAAAGGTAGTGAGCGCGGCTATTTGAAGCTCGATGATGGTAGTTCACTGCCCCTCTCCCGTTTTGATGTTGGCGGCCAGGAAATTCAGGGAGGCTTAAAAGGATTTATTTATGGCGAACGTGGTGTTTGGCGGCCGGGAGATTCAATATTCCTGACTTTTATCCTGCAGGATAAATTAAAGACCCTGCCTTCAGATCACCCGGTTGAATTTGAACTGGATGACCCCGACGGACACATTTATAAGCATATTACTGCAACGCAATCGGTCGATGGATTTTACAGTTTCCATGTAGCGACTGAAACCTCAAGCCGTACGGGTAACTGGACAGCCAAAGTGAAGGTTGGCGGCGCTTCATTTGAGAAGAATGTGAAGATCGAGACCATCATGCCAAATCGCCTCAAGATCAATCTGAATTTTGGCGGAGCGACGCAGTTAACCAAAGGAAGCGATAAAACCGGCGATCTGCAGGCGCGCTGGCTGTTTGGCGGAATTGCACAAAATCTGAAGGCCAAAGTTGATGCCTACCTGTCGGCACAGCATACTACCTTTAAAGGCTATGACGATTATATATTCGATAACCCTACCTTGAGTTTCAACACCCAAACAGCCACCGTTTTTGAAGGAAGGCTGGATGCAACAGGCAAGGCGGTAATAAAACCGGATATTGAAGTAGATAAGCAAGCACCCGGACAGTTGAAAGCCAATTTTCTGGTGAAAGTATTTGAACCAGGAGGAGCTTTTAGCATACAGGGTATTTCATTGCCTTATAACGTTTACGATGGCTATGTGGGCATTAAAACACCGAAAGGAAGTAATTATTCGGGTATGTTGTTCACTAACCGGGATAATCCGATCAGTATTGCTGACGTAGATACCAAAGGCGAGCCTTTCAGTGGCAGTCGCGATGTGCAGGTGGAGTTATACAAGATCCAGTGGCGTTGGTGGTGGGACGAAAGCGGCAACGAGTTCAGCAATTTTACACAGGACCGTTACAATAAACTGATCAAAACCGAAACGGTTAAATTAACCAACGGTCGCGGGCAATGGAACCTGCATGTCAGCAATGATGATTGGGGCCGATACCTGTTATTGGTAAAAGATCCGCAGACTGGCCATTCAACGGGTAAAGTACTGTATATGGATTGGTCGAACTGGGCCGAACGTCTTCAGCAAAGCAATCCGACCGAAGCTGCCATGCTTTCATTTACTTCCAATAAAACGGCATATAAAGTAGGTGAAGATGCAACCCTGACCATTCCGACCAGCGATAACGGTCGCGCTTTGATCAGTATTGAAAACGGCAGCCAGGTATTGCAAACCGCATGGATAGATACCCGGAAGGGCCAAACGCAGTATAGCTTTAAGATAGACGGTAAGATGGCGCCTAACATCTTTGTAAATGTTACGCTGCTGCAACGGCATGCACAAACCGTGAATGACCTGCCGATCCGCATGTATGGCGTAATACCACTGCAGGTTGATGACCCGCAAACGATCCTTAAACCTGTAATCAATATGCCAGACAAGATCAGGCCGGAGACCCCATCTTCGGTAACGGTTTCAGAAGCTAATGGCAAGGAAATGACTTATACAGTTGCTATTGTTGATGAAGGATTATTGGATATTACCAATTACAAAACACCTGATCCGCACGAAACCTTCTATGCCCGCGAATCACTGGGCGTTAAAAGCTGGGACCTGTTCGACTATGTGATCGGTGCCTATGGCGGTGGCCTTGAACGTATCTTAAGCATAGGCGGTGATGGTACCAATGGTATGAACCATAACGTCCAGGTGAATCGCTTTAAACCGGTAGTGAAGTTCTTGGGGCCCTACCACCTAAATGCAGGCGAACATCAAACCAAACGTTTCACCCTGCCGCAGTACATTGGGGAAGTAAAGGTGATGGTAATTGCCGGGCACGACGGTAGTTACGGTTTTGCCGATAAAGAAGTAACCGTTAAAAAGCCTTTAATGATCCTGGCAACACTACCAAGGGTATTAGGTCCGGGAGAAAAGATTCAGTTGCCGGTAAGTGTTTTCGCGCTGGAAGATAAAGTGAAAAATGTGAGTGTAGAGGTACAGTCTAACGCCTTTGAAAACCTGGCGGGGAACAATAAAAAGACAGTTAGCTTTAGCAAAACGGGCGACCAGCTGGTGATGTTCGACCTGTATGTGAAGAGCTTTATTGGTGTAGGCAAAGTAAAAATCATTGCTAAAGGAGCCGGTGAAACAGCTACTTATGATGTAGCACTTAGCGTACGGAACCCAAACCCGCCAATTACCAAAGTGATCGAGAAGGAATTAGCGCCGGGCGAATCATGGTCCACCGAGTATAATCCCATCGGGATGACGGGAACCAACCGGGCTGCCCTGGAAGTAGCGACCATCCCGCCTCTTAACCTGACGAAACGTTTGGACTACCTGATCGAATACCCTTATGGTTGTGTAGAGCAAACCACTTCAGCAGGATTCCCGCAACTATACCTGGGGCAATTGCTCGACCTGTCGACAAGGCAAAATGCCGAAGTTGACCGAAATGTTAAAACAACGATCAGTCGCCTGAAAAACTTCCAGACCAATGATGGTGGCCTGAGCTATTGGCCAAATCAGGGTGAATCTGACGAATGGGGCAGCAATTATGCCGGGCACTTTATGCTTGCAGCACAAGGCAAAGGCTATTCACTCCCTATTGGTTTCCTGGAAAACTGGAAGAAATATCAAAAATTAAAGGCATTGACCTGGGCTCCGGATTCGCGAAGCTTTTATGGTGCTGACCTGACCCAGGCATACCGTTTGTACCTGCTGGCATTGGCTCGAGCTCCCGAATTGGGTGCGATGAACCGCCTGCGTGAATTTAAATATATCAGTGAGGAAGCCCGCTGGCGGCTGGCAGCAGCTTACAAATTAGTTGGTCAGCCTGAGATCGGTTTGCAATTGATAAAAGGACTGGCTACTACTGTAAAACCATATTATACACTTTACGGCACCTACGGTACTGACCTGCGTGATGAAGCCATGATATTGGAAACGTTAACCCTGTTGGGGCAACAGCAAAGAGCTGCAGCACAGCTCAGGATCGTAGCCTCAAGGTTGTCGCGCGATGATTGGTATAGTACCCAAACCACGGCCTATTCTCTGGTGGCTATAGCTGAATATTGCGGGGTAAATCATACGGCTTCGAAGATGCAATTCAATTATAATTCATCTGCTGTCGATTCAAAAACTTATATCTGGCAATCTGACCTTGCTGCCGGCGGAGGCAAAGTAACACTAAAAAACATCGGCAGTAATCGCCTCTATATTAGATTGATGCAACGAGGCCAGCCAGCTACTGGCCAGGATGTACAATCGGTCAGCAACCCTGACATACTTGAAATGCGAGTAGGTTATTTCACATTGACCGGTCACCCGATAGACATAACAAAACTGAAACAGGGGACTGATTT
>CAIPDP010000080.1 GCA_903863845.1 uncultured Mucilaginibacter sp. | reverse complement strand
TTAAAGCCTTTAACAGTTGCGTTTGCATTGGAATATGCAAGGTTTGCAGATGATGGTGTATACCAATCTTTAACAGCTATGGCGCCCTGATTTAAAGTGCCCGACATGGTTAATACACCTGCCGTAGGTACTGTGGTTGTAAAGTAAGGGTTTACGGTGCCAGTTACGCCTCTGAAAAAGAAAAGCACCCCATTACCAACAGGAATATTGGTGGCAGTGCTGCCATTATTTGTGTAATAGTTATAGGTTGGATTAGTTGCCAATTTCATATTGCTAACACTTTGCCAGTTGCCCGAAATAAATGAAGTGAATGATGGAGCAACCGACTCTTTCCAAAGATAAACCGAAGGGTTACCTGTAGCCGTAAAGCCATTGGTTGTGCCGCTTGGACCTGTAACAAATGAACTGGTTGTTAAAAAATTGATGCTGTATACGTTGTTAGGACTAACCGTTGCGGCATAAACCGGTGAAGAGATCAAACGATACCCGCGATAAGCTATAGCGCCACCGGTAACATACCGCTGTACTGTTACCGTACCTGTGATGCTGCATCCGGTTGGTATTGCTGCAATACTTGCAGAACTACTTGCGTTTGAATTTAGCGTTAGTAAACTGGTACCTGCAGCAAGAATCGTCGAAGTCCCGCTTAGCGTAAGTACTCCTGTCGCACTGATGGCGAAGGCGCCGCTGCTCAGGGTTTTTGTGGCATTGCCGCTAAATGTAACCGCGTTAAACGTTGTGCCATTGCCGCTATCAGTTAGCGACTGTGTAGTTCCGCTGAAAGTAGTGGTCCCGGTGCTTTGGGTATAAGTACCGCTATTGCTGTAATTTCCGTTTAGAGTTAAGTTGCCGCTACCCAGGTTTAAAGTTCCGCTGTTGGTCAGCGCGCCTGTTACTGTTATGTTTCCGCTCCCCTGGTTTATTGTTGCTGCATTGGTCATTGTACCACTCACGGTAAGTGCAGGCTTGTTTGTACTTAAGTCTACTGCGCCACCGCTGGTATTTAAGTTACCGGAAACCGAAAGGGTACCACCATCAGCTTTTTTGGCTGCAGCTCCGCTCAAGGTAAGATTATTATAAACACTTGGCGAGATATTGATAAAAGCGTCATTACCGGTGTAAACGGTTTGCGTACCTGACGAAGCTGCGTAATTTATAGTACTGGTTCCAGTACCGCCATTTGCAAAATCGATCGAACCTCCGGTTGCTACAGTGATCGGCGATGCGCCATTGAGCACTAAAGTGCTGTTGGTACTTGTTCCGCTAACCTGCATCAAAAATTTAGTTGTATTGTTTTGATAACTGGAATTGGTGGTGATAATATTGTTTGCTGTAAGTGTACCGGTAGTTAGGTCAAATTCTGGGTTGTAGGTGTTGTAATAGTTACTTGAAGAATGAGTATATACATTACTTGTAGTACTATTAAGGGTAATATCACCGCTGACGGTCAGTGTTGACACAGAACAGGTTAGTTTGGTAGTATAAGCGTTGGAAGCCGATGAAGTTGGGGTTGCCGGTGCAGTTTGATCTCCGAGATTTAAGCCAGTACAGGTTATCGTTCCTGATCCGGTGATCGAATAAGTTACAGCGGCCGAAGTACTATTGTTATTATGATTTAAAGTTATTGCATTGGTTATATTCAAGGTGATATTGCTATTAACAGTAAGCGAGATTCCGGAACCATTATTATCTCCCATGATCACCTGGTAAGCTGCAAAAGGACTTGTTCCTGTAACGCCAACAACCGGTTGATTGGCCGAAGTTATTGCTGTACTATTGGTTACGCCAATTTGGGCTATCGTGTTTGCATTTGGTACGCCATTGTCCCAGTTAGGCGCGGTGTTCCAATCATTTGGGTGAGCGGGGTCACCGCCTTTCCAATTAGTAACTTTTTGAGTACAGGAAATATAAATAGTTACATTGACAGTAGAAAAGTGTTGCCAGGTTGCAGTTACAGTATACTGGGTAGAAGCAGAAACTGCTGTTGGTGTACCACTGATTACTCCTGTTGATGAATTGATTGATAAGCCACTGGGTAATGCCGGACTTATCGTGATATTTGTAATAAAATTCAACAGATCACTGTTAATTGTTGGTGTCCAGGTACCCGAACTACCCACAGTAAAGGAATACGGTGATCCGCTACTGGCACCTCCCGAATAGCTGATAGAATTTGCCGCTAGAGCCCTAGTAGAAATTATCGAAAGAATAAGAACGACTAAAAACTGTTTTTTCATTTTTAAAATCAAATAGGTAAACACTTGTGTGCTGTGCTTCCTTTAAAACAATAGTTGTACTAAAGCTGAAAAACTGTCCTGTATTCAATGATTTAACCAAAATGTTTACCAAATGGAATGTTTATTAATTATGAGTTATTAATTGTGAGTTAAAATAATACTGCTGGTTGTTCGTTTATTTAACGAATAGGTATTTTCGAGTATTGAAAACCACATTTTACCCATGTTGGGTACCGTGCCAAAAAAATCAAAAACCGGGGTATTTTACAAAATCTACTTGTTTAAGTAGGTATAAAAACAGGTATTTCCGGCCACTGGATCAGTTCAATCAAATGAAAGAATTGCCGGGCATCTTGTAATTAGGAAAGAATAAACCAGAAGAAGCAAGTACAGGGATAGCTGAAAAACTGAATTGTTTATTTGCCATACATGCCTGAAAACTGTTAAGCAGATACGTGTTAATACTGATCTGTTCTTAATAAACCGCATCGGAGGGATCTCTCTGATCTGCAATCAGGAAAATGGAAGTATTACTGTTTGATTTTTATCTTAGCTGCAACCACAGGCATGCGCGTTTGTAGCAATATGAGTATAGGATAAGCGTTTTAAAATGTGATAAATTAATTCTTTTCAAATAACGATCTGCTTAGCGGCTATAGATTCCCGATACTATACTTCAGATCTGAATGGCTGTGATCATATTCCGATTAATTTATTCCTGCTACTTCGATCGCTTTTTTGGATGTTTTCGGTGCTGATAGCCTGTATATTACTTGTTTTAGGTATCTAAATAAAGGCCTGAAAAAGCAACCTTTAGCCGTGTTTTCAGGTTAAAGAATAAACTCAAAACCTGCATAGGCTAGTCTTTTCTTAGTAAAAATAAAGTTGGTTGAAGTTTAATGATATGAAAAAAAATCAAAAGTTACTGCTCATCATACCTGCGGTTTTTCTTATAAATAATAGCTTTTCGAAAGCGTTTAGCGTTTTTTTAATTCACCCTGATGGGCATGGAGTAGTTTATAGCAAAACTGATGGTTTAACCGAAGACAGGGATACTTTAAAACAAAAAACCAAAATAGAAAAAGAAAGAAAGGCGAGTGCAGCATTACAGCCTAAATATACTGATGTGCCTTGTAATGGTAAAGATCCGGATATGGGGCCCTGCAATGTAGATTCCGTGGTAGTAATTCATAAAAAACCCGCAAAGTCAGGAAAAAGCGGTAAAGTTTCTAACGCTAAAATTTTTGATTGGAAAGCTTATACAGCAGATACATCCAACGCAAGAGCAGTGTTAAATGATCGATAAGATGCTCTGCAATAGCAATAAAAATATTTTATAGATAAGCGACGCAATTAAGGCCAGAGCTATAAGACAAAATACAAGCGCCAGGTAATCCATACAATTATAGGTAGCGAAGATGTTCTTAACAAATCTTATCGGGATTTGAAGCAAGTGGTCACTTAGATGCATCCTGGTCATAACCAATATTGAATATAGATCTCCAGTAATAAGCCAACAAAGCCGATCAAAAAAGCTCCTTTGAATTTCAAATTAGCTTTTTCTATCGCATAAATTCGCCCGCTGCCAAGTAATTCCTTAAATTTTTGATGCCAATAAAATGATACCAGCAGAAGACTCATACTTGCCAGGTATACAATCAAACAAAATATACTAATCATAATTTGCGGCATTAAATATTTTACAATGCTAATGATTAATTAAAAGTTGGTAAATGATTGATGCTATATAAAAAACTATCCTATGTTAACTCATATTTACAAGCCTTGGCTGAAAATCATCCGAGTTGTCCGAACCAGCTTTTTAACAAACAGGCGGTTTTTATCGCAACATTGACTGTTTTTTGCAAATGATTTGACGGCCTGCGGAGTACAAAGCAGTTCCTTTGGTTTACTTTATTAAGTAATATTATAATCGATTGAATTTGAAGAAATTTCATCTGAGAGGATAAATATGGAAAGATTTGATTTTTTATTGCAGCATATTTCTACATTCGTGGACATTAGCCAGGAAGAATTTGAAAAAGTAAAACCTTTTTTCAGGTACAAACAAATTCGAAAAAATCGCGAATTAGTTGGATTGGGCGATGTAGCCCGGGACCTCGCTTTTATTATTAATGGGTCATTACGAAGTTTCACGATCGATGAATCGGGACGGGAAAGGGTTTATAAAATAGCGTTTGAGGGCGATTGGATAGGAGCGCCATTAAGCTTTGATGAAGGTATTCCCTCGCGATATGTGATCGAAGCGAATGAACCTACGGAGGTATTTCTTATTTCGTTTTCTGATCGTGATAATATCTATTTCACGGTTCCGGTAATGGAAAGGTTTTTCAGAAAGCTGGTCGACGGTTATTTGAAATTTGCGATAAGGCGATTTACCAGCGTAACTACAGAAACTGCCGAAGAGCGTTACCGTAAATTATTGCAAACTCAACCCGAAATATTAAAACGTGTCCCATTGCATACTGTGGCATCTTATTTGTCGATAACGCCCGAAAGTTTAAGTCGTATCAGGCACAATGTTGCCAATGAAAGAACGTTATTTGTGGCCTAGCTTTCTTTTTTGATTGTCGACTTCCTGTTACAATTACATTGCCTTTGTTCCTGGGCAGGTAAAATGATAATGAAAGCAAACCCATGCTGGCCGGATCTATAAGAATGATAATGGATTTTAATTGCATGGATTTTTATAAAAACCATGCAATTTTATAAATGGGGAACAGTTAATTAATAACTGGTAATAACAAAGTATCGCCCTGGTTTAACTGATATTCCGGCATTTTATTTCTGAATTAGAATTAGGGTCAGGTTTCACAATTCGATCAGCCCTCTTAAAAATGCTTGTTGCAGGGTAATTGAGCTTAATTTTCACGATGAATGCCGATTGCCTCTTTGTTTTTAAATCGTTTCTCTCATTTTCAGCAACAATGTTTAATCAAAATTATCGCTCTAGATGTTTAGTTATAACTCTGAAAAAGTAGTAATAGTCATTGTTTGATTGTGTAATTCACATTGCATTCCAGCTGAAAAAGGCGAAATTCCACCGTAGGAATAAAATCCAGCAATTGGTACCTCATTTCCTATCACGTTTACTGCTGCTTCAACTTCTTCATTCGTTCTGGAGTCAAGTATGATCTTTCGGCCAACGCAACTAACCATAATGGTCAATTGTGGTTTAACGGAGCCAAGTATGTCTATTGAATCTTTTGCAGCTATGGCGGAAGCATCTATAAGTTTATTGAAATTAGCCCGCATCAGACGAGATTGACAGCCCTGCGGCACATTACCTGCAAATATCATCGATTGATTATTATTATCAACAGCTAAAATCGTTCTGATCAAACTCTTATTTGAACCTCCGATTTTTACGGATAAAGGAAAAAGCAAAGCTGAACCAGGGAGATCTTTTGCATAATCTCCGAGGTAATCCTTATAAAGCTGGAGTGCGTTTTTGCCGTCCAATTCAAATAACACGTTTTTGTTTGAACTTGTTATTACCCTTTCGTAGCCAAACTCATCCCAGCCACCCAGTGACCCGTGCCCAATCATCAGGTCTGACCCATAAAAGCCAATAGCAATGATGTTTCCCTGAGAAGGGATTTCATTTAAACCGGTAAGTGTTTTTTCAAATCTTGCACCGTCACCGGCTAACCCGCCCGTTATTGGTATTTGTGATTTAGTATGATCATTTAACCCTTCAGTCAATTCTCCTCCATCGACCAACGTTCCATCCGAAATAATATAAATGCCTTGTAATGATTCGCCTGCTAAAGCCTCAGCCAGAAATTTTCCGGCGTCATAACTGCTTTTATGTTCACTTATATTCGTCTTGATACACTGCAGTTCGGTTTTTTCGAATTGAATTGCCGTTGATACTATTGTGCCATCTTCAACCGATTCATTGATGATCTCACCAGCTGTGGAAGAGAATACAATATGTGCATCAGGATATTCACCAGCTAAATATTTAAAAACTTCGGCTTTGACGATCAATTCTGGTGCACCAAAAGCCAGCACTAAATGGCAATTACCACCGGATACTTCCGACAGTTTAGTTTGCCAAACATTATTTTTTAATAGTTTTTGTTCAATTTTCATGTTGAAGGTATTAATGAATTGTTTGGGTTAAATGCCCTGATCGATTTAGGTTTAAAAACCTATTTTGCGGTGTTTTAAATGCGTGAACTTATAGGATATTCTGAAGTTTATAGGTGTAATGTTTGCTGTTATTCATGTTTTCAATGGTTTCAATAGGCAATTGGTCCTTGAAAAAACTATAGATACCGTTTCGTTTTAAATCTGACATGTAGGAGAATCGAAAACCAAAAGCCGTATCTGAAAAAAAGAACATATTGCCTTTACTATCAATAATGGTATTTTGATCCATATCTAATTCGCAACCATATTTTTCGGTTGCGAGGTCAAATATTTCATATAGTTTGTTCAGGGTCAGTTCCTCAAAAGTAAGTTCAATAAAAAAACATTGATTTTTGAACGCATGTACCTTACATGAGGCAGTTGTTCCCATCAGTTGGAGAGGATATTCCCTGATACTGATTTCGTTTAGTATTGCTTTTGATAAAGGCCGGCCATATTTCGAGCATACGCTGGTTATTGACTCTCCCAATAATTCTGGCTGGATCAGCGTGTTTGAATAGTCCCAATTCCGGCAAATTGCCTCATTATATATTCGAACATAGTCTTTAGGTTTTATCCTTGCCTGCAATGGTTTTGGGTGTTGCTTTTTTTCTGCATCATTTTTAAAAGCATAATGTCTCTGTATCTTTTTTACAATTCGATCCATGAAGCTTTTGCGGAAAATTTGCTCAGGTAGCATTTTGTAATTTTAGCCATTTTTACGTCAAATAGTATTTGGAGTTAATTACTTAAATAAGTAATTACCGATAGCTTTCGAGCTTCATCATTGCGCTTGTTGATTTATTAAGGCCGGATTTGTTCTGCTATTTTTGGCCAATGAATTCCTGGTAATTTTATAGGTTATTTCCCTCAACCAATTCTTTTTTGTTTTCAGCAGCTGAATAACTAAAAGCAGCGAGTTTGTTTCTATTAATGTATTGCAAATAAGCAAATTATGGATGCTTTTGTCCTTTGATACCGCTGTTAAATAGCCAGAATAACATTCAGATTTTTTGTAAGATTTTGTCCTATTACCTACGATTATACTACTGCAATCTTTTCCAATCAGTTCACTGCTTTGATACTGAAAAAATTCCAGCGCCCGGCGATTCAGCTTGAGTATCTTACCGGATGAATTGTCTATTAAAATTAATAGGAAAGGATTTGAATTAAAGGTCTCGATAAAATTCTCCATAAAAATCTGAATATCTATTTGATCAGATCCTGATTTATCGGAATCTGTTTGCTATCCTCAACTCAACTGGGTAGGAAATGATAAATGTTTTTCAATACAAATTTCCGTCGCCATATAAACGTAGACTATTACTTAGCATTCAAAGCTTACCTCAATTTATTTCGGATGTTTTTGCACGAATCAATGGGCTTAAAAGATCCTTTTAAATAATCTTACTAGCGTGCAAAGTCGGACTTAAAGGAGAGAAAACGTATACCTTATCGAAGGTATATTTTCTGTTCAGTTTATTTTATTGGTCTGCCAAGGTTGCTGATCATGCAATCAGCACCATGAGCAACAATAAGTTTTTTCATTTTTTTCAGGGTGTGTTTGTTTATTCCTTAAATGAGTAGTTTAACTGAAAAACGGTCTTTTGACTGAAACATTTGATAGCATGAGCAGTATAAGACTGCGAGTATAAAAAGTGCTTCTCATAAAAATTAGTTTAGTTTTAAGGTAAAAGCCCCCAAACAGCGAGTTTGAGGGGGCTTTGATTTTGACACTAGTTTTGTATTTTCGTTTACTTCGAAATGGGAAAATTGATAAATATCCGGGTGCCTTTGCCTTCTTTGCTTTCAATTCGGATATCACCCGATAGCATGCTTACAAAACTGTTTACGATAGTTAGACCAATCCCCGTGCCACTGATGCCGGTTGTGTTGGAAGCGCGGAAAAAGGAACTGAATAAAGCAGATTGTTCTTTTTCGGGTATTCCTATGCCATAGTCTTTCACTTCAATTTCAGTCGTATTTTTTTTATATCTGATAAATACTTCAGGCGGGCGTTTACCCTGTGAATATTTGTCAGCATTTGACAATAGATTACTTATGATATGATCAAGTAAAATCGGATCGGATTCAATCATAATATCATCTTTTTCCGAAGTGAGCAAGACCTGTCTTTTATTGATATTGTTTAGCGTGAATTTTTCTATAGATTCAACTATACATTTTTTAAGGTCTATCAACTGTTTGGTTATACCAATTTTTCCGGATTCAATTTTTTCAAGCGTCAATATCTCTGCAACCATCAACGACAAACGATCCACTTCCAGAATGATATTTTCCAGGTAATGTTTGATCTTACTGATGTTAACAGGCTCATGTCTTCCGGCAAATAATAAAATCAACTCAGCACTTGATTTAATGGCGGTTAATGGCGTTCTAATCTCGTGAGAAGCAAAACTCACAAAATCGGACTTTAATTTGTTTATGAATTTTTGCTTCTCTATTTCCTTTTGTATCGAGATATCTATAGCTGTCATAGCCATAGAAACCGGAACGTTACTAGTATCTCTATTGAGTACCATGGTTGCCCAAACCGTGATCAGATTTCCTTTATTATTAATGAAGCTGGTTTCCCCGGTCCAGTTTCCTTTTATAAAAATTGATTCCCTTATATATTCACGGAAACTGATTTGTTCCAAATCAATATAGTCCAAAAGATTCAGGTTATCAATGTTATAGCTTTCCTTTATGCCTAATAATTGTCTATATGCAAGATTTGCATAGATAAAATTAAAGTTCATGTCAGTTATTAAAACAAATGCTGGAGATGTCTCCATGAGTTTGTTCAAATTTTCCAGCTGCCTGGTGGTCTTCCTGATATCAGAGATATCGATAGCTGTCAGAGATCGTCCTGTGAATTCACCGTCACTATTATGATGGCCAACGATAACCTGAGCAACTGGTATTCTATTGCCGCTTTTGCTTACCAAAACATCCTCTCCAGCCCATTTTCCATCTTTTTGAATAGCGTCGTTTATCTTCATTGACGCTGAAGGATTCTTTTCCCGAAAATCGTCAATCTTATAATTTGAAAGCTCTTCACTTTCAGAAATTTCAAGGTGTTGGCGTAATGCCCTATTAACATAGATCAGGTTGCGGTTGGCATCAGATCTGCTGATAAAAGCAGTTGAGTTTTCTACCATCTCTTTGAAATCGGCGATTTCCTCCCTGGCTTTTTTTACTTCACTAATATCTATCGCCGTTATTGATAAAAACTTTTGGCCGTTTAGTTCGTGTCTTTTGAAAACCTGGTATACCGGAACAGGTCCGTTCACACTATTTACTTCACTTTCTCCACTCCAACTACTGGTTTGCGAGAAGCTTTCTTCAATAAGCAGCCTTTCTTTCAAATGTTCTCCCGTATAGATATCAGTTAATTCGTAGTTGCCCTTAATAAATACTTCCGGTCTGATCAGATTGCGCAGGGCTTTGTTCCAAAAGATGATATTCCGGTCATTATCTGCAAACCCGATAAAAGCTGTAGAATCATCAATAACTGTTTTTATAAGCTTTTCGCTTGCTTCGATAGCCTTTCTTTTAGCTTCATTTTTAAAATTGTTAATAGCAAAAGCGACATTATCCGCAATTAGTACCAATATTCTTACTTCTTCGCTATTGAAATAGTTCGGTTGTGGGTTATAAATAGACAGGAGACTAAAGACAGAATTTTCTACAATGATGGGGACTGCAATAGATGATCGAAAACCCGTTTTCAGCGCTTTTTCTCTCCACGGTTGCATTATCGGGTCGTGCTTTATATCATTGCAATAATAATATTTGCGGGTATTATACGCCGTACCCAGCGGCCCTTTGCCAAATAGTTCATCGCTATCAGTACTGAATTTGATATCATCCAGATAGCCTGACTCTTCCCCTTCAAAAAAAAGAGGTTCAATTTTATGAAATTCTGCATTAGGTGTACAAACAAATGCCAGTAAAAAGCCGCCGGCTTCAACTGCTATCCTGCAGAAACCCTTGAAAATCTCCTCAGTACTGCTGGCTTTGATGATGAGTTGATTTACTTCAAAAATGAAATTCTTAAATCTTTTATTTCTTTCATTTTCTGTTATATCCTGTATTATTTTTAAGAAACAACTTTTCCCATCAAGGTTGATCAATGAATTTAAACACTGTACTTTTCGAATAGATTCATCTTTGAGCGAATGATCTTGAAAGTCAATCTTCGGGAAAGAAGTGTCATTGAGTTTTTTGACAGTGTTATCGTCGGCAGAGGGTACTTTAATTGCTGAAAAATTAATTGAACACAACTCTTCATAAGTATAGCCATAGAACGCTATTGCTGCCTCGTTAGCATCGACAATGTTTCCATTTAAAGAATCGAGTAAGAGGACAATTGCTGGATTTTTCCCTAGTATTTTATAAAATGCGGTCATGTCTTACTTTAATAAATGCGTTATTAAACAAGAACTTTTTATGGAGCATCGGTCATTTCCTGCATTGCAGCAAATCGTAAAACTATAATTATGCTTCGTACATAAAATGATTCAAATCACCAATCTAGTATTTTTTATTCTGAAAGCCAGTTTGGGGTTATTTTCTCCATTTTAATATATTATCAAAATCCTGATATCGTAGCTTGATATTAATTTGTTAAATACAAATTCAAAAGCTTTAATTTCCAGTAATTAAATATAATCTATTTAGGCATTTATTTCTCTGTAAACCTATTTTATTTGATCACCGTAAGTTTGGGTGATTTAAACCAATAAAATAGCCGAATTAATTCACCGGAAAATCTCCGAACCTCTAAAGCTGTCAGTTAATGAAATGATCGTTCAAATCAAAAGAAATAAGCTGATAAAAAGAATAGTTCAATTGGCCATAGCAGCAATTCAAAGTGCAAACGATTGATCATCGCCACTATGTTTTGAAAGCAGACCATTAAACGCCAGTGGATCACTAATGCTTTAGTTAACAGTAATTTGCATTAGAAACGAAACCCGGGTTTTAATGTGTTTAGTACTCAATTTTTATACCTTCTTAATGTGAAAAATTTTATAGGCTTGAAGCAAATACTACTTGTTTGAGTAATCAACTGTCGGACTTACAATCCGTTAAACCTGATAAATTTACGCTGTTAAAAATTCAGTAGCCCTAATGAAATTAAATAAAAAAATCGCGTGGAAGTGTTAGTAGTAGGTTCGGATGAGTTTTTTTTACTTTTTGACAATGATGATCGCAGTCACCGATTTGTTAAAGATCTTAAGTCGATATTCCCCTCCCTTTATCTTTTTTGTCCAAAGGTTGTCATCATAGAATACGACCATTTCAAGGATATTGTTAATTATTACTTAATGCGGATCCGTGCCAATAAATATTATTATAGGCTGAAAGTATACTGCTGTCTCAAAGAACCTAATGAAATTACTATTGAGCATTTAAAGTTGTTAAGAACCCGGGCAATAGTTACCCATGAATTGGTAGAAAAGCGACAACGACTTTACTGAAAGACTGCTTGTTGGTTACGCTGGTAGCTTTTAATAGCTCAACTTATCACTAACCACCTGTCAATTGAAGCCTTTTAGAGCTTTTACTATTTAAAAAAATAAAATTCATAAAAAAAATTGATCGAACCCATTTGAAAATTATTAAGGCAGATTCTGCACTCCTAAACCAAAAATAATGAAAACAAACCTGTTTAAATATCAAAATAATTCATGGACTTCTAAATCGGTACTGAAGGAGAACGAATACCAGCAAATTCAATTGGTATTGTGTTTTGCCTGCAAGGAAATTGCGGTTCTACCCGAAATATACCAGGAAACTAAAACCATGTTTCCAAATGCTGAAATAGCCATATCCAGTACAGCAGGCGAAATTTATCAGGAAGAAGTTTATGACAATAGTTTAGTTGCGGTTGCGATAAATTTCGACAAAACTGAAATAAAGACCGCTTCGGTTAATATCAGAGACTTTGAAACCAGTTTTGATGCAGGGGCTGGATTAATAAAAAAGCTGCCACCTGATGACCTGGCTTACATCCTTATATTATCAGATGGCAATCTGGTAAATGGCAGTCAATTGGTTAAAGGTTTTAATGCAGTTACCGAAAAGAAAATATTGATCACCGGTGGTTTGGCTGGGGATGGAGATAGATTTCAATCTACTGTTTTAGGCTTAAATGAGCCTCCAACTGAAGGTAACGTTATTGCGATTGCATTTTATGGCAAAAATATAATTATTGGGCATGGATCTGAAGGTGGCTGGCAAATGTTTGGACCGGATAGAGAAGTAACCAGGTCTTTTAATAACAACCTGTTTGAAATTGACAATACAAGTGCCTTTGATCTCTATAGAAAATATTTAGGACCATTTGAAGATAATGTGCCAATTTCAACCTTGCTTTTCCCGCTTGGTGTTACGCTACCGGGGTATAGCAAGCCTCTTGTTCGAACTATTTTGTCATTGAATAAGGAAAATAGCAGTATGATTTTTGCGGGCGATGTTCCTCAGGGTTCGCAGGTTCGTTTTATGAAAGCGAGTACAAATAATTTAATTTACGCTGCTGAAATTGCTGCAAAGAAGGCGTACCAAATTGCTAAATTGCAACCTGATCTGACACTGCTGATAAGTTGTATAGGTCGGAAGTTGATTATGGGACCCAGGGTAGATGAGGAAATTGAAGCAGTCACCAGTTTTAACGAATATAAAAGTAATACCATCGGGTTTTATGCATACGGCGAAATATCTCCTTTCAACGATGAAATTGAATGTCAGTTGAATAATGAAACGATGACGGTTACTGCTTTTTATGAACTTTAACAGATTGCTCGAACGGCAAGTGAATAAACTATTGCCAGGCGATATTGCTAAATCGCCTGAAATGGAAATATTTTTAAAAACTATAAGCGAAACATATAATACGTTTGACAGGGATAAGGATATTGCAGAAAGAGCTTTCAGACTAAGCGAATTAGAATTTATCGAAATAAATGCAAAACTTAAAGAAGAAATAACGTTAAGAAAAAAGTCCGTCGATAAACTCGATGAAACACTAGGAATTATTACCGGCAATACAAAATTTTCAAAGTCAGACAACCTGTTCAGCGTGGTTGAACATGTTAACCAGGAAATAACCGATCGAAAAAGCACCCAAAGCCTGTTTATTACGTTAATTGCCAATCTCCAAAATGGTATTTTAATGGAGGATACTTCAGGGAAAATAATTTACGTCAATCAAATATTTGCAGAAGTATTCAAAACAGGAAGGACTCCGGAGGATTTAGCTGGCAAAGAGTATAAATATTTATTAAAGGAAATCATCAAACAGTTTAAAGAGGCACCCCACTTTGGAACTTTAAGAAATAAAAGCAAAGTAGGCAGAGAGCCGGTTGCTGTTAATAAAATAGAACTTAAGGATGGTCGTTTTCTGGACGGAAATATTATTCCAATATATTTTGAAGAAGAGTTCAGGGGGTATCTGTGGACCTTTACTGATATTACTGAAAGTATTCGTTCTCAGGCTGCTTTAAATGAGCAGAAAAAGTTGACTGAGGAAATATTGAATAATATTCCTGCCGACATTGCGCTTTTTGATAATCAACATAACTATCTCTATGTAAATCCCAGCGCTATCCGCGATAAAGAACGCCGCGCCGCAGTTATAGGTAAATCGGACTTTGACTATTTTCGAATGCGAGGAATGGACGATTCCAAAGCTATACAGCGCCGGGGATTGTTCAATAAGGCCGTTGAGTCAAAATCGACAATTGAATGGTTAGACGCGCATGAAAAGAAAGACGGCGATACAATTTACATGTTAAGGCGCTTCACTCCTTATTTTGAAGGAGATATCCTCAAGTATGTTCTTGGATATGCAATTGATATATCCGACCGAATTAATTTTGAAAACCGACTGAATAAGACAATTGGAGAAGTGCAAAAGATCAACAAAGAATTAGAGCAATTTGCTTACGTTGTATCGCACGATCTTCAGGAGCCATTGAGGATGGTTAAAAGCTTTATCCAGCTATTAGATAATAAAATTGGCGGTTCGCTTGATGATACTGATAAAACCTATTTCAATTTTGTAAAAGATGGCGCCGAACGCATGCAAAGGATGATCCAAGATTTATTGGAATACTCTCGGGTTGATAATGTGACTGAAATCGTTGGTGAAGTTGATTGCTCCGAAATTGTTAAATCTGTAATGAAGATATTTAAACCCGAAATTGAAAGGGTTAATGCAAAAATTAAAATCGATGATTTGCCAAATATCTTAGGTATTAAATCGAAAATTCACCAGTTATTTCAAAACCTTATCGGCAATGCACTTAAATACCGAAATAAAGAAAATACTGAAATTGAAATTGGATTTATTGAGGAAGATCAGTTTTACCAATTCTTTGTCAAAGACAACGGTATCGGTATCGATCCGAAATATTTTGATAAAATATTTGTGATATTTCAACGATTACACAATAAAAATGCATATTCGGGCACGGGAATCGGATTGGCGATATGTAAAAAAATCGTGGAATTACACGGCGGAAAAATATGGGTAGATTCTAAACTTCAAAATGGTACTACTTTTTATTTCACGATAGCAAAAGCTGGTTTTAAAAAATGAAGGTATTTAAAATTCTCTTGATTGAAGATAACGAAGGAGATGCTATTTTGACCCTTGAGGCTTTTAAGCATGTCGGATTAAAATGTAATGTTGAAGTTTTAACTGATGGAGAATTGGCACTCAATTATTTAAATAATTTAATCACTGCTAAAACTGATAGTAAACCCGATCTGATCTTGTTAGATATAAATTTGCCCAAAGTAAATGGGATAGAAGTTTTAAGAAATGTTAAACAAGATGGATTTTTAAGAACGATCCCGGTTGTTGTATTGACTACTTCTAATTCTCATCAGGACTTAAATGATGCATATTCAAATCATGCAAACTCTTACATGATTAAACCTATGGATCTGTTTGTATTTATTGATCATTTAAAGGTTTTATGTGATTATTGGTTCAGGGTCATTAAACGACATGTTGAATCTGTGTGATAATTTTAATTGATCGCTATTTGTAAGATACTTACCTCACGTACATCTGATCTTTTTCAGCTTAAATGCCTTGCCGTTTCTTTATCAGCATTAAATTTTTGTTTTTCGGGTGACTATCAGGGATCAAATAAGGTCTCTTTGATGACCTTTTTAAATTATAATATTGTAGTTTAGGTATAGTATTGTGCCTATAATCACACCTAGCACCAGAAATACCTTTAATTTGCTGGCATGTGAGTGAATGTAGTAAAGTTTACCAGTTCCTCTGAATTGTAAATACCGAATAAAATTATATATTGATGCTATAAGCGTGCAAAATAGCATTGCCGCTAAAAGGTATTATAGTACATCTTTTTCCTCCATAAATTTTATTCGCATGTTTTTAAAAATTAAACAGGCTCAAAATTATTACTAAGGCGCCATTTCATTCTTTCTTTGACCTTACTAAAAGGAGTAGTATCATCAATTATTTAAATTCCTGGAAATTAAAAGCTGGAATTGATCCAGATGTACCTAAATACTTGTCAGACTTAAATATTAGTACAGTTTTCCCGGAAATCAATTGAGAAATTGAGCCAACGATTGTACAAGCACAAAGGTTGCTTACTACTTTTAGTAGTATCTGAAGCCATGCCTTTGGTATTAATATTGTATCCCTGCCATTGATTTTATAAAGGGATTAAAAATGAAAAAAACAAAGCTTTTATTGCTATTGCTATTGTTCTTCAAAATGGGGCATGCCCAAAGTAACGTTGTCGACGTTAATCCGGCATCGAAATTATTCTTTATTGATTTTGATCGTGGAGAAGAGACATTGGCAGTCAGCGAAAATGCAATTTTATTTAAAAACGCAATTATCGAATTAGTCTATAATACTCCGGTTGTACGCCAGCTTCAAAATATGTATCCGGGTCCTAAAATTGCAGTGATCAAACAAATTGATCCTAAAGTTTTAAATGGTTACCAGATTACTTTAAAAAGAACAAGTTTTAATAGTTCGAGCACTATTGCCTGGTTCTATTATGATATAAAAAAGAATTCACTTTTCGTCTTCGATCAGGATATTGCGAAATGGTCTAAAGTAATTTTAAGTTCGGAAAACCTTCAACTCTTAACTAATTGTCAGTCGTATTGCAATTTTAATTCCAGGCAGGGACAGGGATCCGAAATGGCGATGAAGTCACTTCAGGATCTGGTGGTTAACGACAACTGAATCGGGGGTATACTTTTTATTTATTTGATATTCTGCGCGTTAACGGTCATTATATTTGCCGACCTTAAAAATTCAAGATCACTTCAGCTTATCTGTAAATCGTCAGCTGAAAGTGGACCGTAAGATTGCCGGCCTTATCCTACTTTCAAAGGTGGGCGCCAAATGGGATAAGCCAATGACCTATCATGAATCATTTTGCTACATTTTGCCTGGAAATAAACCAAAAACACTGTTGATGGCACTTTTTTCAAGATTCATCAAGCCCGTCGGAGCGATAAACTAATCAAATCAGAAAACTCTTTAGAGCCTTGGATCTGCTATTGCCGTTTATTAATCGCAGTTAATATTACCGCGCTATACTTCGTCAATCTAAAAGCAGCTTTGAATCGAGCAATCGATCGTGGATCGACTTTTATATCTGATTTATTGTAAAAGTGATCATCAATAACGATTTAAAATCTATTCGTATAAAACACTTTTATAGCAAGATGTATTTCCGGTATTAACAGGCAGTCCTGGACTATCTGTTAGAGGCGTTGTTCTTTGATATTATATTGTATCAGACTCTCAGGATTTGTCGATTATTAAAACTGATCAGGGATCGAGGTTTTGAAGGATTAAATTAGTAGTATGAAGAAAAAACTTACAGGGTTTATTGCTTTTTTGTACCTCATAGCTATATCAATAGATTATGGGTGTCCATTATTTTAATTAAGATAAAATACGATGATAATATGGATTTATCACTACGCTCACTGACACACGGGTATTTAAACTATTAAAAAACTTAATAGTTGCCGAACCCGAAGCCCATCATTATTTGCGATCATTATTGAAGGCCGGTGGAAATGATATAGCTCGCCTGCTATCGAAAACGCCTCTTGCCAGCTAGCATTGTTTTTAGCCATTCTAAAGGATTATTTTTTTAAGTGGCATATAGGTATGAATTACTAATATTATTAGTATTTGTGAGCGCTAAAGGCCTTATACAGGCAAGCCAGGTCAGTGCTATCATTCTACCATTGTTGGAAGGGTACAATCTATTAGGCTCCATTTATCGGAAACTTGAAAATGCTCAGATTATGAACGAACTCATTATATTAAAAGAACAAGACGGCAAGACCGTTGTACCTGCCCGTGATCTGTATGATTACCCGAAACCTAAAACTCTTTTCCCAACTTGGTGTAAAAGAATGTTTGAATATGGGTTTAAAGAAGAGCAAAACTTTATTCCAATTTTGGAAGAAAGTACAGGGGGCAGACCGTCAACCGATTACGCGCTTACACTCGACTGTCCAAAGAAATTGCCATGGTGCAACGTACCAAAAAAGGCAAAGCTGCCCTTGAATACTTCAATGCTTATGAGTCTTGCTTTTTTGTGTTTTAAGATTTAGTGACCTGCTAATAGAGTTTATTTCTTAAAATCGGTAACACCCTAATGACAAATATTTACCTTCGGCAACGATGATTAACAAGTTTACAACTAAAAGAACTAGGTAAATCTATGTAGATATTAAAATAACAGCTTCAAAATCGATCAAACTAGTCATTCTCTACCACAGTTAAATGCCAGAAACAAGATTCAAGCAGTCTAAGTGAGAAGATAAAGCAAAATACTGGTAGGCAAATACTCACATTAACAATGAGAACTATAGGAAAGCAGTTTTGTGCGATTTATAAATGGACACTTTGTTCACACTAACACTAAAAAACTAAAATCAGTGGAGAAGATACTTTATACCAAAATTGATCCAAGTATTATTACAGATCCAACTATCGAAGTTGGTGCAAAAGCATTATATGTTTGCCTTTGCACTTATGCAGATCATAAAACAAGACGGTGTTATCCAAGTGTAAAAAAATTGGCAGCTGATTTAAATATTAGTGAAAGAACGATAAAAAGATATTTATCAAAACTGGTCCTAAAAAAGATTATTACCCGAATACCTACCAAAGAAACATTTTCTACAATAACGCAAATCAATCATCTACTTTCAGAGATCTTGTAAGTATGATACAAAAATTCATGATGAAAGCTGGGGACACAGAAGGCCCAACAACATAATCATCCCGCTTTACTAGTACTACTATGGTAGCTATTGTTCCGGTAGAATGGAGAATATGTTGTTCATCGCGCTTTGTACACGTGTGCGCGCGAAAGGAGAGGTATAAAGCGTCCTGGATCGCTATCTAGATTTCAAACCCAATATACACGCGAGAAAGGGTAACAATTGGTCCTGGACCACCGTTTAGAAATCAGATATTAATCCATATCCACGATCAACTACACCAACTCCCCCGCATACATTTCCGCCTGTTCTAACACAGTGTTGGTGGCCCTCAGTTCATCATCCGGCGGGTAGCGGTGGGCACGTAAAACCCTTTTAACTTCGAGCATGACACGATCTTTTGCGGATTGGCGGATCGTCCAGTCGGTAGTTGTACTGCGGCGTACTCGGGCTACAAGTTCTTTGGCGATATCAACGAGCGCCAGGTCACCCATCATATCAACTGCCGATTGGTTGCAGGCCAAGGCATCATAAAATGCCTTTTCTGGTTCGGTTAACCCAAGGTTTGCACCGCGTTCGGTTTCCTGGTTAACTTCATGAGATAACTCCAGCAGCAGTTCCATCATCTCCAGGGCCGTGATCGACTTGTTGTTGTATTTATTGATCGCTGCAAGCAACTTTTCGGTTAGCGTTTTATTAACGACTACGTTTTTCTTAAACCTTATCTTGATTTGATCAGACAGCAGTTTTTTCAAAAGCTCGATAGCCACGTTCTTTTGTTTCATCCCGCGGATCTCGGTCATAAAGTCCTCGCTAAAAATGGAAATGGTAGGTTTTTCAAGACCGGCCTGGTCAAGCAGGTTTACGATACCATCAGTTGCGATGGCCGATTCAACCATCGACTGGATCGTGTTTTCAAACTCCTTCCGGCGCTGACCGGTGACCGCTAAATCATACTTGGACAAACGCGCCTGTACTGCCTGAAAGAATGCCACCTCTTCGGTAACATCAGCAGCTGCAGGTTCGGATTTTGATAACGCATAGGCCTTGCTCAGTGCAGTTACTTCTTTGATGTAACGTTCTTTGCCGTTATCCAGGCTCAAAATATGATTTTCGGCCTCCAGGATAATATTTAACTTTTCACCGGTATGAGATTTAAAGTAGGCCCTGTAATCAAACCCATGATACATTTGCTGAATCACTTCCAGTTTGGTGAGCATCAGGTTAACGGCCTCGGCAATATCCAGAACAATAGCACCCTGGCCGTTATTCTCGGTGTAGGTTTTTAAAGCGGCTTTCAGGTTACCCGTTACCGGTACGTAGTCAACTATCAATCCACCGGGTTTGTCGTTAAACACCCGGTTGACACGGGCAATGGCCTGCATCAGGTTGTGCCCGCTCATATCCTTATCCAGGTACAGGGTATGCAAGATAGGTGCATCAAAACCCGTCAGCCACATATCAACCACGATGACCAGTTGCAGCGGATCCGCCTTTTCTTTTAACCTGGCTGCTATCAGCGTGCGTTTTTCTTTACTACGGATATGATCCTGTAAATCGGCATCATCCGATGAACTTCCGGTCATGATAACCTTGATGCTACCGTACTCGTCGCGCAGATCGTGCCACTCGGGTCTGAGTTTGATAACTTCGTTATACAAGGCCACGGCGATCCTACGGTTTAAGGCCACGATAAGTACAGAGAAACACCACCATTTATATTATTCGTATTAAGGAAGTCCATAATATTATCCGTCATTTTAGCAATGACGATATCCCCTTGCGGGACAAGTTTCAGCACATCATCAGCCTGCTTGCTGCGGATATAGGCATCTCCTCCTAATGTAATCAGCGCTGCTATAGCTGATCCTATTCCGGTAGGCAACTGATCCCCGGAGTTAATCTTATTATATTGCGTTATCAGTCCGTCAAGATTGGTTCCAATACCTTGGGCCGCCGTGTCCAGTTTTTTACTGTGTTTATCAGAGGTCAGTAGAATAAGCCCCTGGGCATATTGATCGATGACCTTTAGAGTCAAATCAATCTTTGGAGTTATCAGATCGGTCTTTTGCTTAAAATCATTGGCCTCAACAATCGCCTGGAAATTACTTTCAGGATCCGGCAAGCTGTTGGCACGAAACAGTTCCTGCTGTTGGTGGATTTGATTGTATGAGCTTACTACTTTGCCTGGAAAAGCGGAGAAATGACTGGTAAGTTGACCGAACTGGTTCACCTCGTTGAGCTGCGATTTTGTTAGTGATGCGCAGCTATACAATAACAGTATGCTAATCAGGGTACTAATGGTTTTGGTGGCCGTTTTCATACTAATATTTTTTTACGATCCTTGACGGGCCTGATCAACTGCGGCCTTCCAGTTATTGAGTAAAGGGAAATTGGCGTCGATATCATCTGGCCGCTGTGCGATCATATTCAGTGCGGCCGCTTCAAGAGAGCGCCCCATATCGTTATCCGGAGGAGATGCAATACTATCTCCAAGCAAGGTTTTTGCAAAGATGGGGTCCGATGGCGGCGGTGGTGGTGGTATTGATGATGCAGTATCGGTAAGCGCGCTCGATATACTGGCGATACCCTGGGCGGTACGATTTGCAACCGCATTTGAGTATGGAGTTCCCGGGGTGAAAAGTTCAGCAAGTAACTGCAGCACTGATGTATGGTCATATACATCATGACTGACCGTCCCGGGCGCTACCCACGGGGAAATAAGGATACCCGGAATCCGAGGCCCCAATGTATTAAAGGCATAGGGCGCAGGTGGCGCAGCATTGCCTGCCGCAACATTGTTAAAATCGGGAGGTGGAACATGATCATAAAACCCGCCATGCTCATCATAATAAACCACCATAAGGGTTTGAGCCCAAACGTCCGGGTTCATGGTTGCTGCCTGATAGGTCCTTCTCAGGAAATCCTCTCCCCAGCCGACAGCGAGAGGTGGATGGTTATCATTGGGGTGATCCGGGCCAATATGAGGGGCGTCCTGATAGCTTGGTTCAACAATGATGACCTGGGGCGCAGTATTATTTTTTAGGTCCGTACCTAAGTTTTCATAGTTATGGAACTTTCCACTAAGAAGTATTTTATCCCAAAGTCCAGGGTACAGGGCAAAAAATGGGAACCCATCGTGATAAACACCCCAGCTAATACCATTTGTATCTAACCAGTCAAATATATTTCCCTTGTCCGGGATCGCTTGTGTCTTTGTTTCGAAAATCGCGCTTTCTCCACAGAACGCAACCGTCCGGTTGGGTTGTGTACTGGTTGGTAGGGGGCAAAACCATCGGTCGCAGGTACAGTATTTTTGTGCAAGAAAACTGGTTATGGTAACCTCTTTTGACTCAAAAAAGCACATTGGGTCCGCCTGTATATTGGGGTTAGCCCCGGTAAAGTCAGCATAGGCTTCCACGAAGCCAGACATTGTGGGTTGACCATCTGCGCCCGGAGCAAGTTGGGTAGCTACAAAATTATACTCATGAGGTACATCCGATTGGAGCTGTTGGTCCTCGGGACGTTGGAAAGGGTAATAAGTGCCTCCCTGGTAAAGGTTCGTGTATTTATCCTGGTCAAGCGGCGGCAAAATGCCATCCGCATCGGGTTGAAGGTTCTCAAAGCTCAGGTGCCCGAGCATATTGTCAAACGATCGGTTCTCGAACATCAACAGGATCACAGTTTTAATATTTTGAAGGGACATGTCAGTGATGTTTTATGGTTATAGAAAGCTTGAGAAAATTGGGGACAAGCCGATGGTCATTTTTTTCTTCGGCCGTCATTAGGGATCGGAAGACCCAGTTACCCCTAACTGGTGTTCCATTGAAACTATTATCTGGCGGGTCACCTGGTCGAAGCTGCTGGCTGATATTCGAATGAACAATATCCATTACCCGGTTACTAACATCAGAAACCGTTTGGATGTTAAAAGCATCCCCCCACCGCACCGGATTATTTATGCCCATTGCAACAATACTGTCTCCACGAATTATGGTTCGGAAAGCAATCTCGTCTTTAGCCGCGTCGGGTCTAACAGCAACTTGTATCACTCGACTGCTATCTTGTCCATTTCGCGTAACCACAAGTGTAATATAACGGAGTCTGTCGTCGGTATTACTGTCAGGTTTTTTATCAACTCTGAGAGAGTCCTCTCCCGCTAATAATATTTTCAAAGTACTATCGGGATACAACATAAAGGAATTAACTTTTCCATCCTGTGTTATTTGTAGCGTAAGAGGTTGCAGCTTAACATTTCCAGAACCTGGGTAGTTGATATCATGTATTAGCAGCGTAGCTTTACCTTTTACCTGCCAGCTAACCCGAACCGGGTCGTTTGGTCCAATGGATTTCGGATCGACGCTGAACTGGTAAATTCGCGGATGGCAGGCTGCCAACAACAGGGCAAAGCCCATAATGGATAAAGTTTTCAGTGCTTTCATCACTAAAGGTTGAACTATAAATGTATAACGATAATAGTTCAAATAATACCGTGAAAACACCTATTTTAACAGGGTTAAAACACCCATTTAACCATTTAAGTAAACAAGATTCTTTCGGCTTATAAAGACGAACCTAATAATATAGGAAATAGTTAATCGTCAATGATTACTTTTTATTAATAGCTGTTCCCAGCAGTTAATAGGTTACATTTGATAGCCTTATTAAACAAAAGGTTTTTTCTATGGTAATAAAACTCGAAAAATATCAGTTTATAGATATTCTTAGAGAGGCTTCACAATTAGGTGCTGAACAAGCGATTGTGAAGTCAGGTTTGTTAATGCCTTATTTAACTCAGAACTCTGCATACAAAATGTATGGCAGAAGAGCCGTTGATGCATGGATCAGGGAAGGTAGTATTGTCGCTCACAAAAGTGGCGAAAGAAACTCCAGGGTCCTACTCGACAGGTTAGAACTAAGTATGCTTGCCAAAGCGGACAAATTTATGGTCTATATTAGACAAGCTGCTTAATCAATCCCGCAAGGTATCTATTACCTTGCGGTTTGATTCTACCCAGACGGGATAGAAACTCTTATGTTTCGTGTATAAAGAAACGAAACTCAACAAATTAAAAGCTCTATTAGCACCAGTTTATAAGCAATATAAAAAAATGCTTTACAAATACTTTACAATAAGCCAGCTTTATATCATGTAATATATTGATAATAAGTGTTATGTGATGCTATGACACACTCATTCGTAATGAGTAGGTCGCAGGTTCGATTCCCGTTGTCGGCTCAGTTACTGGCCACTTAAATAGATCTAAAACCGCGGTTTAGGCGGTTTTTTTATTTTATGGTATAAAATATTGGCTAAAGGTGGACCGATGCCTTACTTTTTCTGTGGGGTATGTTGATACTTAAAAAAGCCAATATTTACTCGTTTGCTTCTTCTTCAACTGCCTTGATGGCATCCTCCACCGAATGACTTTGTGTGTTCGATTTCGACTTTTGTGCTAACTCGACCAAAGTCTTGTAATGCTCATATAGAGTATTCAATTCCTCTTCGCTCAAGTCCTGAATGTTTAATAGCCTGTTACTTGCATGGTTATTGGAAGCGATCAATTCATTAAGCTTCAATTGTACTGCTATAGATTCCTTGTTTTGTGATTTTTGGATCAAAAAGACCATCAAAAAGGTAATAATAGAAGTACCTGTATTGGCGATCAACAACCAGGTATCTGAATAACCAAATATTGGCCCGGTAATCAGCCAAACTATGATCAGCCCTGTTGCAAGAAAGAACGATGCTGAACTACCCGTAAAAGTACTAATGACATCGCTAATGTTTTCAAATCGTAGTTTTTTGACTCTTGTTTCGCTTTCCATAGCTATTATTTCGGGTTACCGGGGTAAGTCTGCGCAGTCCAAACGCAACTTACCTCGCGGTGTAACATAGATATTGGCCAAATTTTTACTTTAAGTTAATAAAGTATTATTTTGTTATAATTTATTAATTTTAGATAAACTTTAAACTCAGATCCTATGCCTGGCGTACTCTTCACTGAAACCCTGCCTCCTGAGTTTTTGACTATCTCACTGACCAGGTAAAGGCCTATGCCCGAACCTTCTGTTAAATGCTGCATCCTGAAGTATTTAGTAAATATGGCATCCTGATTAGCTGCATCGATACCAATACCGTTGTCTCTTATAAGAATAACAATATGATTTTTCTCTTTTTGGGTTTTGATAAAAATCTCAGGTTTGCGTTCGGGTGATTTAAATTTAATTGCATTATTTACCAGGTTATAGATTATGCTCCTTAATTTGCGACGGGAGTAAAGTATCTCAGAAATATTGATCTCGCTTTTTATAACTGCGCCAGATTCACTTATAATACCCGACAGGGTAAGACGTACATCTTCTAAAATATTTTCAAAGCTCAATAATTCAAGTTCGGCCCCGTAACGGTGCTTTTGTTTGCCAACATCAGTAAGTTCCCGGATAATGATTTGCATTTTTTTGACAGAACTTTCCAGAATTTTAAAATGGTTTTCAAACTCCCCTGGCATTCCCAGCGACGCCTTTTTGAGCATATTAACGGTAAGCATCAAACTGGTGAGAGGCGTCTTGATATCATGGGAAATAGTATCCAGCAATGTTTCGTGGTCGGCAATCAGGTTCTCCTGCTCTTTTAAGTCCTTGATGCGCATAGTTATTTCAACGAACGTTATAATTACGCCGTTGGTCTTCTTGCTTTTAAAGGACACATAGGGTATGATATTCATCTGGTACCACCTGAGATCAGTGGTTTGAATCTCTTTTTCCAGAATTTCATTACTATTGATAACCTGCTGTATGTTTTCTATTAACGATGGAAAGCGGAAATTATCCTTTATATCTTCAACCTTTTTCCCCAGATCACCTAAAGACAATTTAAACTGTTTCATCGCTGGGGGTGTGAATTTTCGCAGTACTAAATTCTCGTCTACAAACAGTTGCGGAATGATCGTATTCCTAAAGTAGTTTTCAAGCTCCTCATTTTGTTTAGTGAGTTCTAATATTTGGCGTTCTGGATTTAAAATAGCGATTTTATCCTTCTTCATCGAGGTGGTTTGAAAGTTGATTTGAATGTGACGGTAAAGTTGGCAGTGAAAAAACTGATTACTAAGTTGTTAATATACAGATGGCTGCTGTAAATGTTTGCCAACACAACAAACGATTTGAACTATTAAGTTTTTGTACAGGGTTGGGTTTAACCAAACATTTGGGATTACCAGAAGTTTTTAGAACTCAATTAAATTGTGACCGGAGTCGATTGTTGGCAAAGGTGCTATCTCTTATTTCACTCTGGTAAGATTATAATAGCTAATATTATGTAGTCAATCGCAAACCCAAGTATATTTATTGACGCCATAGCTAGGGTTGTCAAAAAGATTATTAAAGTGACCTATGATATGCGTCGGAAATTTACCTTGTTTTACAACTGTCTTACAGTATCCCATCAGGCATTAAGCCAAACAATTGATATTCAAGTTGTAAGACCACTAAAGGAAACTCATTCGTAAGGATTAGGTTGCAGACTTTAGTCCCGTTGTCGGCTCGGTTTAAAATTTTTAAATATGTAGATAAAACCGCTGAAAAAACGGTTTCATGACCATTCGGTTTACGGGCAAATTAGAATCGAACTAAAAAATCCACAAAACCGACAAGTCCAAATATAATTTTATAGTTCTTTTACCAAATTCACCAACTCGTGTAAAACTGTCTTTGCGTCGCCAAACAACATGGAGGTATTTGGTTTAAAAAAGAGTTCGTTTTCTATCCCGGCATATCCCGGGCGCATGCTTCTTTTGTTGACGATCACCAGCTTTGCTTTGCCAACTTCCAGTATTGGCATGCCATAGATCGGGCTCGACGGATCATCCAATGCCGCAGGGTTAACCACATCGTTAGCGCCAAGGATCAAAACCACATCAGTTGAACCAAATTCTTCATTCGCGGATTCAAGTTCAAGCAAGTCGTCGTATGAAACATCGGCTTCCGCCAGTAGTACATTCATGTGACCCGGCATACGACCCGCTACCGGATGAATAGCATATTTTACGACAACACCATTATTCTGAAGTAATTTACCAAGTTCATTGCAAACATGCTGCGCCTGGGCAACCGCCAAGCCATAACCGGGTACGATCAATACTTTTTGAGCATAGCCCATTACCATTGCCGCGTCACCCAAACTAATTTCTTTGCTGCTGCCTTGCTGAGTGACCGAATGAACAGCACCAGTTCCGGTACTACCAAAGGAACCGATGAGCACGTTCATCAGCGAACGATTCATCGCTTTGCACATCAGTATGGTCAATATAGCCCCGGCGGAACCAACAAGGATACCACCTGTTAACATCACCTGGTTATTGTACAAAAAACCTGCGCATGCTGTGGCTATGCCGGTAAAGGAGTTTAAAAGGGAAATAACCACGGGCATATCAGCACCGCCGATAGGTAGCACAAATAAGATACCGTAAACCACAGACAGACCAAGCATGCTGTAAAAGATCAGGGCAGAGAAAGTGCCGTTACTGGTAATGATGATAGCCCCGATTATAACAATAAGCAGTAAGACAAAAAGATTGACCAGGTGTTGCCCTTTGAATGCATGGTCCTTTATTTTGCCCTGAAGTTTGCCGTAGGCTATCATGCTGCCTGTAAATGATACGCTGCCTATAACCATTCCTGCAAGTATCGATAGCACATGCATATCACTATGGTCGTTAGCTACGCGGCCAAGTTCGACGATCGAAATAAGTGCCGCGCATAGTCCGCCCATACCGTTGAACATGCTCACCATCTCAGGCATGGCAGTCATTTTTACCCGGCGCGCAGCGGTTGCACCGATCACAGTACCAATAATGATAGCGCTTACGATCCAAACCAAATTATTGAGTGCATGGCCGGCTGGACGATAGAGTATTAATGTGCCCAATATCGCTATTGCCATTCCCGCAGCAGAAACCAGGTTGCCCCGGCGGGCTTTGGCAGGATGAGAAAGCATTTTAAGCCCGATAATAAAAGAAACAGAGCCGATAAGATAACATATTGCCAATATACTTGCTTCCATAATTACTTAACTTTAGTCGATTTAGACGGTTTTTCCTTGCCCGATTTAAACATCTCCAGCATTCTGTCGGTTACTACAAAGCCTCCGACTACATTGATGGTGCCGACGATCACGGCAAGAAATCCTAGTGCCAGTACAATAAAATTATCGGCTGAAGCTTCGCCCATTACAATAATTGAGCCGACGATTATAACGCCATGTATGGCATTTGCACCACTCATTAAAGGCGTATGTAAAACGGACGGAACCCTTGAAATAACTTCGATGCCTAAAAAGACAGATAGGATGACGATATATAATATTTCAAGATTGCTGTGAATGAAGCTGAGCAGTGTTTCCATGAATTAAATTTTTGATAATGGGTGATATGATTTCGCCTTCATTAGTGATGCATGCACTTTTTAATACCTCGTCATTAAGGTCAAATTTTAGTTTTCCTTCCTTATCGATCAACATTTTTAAAAAGCTTAGCAGGTTCCGCCCATAGGCACGGCTCGCATCTGCTGGCATAGTAGCCGCAAGGTTTGAATTGCCGACTATAGTAACGTGGTTCCAGACAATGGTTTGGCCATCAAGGGTTAATTCGGTATTGCCACCGGTCGCTGAGGCCAGGTCAATGATCACGGAGCCCGGCTTCATGTTTTCGATCATTTCCTTCGTAACTAGTACAGGCGCTTTTTTTCCAAAAATTTGAGCAGTAGTTATTACGACATCAGCCTTTTTAATACTTTCAGCAATTTTTGCTTTTTGCCGCTGCTGGAAGTCGGATGTTTGATCTACCGCATAACCGCCGGCTTTACTATCATCAACGGCGCCATCAACTTCAATAAATTTAGCACCCAGGCTCAATACTTCTTCTTTAGCTGCAGCACGGGTATCAAAAACTTCTACCACGGCACCCAGGCGGCGCGACGTTGCAACCGCTTGTAATCCGGCAACACCCGCACCCAACACCAGCAGTTTTGCCGGAGGTACGTTCCCCGCTGCTGTCATCATCATCGGAAAATAGCGGGGGTAGGTTACTGCGGCTAGTAGAGCTGCCTTGTACCCGGCAATATTTGATTGCGAACTTAGTACGTCCATGCTCTGCGCCCGGGTGATACGGGGCAACATATCGAGACTGAATACAGTATTACTATTTTTCGCCCATTCCTGTACATGCTCCTGATTATAAGCTGGCTGATAAATGCCGATTAGCACTTTACCGCGAATAACATTTGGAATGTTGTTGTAATGTATCGCCAAAATCAAATCAGATTCGTTCAATATTTCATCCCTTGATTGAATGACGGCCCCGGCTTTAACGTAGTCATCATCTAAACAATACGCCGCAGATCCGGCTTCGGTTTCAACCCAAATTGTGATCCCCTGCTTTGCCAACAGAGCAGCCTCTGCAGCAATTAATGATACCCTGGATTCAAAGGAAGGTTCTTTCAAAATACCGATTATCATGGACTATAGAAGTTAAGTATGATATAAATTTAAAGTGTTTATTGCATTTAACACTGCTACCTGGTTTTCGTTTATGTTTTTATGATTTTATCCCACAGGCATAAACGCTTCTGCTTTCCATTCGGCCATGTCTTCGTATGTTTTCCAGCGAAGATTTACTTGCTCCTGGGCGATTTTCATCAAATGGGCGGCTTCAACAGGATGCGCTGCTTCCAGTGCAGTGTACCGCAACTCGTTCCTGGCATAATCGCCAAAAGCAATGGCGGGTCGCGGCGAATCTAAAACAAAAGGATTTTTACCTGCTTCTCGCAATGCAGGGTTGTATCTGATCAATGGCCAATACCCACAGGCAGTAGCTAGTTTTTGTTGGTTTAACCCGTTTTCGATATTAATACCGTGGGCGATACAATGGCTGTAGGCAAGGATAAGCGAAGGCCCATTATATGCCTCGGCTTCACGCATGGCTAGTAACGTTTGCTGTGGGTTAGCGCCCATGGCTACCTGTGCTACATAAACATTACCATAGGATATCGCTTGTAGAGCCAGGTCTTTTTTACCAACTTTTTTACCTGAAGCTGCAAACTTTGCCGTTGCGCCGGTAGGCGTGGCTTTTGACATTTGTCCGCCAGTATTCGAATACACTTCGGTGTCAAGAACCAGGATATTTACATTTCGCCCGGTTGAGAGTACGTGGTCAAGGCCAGAAGAACCGATGTCATAAGCCCAACCATCACCACCGATCAGCCAAACACTACGATGAACAAGTTGGTCTGCAACGGATAAAAGTTTTTTAGCAAGCGGATCTGTCATCTGGGCGAGTTTTTCCTTGAGTGCCGTTACCCGTTTCCTTTGTTCAATAATTTCTGATTCCAATTGCTGCGGAGCATGGAGCAGGGCATCGGTAGTTATGTCCCCGAGTACAGGCCGCAATTCTTCTACAAGAACAGCAGCTATCGCCAATTGTTTATCGGATGATATTCGCATACCGAGCCCGAATTCGGCATTGTCCTCGAAAAGAGAATTTGACCAGGCTGGGCCCCGACCGTCTTTATTAGTGGTCCATGGCGTGGTAGGCAGGTTGCCGCCATAGATCGATGAACAGCCTGTAGCATTCGCCACCAATAAACGATCGCCGAATAATTGCGTCAGCACTTTGATATAAGGTGTTTCACCACAACCTGCACAGGCGCCCGAAAATTCGAACAATGGCTCGAGGAATTGCGTTCCTCTGACCGACGAAAAATCTACGGTAGCCCTGTTATTTGTAGGGATCTGTTCAAAAAAGCTGATATTTTCCCGTTCCGAAACCGGGTTTGGTTTTGGACTCAGATTGATTGCTTTTTTATTCGTTTCGCCCGGAATAATTACCGGACAAACTTTCGAACACAAGTCGCAACCGGTACAGTCTTCAAAATACACCTGAAGGGTATATTGTGTTTCGGGGAAGCCACGCGCATTGATCGGTGCTGAGCGAAATTGAACGGGTGCATCCTGAAGGTATTCTTTATGATAAAATTTTGAACGAATAACGCTGTGCGGGCAAACAAAGCTGCAATTGCCACATTGAATACAGGCATCAGCATCCCATGTTGCAACGTCATCTGATATGTTTCTTTTCTCCCATTTAGTTGTACCACTAGGGTAAGTGCCATCCACAGGCATCATACTAACAGGTAAACTGTCACCACGACCGGCCAATAGCATTGCAGTGACGTCGCGCACAAAATCGGGAGCTAAAGAAGAAACGCCCTGCGAAAACTTTATCGTCGAGCTTGCCTTTTCAGGTACTTTTACTTCAAATAAATGAGCGAGGCTATCGTCCACCACCTTAAAGTTTTTCTGTACAACGGCTTCGCCTTTGGATTTGTAAGATTTTCGGATCGATTTTTTGATCTGGTCAATAGCCTCTTCAAAAGGTAGTACACCCGATAGCGCAAAAAAGCAGGTCTGCATAACGGTATTGATGCGTTGTCCAAGGCCAGCGGCTTCTGCTACCTGGGATGCGTTGATAACATGAAACCGAAGTTTCTTTTG
Source organism: uncultured Mucilaginibacter sp. (assembly GCA_903863845.1). Classification (GTDB taxonomy): domain Bacteria; phylum Bacteroidota; class Bacteroidia; order Sphingobacteriales; family Sphingobacteriaceae; genus Mucilaginibacter. The sequence goes on along the minus strand of CAIPDP010000080.1, from coordinate 24,747 downwards.
TATGATCTGCTCCTGCATTGACAACGGTAACTGATCCCAAACTTCTTCTTTATCGAAGGGGCTGTTGAGTAAGAACACAGCACCCGGTTTGGCTTGAGCCAGCATATCAACCTTGTCAACGAAATTATATTTATGACAAGCTATAAAATCAGCATGAGCTATAAGATAGGGTGCATGTATCGGTTCTTTACCAAAACGCAGATGGGAGACAGTTTGAGCGCCAGATTTTCTGGAGTCGTAAACAAAATAGCCTTGAACAAAAAGATCGGTTTCTTCACCAATGATCTTGATGCTGTTCTTATTTGCACCTACTGTACCGTCGGCGCCCAGTCCGAAAAATAGCGCACATACACTACCGGTTGATTCGATATCAAAATCGGCATCAAAAGGCAAACTGGTGCCCGATACGTCATCGTTGATACCGATGGTGAACTCTTTCTTTGGATGAGCTTTTTTTAGTTCGTCATAAATAGCTTTAACCATTGCCGGTGTGAATTCTTTAGAGGCGAGCCCATACCGGCCTCCCGATATTTTAGGCAAATGCAGCCGGTGTCCCTCGCTGTAGGCATTGAATATGGATGAAACTATATCCTGATACAAAGGTTCGCCACCCGCACCGGATTCTTTTGTTCGGTCCATTACCGCGATTTTTTTTGCACTAAGCGGAATCGCTTCAAGTAATAGTTCTGGAGAGAATGGCCTGAAAAGCCGAACCTGTACCACGCCAACTTTTTCTTCGGCTTCAACAAGTATTTTTACTGTCTGTTTTACCGTTTCGGCCGCTGATCCCATAATGATGATCACCCGGTCGGCATCCGGGTCGCCCTGGTATTCGAAATTATGGTATTGGCGACTAGTTAGTGCCGCAAAATTGTTCATACTTTCCTGAACGATGCCTGGGGTTGCTGCGTAATAGGGATTGACCGTTTCACGTGCCTGGAAATACACGTCGGGATTTTGTGCAGTACCCCTGATAAATGGGCGATCAGGGTTTAAACTCCGCGCACGATGTTCGTCAACGAGGTCATCATCGATCATCGACTTGATCTGTTCGTCTGAAAGCAGTTCAATTTTATTGATCTCATGCGATGTTCTAAAACCATCAAAAAAATGAATAAAGGGTATCCTTGCCTTTAGAGTGGCTGCCTGGCTGATCAATGCCATGTCATGTGCCTCTTGTACTGAGGCCGAGGACAGCATTGCAAACCCGGTAGTTCGGGCAGCCATAACATCACTATGGTCGCCAAATATCGAAAGTGCCTGAGCCGCGAGGGCCCGGGCAGCTACATGAAATACCGTTGAAGTGAGCTCGCCGGCAATTTTGTACATATTCGGCAGCATCAATAATAATCCCTGCGAGGCAGTGAACGTGGTTGTAAGCGCCCCGGTTTGTAACGAGCCATGCACTACACCGGCAGCACCGGCTTCGCTTTGCATTTCGATCACTTCGGGTATATTGCCCCAAATATTTTTTTTATCGCCGGCACTCCATTCATCGGCAAATTCTGCCATTGGCGATGCAGGTGTTATCGGATAGATCGCGCAAACCTCATTTACGCGGTAAGCAATATAGGCTGTTGCTTCATTTCCGTCCAGGGTTACTACTACAGGCTTTTTGGTTGACATTATAATATCTTTAATAAAGATTCATTTAATTAAGGGTCTCCATTTCGATGGCATGACAAGGGCATTGCTCGTAGCAAACGGCACATCCCGTACATTGGTCATAATCGAATCGATATCGGCTGCCTTTTCCAAGCTTGATGACAGCCCCTTCCGGGCAGGCACCAAAACAGCCATCGCACTCGAAACAATTACCGCATGACATACACCTCTGGGATTCAAATAATACTTCTTCGACAGTCAATCCGGCTTTTACCTCATCAAAGTTGGTGGCTCTTAAGTCTAGTGCCAGTTCGGGCTGTTCTTTTTGCGGGGCATCGGTTGTATACCAACGGTGTAACTGTTCAAAGTTGATACCCGGATGTTTGGGTTTCGATTCAAATGGGCTACCAGTTAAATAACCATCAATATAACGCGCTGCTTTTTTGCCATGCCCGATCGCCACGGTAACGCTTCGTTCTCCCGGTACCATGTCGCCGCCAGCGAAAATACCTTCGCACCCTGTCATCATGTCCTGGCCTACTACAACTGTTCCATCTGATTTAAATTCAATTCCCGGAATATTTTTTAAAAAATGAGTGTCTGCATCCTGCCCGAGGGCTAAAATGAGGTTGTCGGCTTCCAGGGTTTCAAACCTGCCCGTTGGCACTGGTTTATCATCTACCAAGTCCATCACCTCAACTGTAAAGCTACTTCCGTCGATTTCTTTGATGGTACGCAGCCAGTTTATTTTCACCCCTTCATCCAGTGCCTCCTGAGCCTCGAAATCATGGGCCGGCATGTGCTCGCGGTCGCGGCGGTAAATGATCATAGCTTCAGAAGCTCCCAGCCTCCTGGCTGTCCGGGCTGCATCCATGGCAGTGTTTCCTCCGCCGTAAATTGCCACTCGCCGTCCAAGTTTTGGCGCTTCGCCCGATTCAACCTGTTTCAAAAAGGTTACGGCATCAAATATCTTTCCGGCATCTCTACCCGGGATATCGATCTTTTTTGAGAGCTGTGTGCCGATCGCAACGAATACTGCATCAAAGTTGCCTGTCGATCGCTCATCCAAAACATCAGCCACCTTATGATCAAATACAATTGAAACCCCCATCTGCTGAATTCGCTGTACCTCAAGGTCGAGTTCGTTCCTGGGCAATCGGTAAGCGGGGATGCCGAAATGCATCATTCCTCCGGCAATTGGCCCCGCCTCGTGGATTTCTATGTAATGTCCCAATTTTGACAAGTGGAAGGCAGCTGATAAACCGCTGGGCCCGGCGCCAATAATCAGAACACGCTTGCCGGATGGCGGCATTATATTACCTACCTGCCAGCCATTTTTTAGAGCCTCGTCACCAAGGAAGCGCTCTACCGCGTGAATACTCACGGTACTATCTACCTGCGCCCGGTTGCATTTATCTTCGCAGGTGTGGTAACATACCCTACCGCATACAGCCGGAAATGGATTGTCGTGCATAAGTACCTGCCATGCCTTTTCAAATTCGCCCGCCTGGGCTAAGGCTAACCAGGCCTGAATATTTTCACCTGCCGGGCAGGTCAAATTACATGGCGGCAAAAAATCAGTATAAACTGGTTGGCGTTTTCTGATAGGTCCGGTGCCTTCGGCGTGGCCTTTTAAGTCGGGTGGAGAAGTAATATCGCCCATAGATATAAAATATGATAAATGTAAATAGGTATCCGATCATATCTTGTGCGCCTTGTCATACATAAATGTGATTCTGATCACCACTTTGGCAGAAAAACTTAGTTTGATACAATTACGCTCTTGCAGAAAGGCAATACCTCAAGCAGCTTTTCCTGTCAGGAGAACGTCGTGGTCTTAATCCCAGCAAACATTAGCCCGGCAGACAAAAAAGCTGAAAGTCCGGTTTTCCCTGTATATTAGAGGCTTCATTATTAAGCCTGGTTTCGAAATTAGATTTATGGTAAAATGGCATTGGTTAATTGTACTTATGCTGCTGACAGCAGGCTGCAAAAAGGCTTTCGTTCCAGCTGGTGCTTTAGCCAATGATAGTAAATACCTCGTAGTAGACGGTGTTATTAATTCAGGAAACGACTCCACATTTATCAGGTTAAGCCGGACAAAGAAGTTCGATACTGTAATCAATATCATCAATGAGACAGGAGCCCAGGTAACTGTCGAGAGTGATGCCGGTGTAACTTTCCCTTTGACCGAGATAAAATCTGGTGTTTATGCAACCGGGGGATTAAACCTTGATAATTCACATAAATACCGACTTGACATTAAAACAACCAATGCTGAGCAATACGTATCTGACTATATCGCTGTTAAAAATCCACCAGCTATTGACAGCCTGGGTTTTATAGCGCAGGCTGATGGTATTCATGTTTACGTGAATTCTCATGATAACAGTAATGCCACGCGCTATTACCGTTGGGAATTCAACGAAGCCTGGCAATTTTCGTCCTATTACGAGTCCTATCTGATGGGAGATAATCCGCATCACATCTGTTACCAAAGTGATACTTCCGGCGCGGTATTAATTGCGTCTACAACAAAACTGTCAAATGATGTCGTATTCCAGGCTCCAATTGTTGTTATTCCGGGAACTTCTGAAAAGATTGAGACAAAGTATACGATCCTGGTCAAACAATACGCCCTCAGCAGCGATGCCTATAATTTCTGGCAAAACCTGCAAAAAAACACCAATCAATTGGGCAGCATATTTGATGCACAACCCTCAACCAATCAAACCAATTATCATTGCCTCAGCAACCCAGCAGAAATAGTAGTTGGTTACCTGAGTGTCGGCAGTGTTTCAACGAAAAGGATCTACGTCCTGTCAAGTCAGCTACCAGTTTATCATACGCAATACCCTTATCAATGTCCCCTTGATAGCGCATTTTACTATCATCAGCCCTTTTATTTCGACCCGCAAGTACTCGGTGCAAACTCGGGTAATACAGCAATTGACGCATTTTACGTGGCTCCGCTTGGACCATTTGGAGCGCCAAATTTTAAAACCTATTCCAGAACTACTTGTGTAGACTGTACGATACGGGGTAGTTCGAACCCGCCGTATTACTGGAAATAATTTACCTGGTTACGTCGAAATAGAAATACTTACTTCCAGCCTCGCCATTCGAAGATATGCCCTCAATTACGCCAACATATTTCCCTGTTTTATCGCTGGTATAAAAAGATAATTTTGTACCTGTGCCCCCGGTATTAATGTTTGAATTCCAGTACAATACATTCCTGAAATCTGGCATTGGGCTATCATGTTGTTGCTTGCTTTCATACACCGGCGAGTAGAATTTGCGTTCGAGTTGTAAACCTTCAAAATCGAGCACCACAGCCCGGGGGTCGAGCTCGGTATTGATGCTTGCACCATCGTAGCTTTTAAATGAAAGTATCCCGTTTAAAACTTCCGGCCCATAAATATAATTATGGTTGACAACCTCTAATGACTTTATTTTTAAAGGATCGATCTTCAGCACCCTGTTGCCATCAAATATTGGTTTGCTGTCCAGCAATACCAAAGGATTACCCGGCAGTATCGTCTTATCATCAGTAACCAGCTGAAAGCTTGTTTGGTTGTTAGAGCTATTGATCCTGACCAATCGAACATATTCAAAAATTACCTCACGGGTAGATGGGAAGCGTGTATAATCATCCAGGTTATAATTGTAGGAGGGGGTGCCATAAAACGTTGACGACGTTTCAGGAACGGGCTCAAATAGTTCGGTGGCTTTTCCAATGAACGCATGTTGAACCTGGACGTTGATATGGTATACCGTTAATAGATCATGCATCGCGGATTCGATATGAAATAATGGGTGGGGCCTTTGATCATATTCCTCGCTAAAAGGATTATTGATATCGATGCGATAGGCGCTGTCACGGAGCCAGTTAGTTTGTACAACGATCTCGGTCGGACCATAAAAATTGTTCGCCGCAAATAGTAAATTGCCAGTTGAATCGCTTTTAGCAATAAGCAATTGATGATGCTTGCCCGTAATTGTAAGGTAAGTACTGATATTGATTGCAGGTTCGTTTGTTAGATTGTTAGATAACTTTCCGAATATGAGAGGCCCCTGGTATTCAGGGAGATAATTAATCTTTGGTGTATTGCCGGAGATTTTGGTCCAATCAAACTGCGTCCAACCCTGCGCAATCAGGAGGTTATCCAGAGCCTCCTTGTCGTCCGTGTCAAGGTAGTAATCTGGCGACTCAATAAAACCTTTCACATCGGCAGCTAGCCACAAATATCCTGCAATATTGTTTTTTGTTAACTTTTGCAAAGAATCTAAACGGTATACCGAAACGGACAGGTTTGCTGCGTCATTGTTGGACAAATTGTTTTTTATTCCAATGTCCAGATTTACTTTTTCGCGACTATGATAAACGGATGTTTCCGTTTTAGCGCTGATCAACAATATTCGTTCGGGTTTTTTAAAGATCAAACGCTCGCAAACTGGTATTGGCCCGTCAAACAGGGTTATATAGCTTATCCCTTCGCTTAACTTGTCATTTCCGATACTAAAATTAGCTTCTCCATTTACCAGTGGACCCTGTAGGGCATAGGTTATTTTATTAGACGAGTGAACAATCAGATATAGTTCATTGGCAGGTTTATACCCTTTAGTTTGGACACGTACATCCCAGCCTTTACCGGTAAGGTCGGCATGTTCGGTTATACCGCTTGCGTTTATTTCAGGAAGCCCTTTTGTTATCTTCCTATAGCCAATGTTTATAACAGCCCTGTATCCTTTTTGTGCCATAGGTTTGAACGAGAAACTGCCGATGCCAAATTGATGCGTTACAAACCGTGCAACGGTATCATTTTGAGGACCTATAACGAAACCATTGCCCTGGGCACCAAGCCCATCGGCGGCAGTTATTTTAAATGCTACTTTACTGTTAAGGCCTTTTACTAAATGACCGCCTTCCGGGAAGAATTGAACATCATAGTTAATTGAATCCGGACGGCTTGCAGCAGGTAAAGTCATGTTGGGATTGATAATGGTGATATCCTGCTGAAAATACAAGGCCGGATCGAAATTGCGCATCCAATTGGTATAAGCCCGTAAACGGTAACTGCCCGAACCAAGTGCCGATGACAAAACCAGCGATCCATTTCCCGCACCATTTTTTAAAGAAACTTTAGCTTGCTCAACAGCAATATTTTTATCATCCAGTAACTCAATATAAGCTACTTTGCTGATGTCAAGTGGTTTATTGTTGCTGCCATCGATACAGTAGATTTTAAACCAAATGAACTCCCCGGTTAAAAAATCATTTTTATTAAGATGCACATATACTTTTTCATGCAGGTTATTCTTTTGGTAGACTGCAAAATTATTTTGCAGATTATTTAATACCTGGCATTGGGCCGAAAAAGCACATACCCCAATACAGATGCATAAAGCAAATAAGCTGATTCGACGATATGTAGTATGTTTATTCATCAAAACCGGATATTATAATTTACGAATGGGATGGATTTGGCAAATATCGACAGTTGGTATCCGCTTACAATGCCTCCCTGTTCGGTAAAAAAAGCCGAATAGGTATTTGCTCTGCCAGTGAGGTTATAAACCCCAAAGTTCCATGAATTATGGAAACGCTGGTGTATTTTATGGTTACCGTCTATATTGATGGAAAGATCTGTCCTGAAATAATCCAGTATCCTAAAGGCGTTACGATCAGAATAAAGTTCGCGCACTGCACCCTCATAATAGTATTCAGTAATAGGGTAGGTGATAGGGCGACCGGTGCTATAAATCACATCAAGGGAGATACTAAACCTGCGATTGACCCGGTAATTACCTGTAAAATTAAAATTATTTGGTTTGTCGTAATTTGCCGGGTAATAATTCCCCTGATTGATCAATTCGCCTGCGAATGGGTCGGCTTGCTTCAAAAAAGTGCGTGAGTAGGTATAGCTGATCCAGCCATTCAGGCGCCCTTCTTTTTTGCGCAACAGAAATTCGATGCCATAGGCCTTGCCTTGTGTATTTAAAACATCCTGTTCGATATGCGGATTTAGCAATAATGTAGCTCCGCTTTTATAGTCGAGGTAGTCGTAAAGCCATTTATAATAAACTTCAACAGAAGCTTCAATTGAGTTGTTTTTGGCGTTATCATACCAACCAAAGGACACTTGTTTGCCTGATTGCGGTTTGATATTCGGGTCGCTGAGTTTATAGGTGTCGGTCGGTGAAATAGACGTTGTATTTGAAAGCAGGTGGATATATTGCCGCAAAGTATTATACGAAGCCTTCAGCGACATGTCATCGTTCAGATTATACCGGGCCGAAAGCCGGTATTCAGGCCCTTGATAGGTGTTGATCACCTGCCCGCTTTTATAGGAAGTGCTATCTGTTACATTGCCTGCTGTACGAGGAGAATTATGCAGGTAATGGTCGACCGTTTGAGGCCCGAGGTAGGCATATAAAGAATAGCGCAATCCCACACTAACGGCAAGATCAGGTGTGATCTCATATTTATCGCCCAAATACAAAGCAGTTTCCCAGGCATGCTCAGCAGGTACCGCAAAAGGCGTCACCAACGATTTAGGGCCATCGGGTTCATTGTTGCCGGGGTTCATATTGTAATTGATCGCGCTTAGGCCGAAATCTACCGTATTTTTGCTATCGGCATAGTAGGTAAAATCGGCCTTGTAATTGGTTTGTTTAACGGCAAAACCAATTTTATAAGCATTTACCGGGTTTGAAGTACTGGCTATACTATACTGGTAATCGTCAATACCGAATAACAATGTCCCGAAAAGTTTTGCATTAAAATTATGTTTCCACTTTATATTGCCGTTTCGGTTGCTGTATCCATAGCTGGTATCACTATTTAGTTTAAAAGCATCACTGCTAAAATAGCCGTTGATATAAATATTATTGTTTTTGTCTATCTGGTGACTGATACCAAGTGTAAAATCATAAAATGAAGCCGAACTGTTCCGATATTCCTCTGGCAATGCGCTAAGCAACCAATTAGAGTAGGTAGTTCTGGCGCCAAAAATAAAGGAGGTTTTGTCTTTTTCTATTGGCCCTTCAATACTGAAACGACTAGTGATCAAACCTATACCTGCCGAGCCTGAAATTTTTTTCTTGTCGCCCTCACGGTCGCTCACATCCAGCACTGACGAAAGCCGACCTCCATATTTTTCAGGGATACTACTTTTATAGAGCTCGATATTGCTGACCACATCCGGGTCGAAGGCCGAGAAAAATCCAAAAAAATGAGAAGGATTATAAATGGTAGCATCATTCAGCAGGATCAGGTTTTGGTCGGCAGAGCCGCCCCGGACATTAAAGCCTGTACTTGCTTCGCCCACCGATTGTACGCCCGGAAGAGTTAGTACAACGCGCAGCACATCCGCTTCACCAAAGGCTGTTGGTATTTGTTTAATACTTTTGATATCCAGCTTGGACACGCCCATGTCGGTGCTTTTTACATTGGCGACTTTTTCGGCCGAAATATCAACCTGTTTCAGCATATTTTCCATTTGTTGTAACTCGATGTTCAGCTTACCGCCATTATAAAGAATTACCCGACGGCGGCTTTGGATCATACCCAGGCCTTTAATGATCAGCGTATGTCTGCCTGCTGCTAAGGACAGTGAATAAAATCCCGTCTGATCAGTTACTGCACCGTTTTTGTTATCAGCGTCATAAATACTAACGCCGCTAATTGCCTGACCGGTTTTTTGGTTCCGGATATAGCCGGATAAATTGACCAGGCCACTTTTAAAGTTATTAGTTCGTTGCCCTATTTCGTAGATCTTGTTTTCCGGACTCGCGTGAGCAATTGATTTATCCTCATCCAGATTGGTCACAATCGTTGTTTGCGGCGCTGAATTTCCCTTTTGTTGATCATTGAAAAAATCGGGGGGAAGTTCGGCAGCGATACTTATGTCTTTCGTGAGGATCACCTCATGATTGGTGGTGATCGTGAAATTATATGCTGTGTTTTTGAATGCGGCGCTTAATATAAAAGGTAAGGTTTTTTGAGTCGCGTTGAGTGTTACCCGCAAGCTGTCAAATTGTACCGGGTCGTAATAAAAGGTATATCCGGTTTTAGCATTTAACTCATTTACGATCTGCCCAATACCCGCCTCTTTAAAGTTTACATCGATCAGATTGTTGCTTTGCGCATGAAGCAGCTGCGATAAACAAATGAGCAGGGTAAGTATAAATGTAGATTTCCTCATGCTATTTGCTTAGCTGGTCATAATAGCCCGCTATCAAAACAAAAGTAGCTGTTCTATCCTGGTCAAAGTTTAATTTTTGATCGTGCAAATACTGTTTGATCTCTTTCTTCCTGTCAGAAAATATCGTAAAAATGGAGCTTTTGCTTTCAACCGGGATAAACGCATTTCCTTTTTTCAGGTATAGTTGGTCTTTATCGACAACAATGGTTTCCACTGCCTGCTGCGATACTATTTCTTCGTTGATCACTTTGGTCATTTTGACAAGCACCTGCGATTTGCCGTCATATAAAACATCATAATAACCAGGGGCTAAGCCAGGTTGATCAAGGTATTTAAAATGATGATCAAGTAATTTTACCTCCCGGGTTTTAGTATGATCAAGAACCATGAAGTTCTCGCCGGTATAGGTGATCATCTGGTCGTGGTAAATATCATAGAGGATGGGAAGGTTCTTATACCATGTGCTATTAAAATACACTGTTGCAGGCGTAAAGTAGGCATGATCTCCAAAATAATAACTTCCCTTGTTTGCTTGAGCCATCAGTTCGTAACGAGGGCCATTAAATAGTTCAGATTGTCCTTTGATATGTTCGATATAATAATCGATCACTTTGGTGGCATTTTGGCTACGTGCCGATGAGTCGGATAATGAAGCCTGGGCATTAGTTGAAGGAGTTAGCCATAAAGCCAACAAGGCGAATAACAACAGGCTCCTCATGTACATTAACTTTGTCTGGTTTTTTTGGTTTGTATTTGGCTGGAAGGCCAGCCTTTAAAGCTATCAAAATAAAATTGAGATTGGATAAAATGACATGAATTGTCGTTAAAATGCAGGGTAAACTTAAAAAGCCGAGAGAATCAAAACGCTATTCAACTTTTTAAATTCATATTATTTTGCTGCAACCATATATTTTTGAAAAGCAGCTTCCAGTTGGTAAGCTTTGTTTATAATAGACATATCGCTGATCAAATGCTCGATAGCTGGTTTCGTGCTGATTAGGTTTTGTTTGTAAATGCTGTTGAACGGCACGTATTGAAGAGCGAAACCCCATTTTTGCTCGAGGTGTAAAAAAATACGTTTATCCTCAATTTGAAGCATAGAATAGCTTACCACTATGAAATTTTCGGATTGGGTTTTTTCTATGGCCTCTAATATATGCTGGTTATAATCTATCCAAACCTGCAGATAAAATCCGGCATACCTTCCGTAAAAACTTTTTTTCTTAAAAGGCTTTTTTATGTATTGCCATTTTAACCTCGTAAATAAACTTCGGCGCATATATTGGTCGTCAATTTCAGCCCAGGCCCGGTTCAATAGCGAACTAACAACATCTCCGAAATTTCTTACGATAACTAAGTATTTAGCTTCCGGCAGCAATTTCCTGTAAGTATCCAGGAATAAGCATGTACGTGGTTCTTTCCATCCCCATTGCGTATATCGGCGGGCTTTAATGGTTAGTACAGCTTTTATTTTTTCAAGTTCGTATTCTGATAATACCAATTGCTGGTCGAAAATTAATCCGGTGATGCTAAGCCCATTATCAGCCAGTATTTCTTCATGGATCTTCAGAAATTCGGTATCTTCAAAATGCCCTTCGGTGTTTCCGGTTGCTGCTCCTAATAGTTTTTCGCCAACTTGCAAACCGCAATGATGGAGCCAGTTAGTGATCAGCGACGTCCCGGAGCGGTGCATCCCTGTTATGATCAATACTCTTTCAAGCATGATTATAGTTTAAGTGTAAACCGAATTGATATTTAAGGGCCCAAAAAAATCAGGACACGTGGGCAAAAGTCGTATACAGGTATTGCTGCTTAACGATATGTTTACCGATAAATGAACATATCTCATTGGTGCTCTCCCTGATCGACATTTTGTTTGTATTGATATAAACGTCGGGATTCTCCGGGGTCTCGAAAGGGTCATTAATGCCGGACAGGTTGTTCAATTTTTCAGGGTGGCCTGCCGGCAGAAAGGCCTTCTTATAAAGCCCCTTAGTGTCTCGCTTGACCAGCTCCTCTATCTCACAGTCGATGTGGACTATTTTGACGTTTTTATAGGTTCGTACCAATTCTCTTCGAATAGCATCATAGGGATTAATTGCACAAATAACCGTGATGATATGGTGTGAGGAAAACTTATTCGCCAAAAATCCCAGGCGCCTGATGTTTTCAAAGCGATCTTCCATTGAATAACCAAGGTCTTTAAATAGCCATTGCCGGTATTCGTCGGCATCAATAATTTCGATAAAAATCTCCTCTGCCGCAAGCTTATGTTTAACTTTTTCGGCTAAAGTTGATTTACCGGCTCCGGAAAGCCCGCAAAAAAGTAATATCATAAATGGGGTATTTAGTTTCTTTTCTTTTGGATTTAGACAACAAAGCGAGTTTCAATAACGCCAATCGCAAATCGCAATCCAATGTTCAAATATTGGTTAATTGCCGGATACATAGATGTTTGTATCGATTAAATTACAATGCTGCCTGTAGCGAATCACTTAAGGCATACGTAGCCCTGGCGAGCTTGTCTTCAAAAGTAAGGGCAGAGATTTTACAGCATTCAATCCTGAATTACAGTAATTATATTGGACTTTCCTTTAATTTCGATTTCGTTTTTAGCGATGTTGATCGCTTTTCCATTGAGTTGATTCAACTTGTACTTTTCAGGCAATTGAAAATGTATATGCCACTCAGGGCGAGTTTGAACCAGGGTATAAGTTACTACACTGCCCTTTCTTTTGATACTCAACGAAATTTTATTGTCAGCAACTGCCACATTTTCGATCTGCAAATCATTCCACTTTTGAGGGATTGTAGCATTAATGTTGATCAGATGATGAAGAGCATCAGGCTGAATGCCAAAAATATAACTGATCAGCGGTATATCAATGCCATAATTTGTCCACGATTGGGTAAAGCAACCATAATCAGGCATCATTTCAGAAATTGAACCGGGTAGCGTCCTGTTAAACGTTGCTGCAATTTTGTCGACATACCACAGGGCTGAGTCGGTCCTGCCGTAGCGGCATTCAGCTACGGCTTGCACACCCGTGGCAATCGTCATCATGTATTTTTTTTCAACGGCCGAAAGGTAGGGGCCATAGGGACCGCAATTTTCAAGCCTGATCTTGTTTAGGGCAATTATAGCTTTTTCGCGTGGGGCTATTCCTGTTTCCATCGGGGTATTGATCACCCAATTTTTATTGGTGATCCATCCTCTATCGCTATCAGGCATTGCCGTTATCGCTTTGGCTTGTTCCAGATAGTGATTTTTAAGCGATTCATAGCGGGTTCCTTTTTCTCCTTGTTCCTCAATCGCTATTTGCTTTAACGCACCTTTAAGTGTTGTAAGCGCCTGTTCCCTACTGCCAAAAAAATCGCAATAAGATTGATTTTGGGCATCCCAGAAATAGGTATTGATCTTGTCTTTAAGTTTTAGAGCAAGTTCATGGTATTGCCGCGACTGCTCCTGTTCGCCAAATAGCAAAGCCATAGTTGAAGCAGATTCAAGCGCCTGCTGGGTATAAACTGAAACGTCGATCAGTTCGGCATTTAAACCAACGACTTCCATAATGCCATAACCTTCGGGGAACATATTGTGGTTGGTATCCATCGTATTCAGCAGCCAATGGATCCCAGACTTGATATAAGGGTATAATTTATAAACAAATACGGTGTCGCCGGTCCACTTCAGATAGGTTCCGGCGCACATAATAAAATGGGCAGTTTCCTGAGTATTCCCACGATTGCCTACATTTCCGTTTGATGATATTTCATGGGCTATCCTTCCATTGTTATTGACCGCTTTTGATCGTTCATATAACAAATTCAGTGTTTGTTTAGCCAGATCAAAATTGCCGGTTGCCAATAAGCCCTGTATAGCATAGGTATTATCGCAACCAAACCACCAGGGATATTCCATGTAACCGGCTGAAAGGCCCCTGCCAATACCCGGAACTTCCCGGGTTAACCATTCAGTATTGATCTTTACCCAATCATACACGTTCTGCAGGTGCTTGTCGGGTATGGTGATTTTTGATCGCTTTAGCAGCGCAGTAAAAACTTGTTTTTTATGCGCAAGCAAACGGTTGTAGTGATCGATCAAAAAGCTGCAGGTTTTTTTTGCATCCTGTTCCTTGCTGGAACTACCACATAAAGCAAATGTAACTGAAGTTGCACTTTGCGGCTCGGTAGATATTGCGCATTCCAAAGCATCCGTTACACCATTTCCCTGTGTTTGTTCGGGAAGCGAAATGTTGTTAATATCGGGGTGCTTAATTTTTTGGGATGACGATGTGACCACCAGATACCAATTTTTCAAACTGTCCTTTGCTGCAATGAAGGGGTCACTATTACTGTTCAGCAGGAGGTCGCTTTCATCGTTATTTGTCGTATCAGGCAACCAAACTGATCGCAGCTCCGACTTAACAGCAAAAGTGAGGGTAAATGTTTTTTTTACCTTAGATAAGTTCCTGATCGAATATCGGACCAATACGCCACCGTAACCATTCGGGCAAAATTGGAAACGTTCGATCGTGATCCCCGGAATTTTGGTATGATAAATTATTTTGTTGCCGTAAGGGTAATTAGTAAAACTAGTTGCTGCTGTTAACCATTCCTGCTTGTGGTTGTTTTTATCTGTTAATAAAGCCCAAAAACCATCTGCCAGTTTAAATGGAGGACACCATAAGCCACCCATCTCACCTTTAACATGGTCGCCCATATCCGGGAATAAACCATTTTGCGTGCCGATCAGGTACGACCTGTCGCCGGCAGTTACATAAGCATTTTTCATTTGCCCGGCTTTATTGCTGATACCTGTCAAGTTTATCCTTGTACCGGTTGGCCCCTGAGCCGTCGATCTCAATGTGGTTAGTAAGTAAAGAATGAATAAAAGATAGGCTCTCATGCAAAGAATAGTTTTTGCTAACTTATGATAAATTTTCAGTGCAGTGAAAATTGTTTTTGTACCAGGCCAGTAGATGAATTTAGTGGTTGCGCGATTTAAATTTAAAAAATATGCGAATCGGGCTTTCAAACCACAACTTGTAAAGTGATGTTAAATCCTAATAGATCCTGATTGCTGTTAATAATAGTTATTTTTGTCAAATGCTTGCACTTTTTAATCATTTTCAGATGAAAAAATATAGCTTACTTATCGGCTTCGTGATCCTTTTTACAGGTGTCAATGCTCAGGGCATTTTACGCGATTGGTATGGGATATTAAATGTTTCAGGTACATCTTTGCATCTCGTTTTCCATATTTCTAAAGTTGCTGATAAATATTCAACCACTATGGATAGCCCCGATCAGGGCGCCAGAGGTTTGCCGATAGACAGTACACAAGTAAAAGGAAATGATGTTACGATCATCGGTTCGAAGTACGGCCTGGTTTATACAGGCACTTTTTCAGCAGACAGTGATAAAATATTCGGAACATTTAAGCAAAGAGCATTTTCAACCGCACTTACTTTATTCCCTAATAAGGAGTCGGCAGTTGCTGACAAGGCGAAAATACGGCCTCAGGATCCTAAAGACTTCCCTTATAAACAGGAAGAAGTTCGGTTTGTAAACCCGGTGGGGCAGGATACCCTTGCCGGAACGCTGACTTTGCCATCAGATGGCAAAGCCTCAAGAATAGTTATACTGATCACTGGGTCGGGCCCCCAAAACCGGAATGAGGAGTTGCTTGATCATCGTCCATTTTTGGTTTGGAGCGACTGGCTGACCCGTAACGGAATTGCCGTACTTCGTTATGATGACCGCGGTATAGCCAAATCTACCGGTAACTTCAAAACAGCAACCAGTGCAGATTTTGCTGATGATGTGGAGGCTGCCATAAAGTATATCAATTCAAGGGCTGATCTTCAGCAAATATCAATTGGCCTGATGGGGCACAGCGAAGGAGGGATGATTGCGCCGATGGTAGCAAGCCTCGACAAAGACGTAAAGTTCATTATCCTTCTTGCTGGCCCGGGGGTACCTATTGTAGATCTGATGTTAAAGCAGAACGAGGATCAGATGAGGTTAGCGGGTACAACTAAAGCTGTTATGGAAAAGGCATTATTGGATACAAAAGCTTTATACAAGGTAATCGTGGAAAACGCAGCCATGCCAACCGCAGAAGTGAAAAAGAAGGTTGACACTTTGCTATACAGGCAATTAAAACCCATTGCCGATGCTAACCATGGTAAACCAAGCGTTGAGGAAAATATTAACACAACAGATAGGGTTTTGCTTAGTCCCTGGTTTCGGTATTTTCTTGCTTTCGATCCTCGGAATTATTTGGCCAAAGTTAAATGTCCTGTCCTGGCATTGAACGGGTCGCTTGATATGCAGGTAAACGCTGCAGCAAATTTGGCCAGCATTCAACAAACGTTGACAGCAAATGGCAATAAACAAGTACAGATCGTGGAATTTCCCGGTTTGAACCATTTGTTTCAACCGGCAAAAACCGGTTCAGTTGCCGAATACAGCCAAATTGAAACAACCGTTGATCCGGTTGTGCTGAGCAAAGTTTCCGAGTGGATCAATAAGCTTCAATAGCAACTAACGATCAATCCTGTTTCGTCCAGATCAGTTTATCAATATCGTATCCCAACGCTTTTGCTTTTGCAAGGTACTCGTTCTTCACTGTTTCGGGGATCGTCTTTTCACGGGAAAGTATCCAAAGATAGCTAAGGTTATCCCCGGCTATGAGGGCATAGCGGTATTGTTTATCCAGAGCGATCACATTATAACCAGCATAAAACGGCCCAAAGAAGGATACTTTCAACCTGCCTTCATCACTGCCGGAAACGAACCTTGCTTTACCTAAACTTTCTTTCCAGCGGCTTTTTGCATCCTGATACCCTTTGTTATCAACCCGGATAACACCAGGCGACTTTATAGAATAATTTGCCGTGACATGACTTAAGCCACGCTCAAAAGTAAAATCAAAGCGGGCTATTTCATACCATGTGCCGAGGTATCGTTCCTGATCAAAAGGTTTTACTGCAACCGCACCCTTTGGTATGGATACGCAGGCAAAGAAGTTGAAGGTGACGAGTAATCCGGCTATAGTTTTAAGCGTGTCAGCTATCAGAGGCCGTTTTTTTACATCAAAGGTCATGACTTTCTAACGAACTTAATTACAGAATGTTTTATTAGCGATCTGTATTAGCAACTTAAGTAAAGCTTAACTTTTTGAATGGCGGGGAGGAATTAATTAACGAATACCAATTGCAAGGTATAAGGATAATGAAGGTATAAATAGCGTCAGGAAAACAATAATGTAATGATGGCTCTCCGCTTGTCCGGAGAAAACGGCTTTGTAAGCCCGGGGTATTGCTTGCAGTTTCATCGATCTTTGTAAGTGTGTTTATGTATCTTATACCTACCTCCCAATAAGATATTGTTGATCAAATACATCTGGTTTTATGAACTTTCTAATTTAATCAAGATCAGGATCACCCAGGTTTTTACGGTCGTGGTGTGTTCCTGCCTGAACAGGTTCACTTGCCTTTTGATCGGCGTTTTGTTTTTTTTCCTGATCTTGTTTCCTATTGTCAGCCTGACTCTCTTGCTTGCGGCCCGAGTTGTATTTTTTCGGAGGCCATGGTCCCCGGGCAAATGCCATGCTTACTACAGCAAAAGACAATACTGTTAAGGTAGCCTTTTTCATCAATTTGTTTCGTTATTTGTTTAGCTATAGGTTTTACGGGAAAAATGAGGCAAGGGTTACTGACTTTTTAAATTTTTTTTAAAAGTACAGCCGCGGATTTCACTTGTCGAGTATTTTTATAGGCAGTTACAGTTGATGTGAGTTGAAGTGTAAGACTTAATTATTTTACTTGTGGACAAAGCTGGTAACTATTGTTCTAGCCATTAAGTATGAACAATTAGCCTTTCCGAATTTTGTCTGCTGCCTTATTTTTAAACGGCGGCAATATGTTAAAAGTAGAATGCCAATCGCTAGATGATCATATTTCAGGATCAATGTTTAGATTTGTTAATACAGCAAAATGTTTTGTGCGCTTAGATGAAATTTCCGGATTAACCGGTGCTCGCATTATTAGTTAAGGTTTATGTACAATAAAATACCAGGGTATGGATCTAGAATTCCGCAAAAACGAAGACATCAACCTGCAACTGGTGTCGGAATTAAAAAATAGACTGAAAAAAGTTTATACGGGCGGTGGTGAAAAAGCAGCGGCTAAACAAAAGGAGAAAGGTAAAATGCTTGTCCGTGAGCGGGTGGCCTACCTTATCGATAAAGATGAGCCTTGGCTCGAGATCGGTGCATTGGCTGCCGATGGTATGTATTCCGAGCACGGTGGCTGCCCTGCAGGAGGAGTAATATGCGGAATAGGTTATGTATCGGGCAGGCAATGCGTAATTGTTGCCAATGATGCAACCGTGAAAGCAGGGGCCTGGTTCCCCATTACAGCCAAAAAGAACCTGCGCGCACAGGAAATTGCGATAGAAAACAAGTTGCCCATCATCTACCTGGTTGATTCTGCAGGGGTATATTTACCGCTGCAGGACGAGATATTTCCGGATAAGGAGCATTTCGGTCGCATTTTTCGCAATAACGCCATTATGAGTAGCATGGGTATTATACAGATAGCAGCTATCATGGGTTCATGTGTGGCTGGTGGCGCCTATTTGCCTGTCATGAGCGATGAAGCAATGATCGTAGAAGGCACCGGCTCCGTATTCCTCGCAGGATCGTACCTCGTTAAATCGGCAATAGGAGAGGATGTTGACAACGAAACATTGGGTGGGGCGATTACCCATTGCGAAATATCAGGCGTGACGGATTATAAGCAACCCAACGACCAGGCCTGCCTCGATTCGATACGTAATATTTTTAGCAAGATAGGCGATTATACCAAAGCCGGTTTTGATCGCATTGCTGCTGCTCGGCCGAAATTGGATGAAAAGGAGATCTACGGCATTTTACCCGAAAACCGCGAAAAGCCATATGATATGCGCGAGATCATTATGCGGTTGGTTGATAACTCTGAGCTGGAAGAATATAAAACCGGGTACGGCCAGTCGATCATTTGCGGTTTAGGTCGTATTGATGGCTGGGCAGTTGGTCTTGTCGCCAACCAGCGCAAGGTGGTCAAATCGCGGAAAGGCGAAATGCAGTTTGGCGGCGTGATCTACTCCGATTCGGCAGATAAAGCAACCCGCTTTATCATGAATTGTAATCAAAAGAGAATACCGCTGGTTTTTTTGCAGGATGTAACCGGCTTTATGGTCGGCAGCCGTTCAGAGCAGGGGGGTATCATTAAGGATGGTGCCAAAATGGTGAATGCAGTAGCCAATTCGGTTGTGCCTAAATTTACGATCATCATTGGTAACTCATACGGTGCAGGTAACTACGCCATGTGCGGAAAAGCTTATGATCCTCGCCTGATTTATGCCTGGCCATCGGCTAAAATTGCGGTGATGGGCGGCTCGCAGGCTGCAAAAACTTTATTGCAGATACAAGCAGCTTCGCTCAAAGCAAAAGGCGAGGTGATCACTCCGGAGAAGGAAGCTGAATTGCTCAAAGAGATCACCGACCGCTACAATACCCAAACCACACCCTGGTATGCCGCAGCGCGAATTTGGGTTGATGGCATCATCGACCCGCTCGAAACCCGTAAGGTGATCTCGATGGGTATCGAAGCTGCTAATCATGCGCCTATTGAAAAGGCCTTTAACGTGGGGGTGATACAGACTTAGGTTGGTTGTCCCGATAGCTATCGGGATAGTTGTAGTGGTTGGAAGGTTGGATTATTTAATTAACTAATCAATTTGAAAATCTTCAGCGATCTGATCTTAAACCCGATTGATTTTATTTATATCTTTCAGCTATGAAAAAACTACTCCTGCCAATGCTGTTACTGTTAGCGGCAACATTAAATGCGCAAAATGTAAAAAAAGCACATCAAAAAGCCATCCTGATTGATACGCATAACGATGCGCTTTCGAACGAGCTGATAACCAAGCTTGATCTCTCGAAACGCCAAACTGTGGGTAACCTCGACCTGGTGCGCGCTAAAGAAGGTGGCCTGAATGTGCAGGTTTTTTCTATCTGGTGCGGCGGGGAATATGGTAAGGGAACCGCCTATAATTTTGCGAACCGTGAGATTGATTCTTTATATGCGCTGATCAAGCGCAATCAGGGTAAAATGGTATTGGCCAGAAATGCGGAAGAAGTGCAAAATGCAGTAGCCAAAGGTCAGTTTGTGGCGATGATAGGTGTGGAAGGCGGGCACATGATCGAAGACCGTTTGGATTACCTCGACGCCCTGGCTAAACGGGGCATGCGCTACCTGACGCTGACCTGGAACAACAGCACCTCCTGGTCCACTTCAGCAGCGGATGAAACCCACCATAAGGATTCACTGATCAGGGTCGGACATATTGGTTTGAGCGACTATGGTCGTCAGATAGTCCACCGTTTAAATGATCTGGGAGTCATCGTCGATATCTCGCATGTTGGCGAAAGGACGTTTTATGATGTCATCGCTACAACAAGCAAGCCGGTGATCGCATCACATAGTTGCGCTTATACCCTTAACCCCAACCAGCGCAATATGAAAGACGATCAGTTGAAAGCACTGGCTAAAAACGGTGGTGTTGTTTTTTTGAATTTTTACAGCGGCTTTCTTGATAGTACCTATTCGCACAAAGAGGTGAAGTTTGTACGTGCCCATAAGGCCGAACTCGATTCGCTTGAAAAAGTATACCACGATGCCGATCTGGCCAGGATCAGGCTCAATATTTTACACAAGGCCGAATCGGACCAGATCCGTCCGCCACTAAGCCAATTGATCAAACATATTGATTATATCGCCAAATTGATCGGGGTTGACCATGTGGGCATAGGGTCTGATTTCGATGGCGCCGAATCTTACCCTATCGGGATGGATGACGTAACAGATTATCCGAAGATCACAACTGAACTTTTAAAACTTAACTATAGCGAAGCTGATATCAATAAGATACTTGGTGGAAATTTTTTGCGTGTACTAAAGGCAAATACAGGCAAATGATGTCATTTTATTGACGATACCATATTGGTAAAAAGCGCGTTAAAATGTAAGTTTGTACCCTATTTATAAGCTATAATGTCACAAGAGAACGAACATGTTAAATGCCTGATCATAGGTTCAGGTCCCGCTGGTTATACTGCTGCGATCTATGCAGCTCGTGCCGACCTGAAACCCGTATTATACACAGGTTTGTTAGTAGGGGGCCAGTTGACCCAAACTACGGAGGTTGAAAATTATCCCGGTTACCCGGATGGTATCCAGGGTCCCGAGATGATGTTAAATTTTGAAAAGCAAGCCAGCCGCCTGGGAACCGATATCCGTTTTGGCTATGTGAGTTCGGTTGATTTTTCAAGCCAGCCGCATAAAGTGGTTATTGATGAAAGTAAAACTGTACTGGCTGATACCGTTATCATTTCAACGGGTGCTTCTGCCAAATGGCTTGGGCTTGAATCGGAGCAAAAATACAATGGCTTCGGTGTTTCTGCCTGCGCTGTTTGCGATGGTTTCTTTTTCCGTGGTCAGGATGTAGCCATTGTTGGTGCCGGAGATACCGCGGCGGAAGAAGCAACTTACCTTGCTAAACTTTGCCGCAAAGTTTATATGCTGGTGCGCCGCGATGAGTTCCGCGCTTCAAAAGCAATGGTACATCGCGTATTGAATACACATAACATCGAAATACTTTATAATTCCGAAACCAAAGAAATATTGGGCGATGGACAGGTAGTTACTGGTTTAAGAGTATTCAATAACAAAACCGGCGCGGAAAAAGACCTGGATATCACCGGTTTCTTTGTTGCGATTGGTCACCACCCTAATACTGAAATATTCAAAGGCTGGATCGATATGGATGAAAATGGCTATATCATCACCCAATCGGGTTCAAGCAAGACAAATATCGAAGGTGTTTTTGCCTGCGGCGATGCCCAGGATCACGTTTATCGGCAGGCCATTACTGCGGCGGGAACGGGTTGTATGGCTGCAATTGATGCCGAGCGTTATCTGGCTGCCAGGGAACACGCTATACCTGCCTGAATTTGTTGAAATGTTGATCCCAATGCAATCTGGATGTTATAGGGTTATCTGGTTATTTCTCTTAACTTTATGCCGAATTGAATCTGGATTTAAAATTTAGTGTTTCCAGTCTAACCTTCAATTTCAATAAAACTATGGGAAGAGGCGATAAAAAAACAGCCAAAGGTAAACTTGCAATGGGCTCATACGGCAAAACACGGCCACACAGACCGAAAAAGCAAGTGGAAGTAAAACCTGCTAAATAACATACCAAGCCATTCGCTAAACCCGGGTGGCTTTTTTGTTTCGGTTTTTTTTACAGGAAATGAAACAGTATTTTTTTAAAATCCGTTAACTTCACCGGTTTAATGCACTATACCGATTTTTAGACTATGTACAAATTGACCAAGCTGTTGTTTTTAGGCGCTTTACTGTTAATTGCTTCTTCTGCCCGTTCGCAGGATAGTGATCCGAATATGGGTATTGTTCCAGCACCGGTATCCGTTAAGAAGGCGACTGGCGATTTTGTTTTGGGACAGCAAACCGTAATTTTTGCCGATAGTGCCAACAAGGCGGTTACTTTTTTTACCGACTATTTATTGAATAAATTATACCTGCGAAATCCATTAAAAATTGGCGATGGCAGCAATACTCCGAATAGTATCCAACTCACCTCGAAAGGTGCTGAAAACCTGCCTGCTGATGGGTATAGGCTAAGTATCACCCCACAACAAATTATAATTGCGGGAAAGGGTGCCGGTCTATTCTATGGAGTTCAAACGTTGCTGCAATTAATGCCTGCTGACCATGGAGCAACCATAAAAATACCATCTGTGCAGATTGAAGATTACCCGCGCTTTGTTTATCGGGGCTTGATGCTTGACGTAAGCAGGCATTTTATGTCGGTTGAATTTGTGAAAAAAACGATCGATGCAATGGCCTATTACAAGTTGAATAATTTTCACTGGCATCTGACCGACGACCAGGGCTGGCGCATCGAGATCAAAAAATATCCAAAATTAACAAGCATTGGCGGCCAACGGGCCCAAACCTTAATAGGTGGCTACCGCGACCGCACACCTCAACAATTCGATAATACTCCATATGGTGGTTATTATACTCAGGAGCAGGTGCGCGAAGTAGTAAAATATGCTGCCGACCGTTATATCAACATCGTGCCCGAAATTGAAATGCCCGGCCATTCAACAGCTGCTGTTGCCGCCTACCCTGAGCTGAGTTGCGATCCAACCAAAACTTATAAAACTGCTGAAAGCTGGGGCGTGTTTCATGATGTTTACTGTCCCACTGATAAAACATTTGATTTTTTAGAAGATGTATTGACCGAGGTGATGGATCTGTTCCCAAGTCGCTATATCCATATAGGCGGTGATGAGGTGCCAAAAGATGCCTGGAAGAATTCGATCTTTTGCCAGAAACTGATCAAAAAACTAAAGTTAAAAAACGAAGAAGGGCTGCAAAGTTATTTCATCCAGCGGATCGAGAAATTTGTAAATGCTAAAGGGCGAAGTATCATTGGTTGGGACGAGATACTGGAAGGCGGCTTGTCGCCAAATGCCACGGTGATGAGCTGGCGCGGAGAAAGCGGAGGCATAGCAGCCGCTCAGCAAAGTCATTATGTGATCATGACTCCCGGAAGCGGCGGCATGTATATCGACCATGCTCAGGGGCGAAAAGATGAACCCTTAAGTATCGGCGGATATACGCCTCTTAGCCAGACTTACAGTTACAACCCAACGCCTGCCGCTTTAACGGCCGAGCAGCAAAAATATATCCTGGGTGTACAGGCAAACTTATGGACCGAATATATCGGCACAGAAACCAAGGCAGATTATATGCTGTATCCGAGGTTGCTAGCTTTGTCAGAAATTGGCTGGTCGGCACTAAGCAATAAAAATTTTAAGGATTTTTCAGAAACCCGTATTCCTGCCCAACTGGCGTATCTCGATAGAAATAATTATGATTACCATGTGCCCGAAGCCATAGGCGCGCCTGACTCTATCTTGTTTGGACCACAACTCGATGTGCAATTGAAACCATCAGTTGCCGGGGCAAAAATATATTATACCATCGACGGGCATACGCCACGCGAGACCGATCTGGAATATCATCTGCCAATAAGCTATACAGTCCCTCAGGATCAATACCGCGAACTGCAAACTATTGTGATAAGTCCTTCGGGTAAACGTAGCCAGGTGACCCATTTGGTAGTTTACAACAGGGCACCACTAGCACCGGTTAGTTACCTGGGCAATAGTCCCGGTTTGAAATACCAATTGTTACAAGGCAATTTTGATAATACAGGTGAATTTAAAGATGCTGCCATCATCGACAGTGGTGTTGTGAAAAGCTTTAACCTGGCCGAATTGAAAAAGCAACGACCTTCATTCGGCGTAATATATAACGGCTTTTTGCGTATAGATAACGATGGCGTGTATGTTTTTTCAACTAAATCAGATGATGGCTCGGTATTGACGATCGACGATCAGCCGGTTGTTAATAATGATGGCAAACACCCGCTAACAGAACAGGGTGGGGCAGTTGCCCTGCAAAAGGGATATCATAAACTAACATTAAAGTATTTTGATATTGGATCCGTTCGTGGCCTGAAAGTTTATGTTACCATGCCTGGAAAAGCCAAGGCAGAACTTTCTCCTGATTGGTTGTTTAATTGATAATGCAGATGCGTAAAAGTGCCTTTTTTGCTTTCTTTGGGGGGACTTGCCCTGATCGGCAGCTTGGCGTGCAACCAACCAGCCCCGAGTGTTGCACCATTGCCGCCGCCTGCGAAACCCGATCATGTGGCACCTTTTCGCTATCATAAATTGTTGGAAGTATCGCCCGGCCAGGAATATGATATTTTTAGCTGGGGG
>CAIPDP010000079.1 GCA_903863845.1 uncultured Mucilaginibacter sp. | reverse complement strand
ACTCAATGAATCGATATGCGGACCGGTTGAAAATACGTAGGTAAAATTATCTAGGATATTGCCTTCATTAACGTCGGCTATTGCTTTGCCAAAATTGATGACATAGGTTGTGTTCTTTTGAAGACTGTCTTTGAAATCAACAACCAGTGTTTTTTTGCTGACTTTGTAAGTCGGTGGTTTTTCCTGAGCTGGGCTGATGCTGATTTCCTGGAATGGATTTTTCAGTGCGAAATATTCATCAAAGTCGAGGCGAATTTGTTTTGCTGTAAAATTTCTTGTCATGTTTTCCGGAAAAGCTTTGATCAGTTTTGGTGGTGTCCTGTCTCTCGGTCCTCCCTGTGGTTTTTGCATGGCTGCGCAGCCCAAAAGTGCCGATACTGTTAAAAGTAGTGAAAGGTTTCTCAGAGAAAAAGCAGACTTTTTATTTAACGCCATTTTTAGCCCCTATAATTTAATTTTTTGTTTTGATGAAGATTATCCTGCCGGAATAAAAATAATTGATTTAAAAGGAAATCCTATAAAATATTGATAATCAATTAGATGTGATTTATTTTGATATATGGACCATCAAAACTGATATATCAGACGGTGATACCCCGGAAATTCTTGAGGCCTGGCCTAAAGTCCTTGGTTTTATTTTCATTAATTTTTCTCTTGCTTCTTTTGACAGTGATACCAACGATTGATAGTTAAATTCCGGATTGATTTCCTTGTCCTCCATCTTGCGCATTTTTTCGACGATGTCTAATTCCTTTTCAAAATAACTCTCGTATTTGATTTTTATTTCAGCTTGTTCTATTGTTTCTTTATCATAGTTGTCTAATAACTCTTTCAGTGAACGGTCGGCTTTCACCAGATCATAGAGTGATACCTGTGGACGAGAGACGAGGTTAAATATTTTGACGTTTTGTGTAAGTGCCGCTGTTCCCAGTTCTTCCAGCAATGAATTTACACCTGAGGCTTCTATCGAAACGGCTTTGGTGTACGCTACTATTTTATCCGAGTTATTTATTTTTTGTTTTACCTTTTCTATTCGTTCGTCACTGATCAGACCCAGCTGGTGACCGATAGGGCTGAGGCGGATATCGGCATTATCCTGTCGTAATAATAGGCGGTGTTCGGCGCGTGAGGTAAACATGCGGTAAGGTTCTTCCGTACCCTTGGTTACCAGGTCGTCGATAAGTACGCCGATATAGGATTCGGAACGCTTCATGATCAATTCATGTAAGTTGTTTACTTTTTGATGCGCATTGATACCAGCGATAAAACCTTGCGATGCTGCCTCCTCATATCCTGTTGTGCCATTGATCTGTCCGGCAAAAAACAGGTTACTTACCAATTTTGTTTCGAGTGTTAAGTCTAATTGGGTTGGCGGGAAATAATCATATTCAATAGCATAGCCCGGTCTGAACATTTTTGCATTTTCAAAACCTGGGATTTGAATGAGTGCACGGTACTGAACATCTTCGGGTAGAGAGGTAGAAAAACCGTTTACATAAATTTCTATTGTATGCCAACCTTCCGGTTCGACAAATATCTGGTGACGATCTCGCTCGGCGAATCGATTGATTTTATCTTCGATGGAAGGGCAATACCTGGGGCCTAAACCCTTGATCCTGCCCGTAAACATTGGTGATTTTTCGAAGCCTTCTTTTAGCGTTTCATGAACCTTAGTATTCGTGTAGGTGATCCAGCAGCAACGTTGATCAGTTGGGAGTGGGATATCGGTAAAAGAAAAGCGTCCCGGGTTTTCATCTCCCCATTGTTCTTCCATTACGCTGAAGTTTATTGTACGGCCATCCACCCTGGGAGGGGTACCGGTTTTCATTCGTCCCGCTTCGAAGCCCAATGTTACCAATTGCTCGGTCAATCCTGTAGCGGCTTTTTCTGCAGATCGTCCTCCGCCAAATCTCTTTTCGCCAATGTGCATTACGCCATTAAGGAAGGTGCCATTAGTTAATACGACGGCATCGCACGCAATTTCTAATCCTAAAGATGTTTTGACTCCCTTTATGGTATTGTTTATTACTGCCAGTTCAGTGACCATATCCTGCCAAATATCCACGTTTGGGGTGCGCTCTAATGCCAGGCGCCACTCCTCTGCAAATCGCATCCGGTCGTTCTGCGCCCGAGGGCTCCACATAGCTGGTCCCTTTGAGAGATTAAGCATCCGGAATTGTATGGTGGTTTTGTCGGCTATGATTCCGGAGTAACCTCCCATAGCATCTATCTCGCGCACTATTTGGCCCTTTGCTACACCGCCCATAGCGGGGTTGCAGCTCATTTGGGCGATAGTGCCCATATTCATTGTGATAAGCAAAACGGAGGAGCCCAGGTTTGCGGCCGCAGCTGCTGCCTCGCATCCGGCGTGTCCGGCACCTACAACAATGACATCGTATTTCTTAAACATTTTTCCTCCATGTTCCACGTGGAACGTACAAATTTACTTCAATCTGCCGATGTTCCACGTGGAACTTTAAATAATGATACCAAAGCGACAAGGGACCAAACGCCCTCTAATAGAATAAAAGGATAAAATTTAACCATCCACGAGGCATAACAACACAAGCCGGCGCCTATAAAATTGAGCAAACTGTAGGCCCTGCTATCTGCTTTCATTTTTTTAGTCAGATTGAGCAGGAATGCGATCAATAGTATAATTACACCAAGCGAAGCGATGATATCCGAAAATTTCATATCAGGCCTCGTTAAGCTCAGTAAGAGAGATCCACCGCATGCTTTTTTCATCCAGCAAACTGGTTAGGTCCTGTATGTTTTTGGCCAGGTCGTGGAGCCGGGCGTGGTCGTGCTGTACAGTGTTAAGTTCTTCGGTAAGCACTTTGATCTTATTTTCCAACTCAGGTATCTCCTTATCTAGCGTCTGCAGTTCTTTTTGATCTTTGAAAGCTAATTTGTTTTTTTTGATCTGAACTGGTTTCTCTTCCTGGCGAGCCGGTGGCTGGGCTGTTTTCGCTTGTTGTTTTTCCTGTTCTAATTCGTATCGGTAAGATGAATAATTCCCGTTAAATATTCTAACCGAACCATTGCCTTCCATGATAAAAAGTTGGTCAGTTAAACGGTCGAGTAAATACCTGTCATGCGATACAAGCATTAACACGCCTGAATAGTTGGTCAGAAATTCTTCGAGTACATTAAGCGTATCGATATCCAGGTCATTTGTTGGCTCATCCAGAATCAGAAAGTTAGGGTTCGTTATCAGGATTTGCAACAGTTGCAGGCGTTTTTTCTCGCCGCCACTCAGGGTGGCTATAAAACCATATTGTTTTTTTGGCGGGAAAAGGAACAATGTAAGTAAAGCCGAAGCTGATATGGTTTTGCCATCGGCCATCGTTATAAATTCTGCGATGTTTTTTACTACGTCAATTACCCGTTCATCGTCCTTAAATACAATACCAGCCTGGTGAAAATAACCCAGTACTGTTGTTTCGCCTTTGATCACTTCACCGCTGTCTGGCGTAATATTACCAGTGACGAGGTTAAGCAGCGTTGATTTGCCGCTGCCGTTCTTCCCGGCAAGTCCTATACGATCTCCTTTTTTGAATACATAATTGAAATCTTCGATAAAGGTATGCCCGCTAAAACCTTTATTCAGGTGATGCAATTCTATGATCTTATTACCCTGCCTCGAAGTTTTTACACTTAATTCAACCTTGCCATTTGGCCCGGCAAGTTTGGTTTTCTCTTCCAGTTCGTAAAAAGCGTTGATCCGCCCTTTTGATTTTGTTCCGCGTGCCTGTGGTTGGCGCCGCATCCATTCCAATTCCTTCTTTAATAGGTTGGAGTTTTTTTGAAATTGAGCTTCCAATGTCGCATCGCGTTCAGCTTTTTTTTCCAGATAATAGCCATAGTTTCCTTTGTAGTCGAATATTTTGCCGTTATCGATCTCCATGATCTCATTACAAACATTATCCAGGAAATAGCGGTCGTGGGTTACCATCAGCAGGGTTTTATTGCCTTCGGTCATTAGCTTTTCAAGCCATTCGATCGTATCAATATCCAGGTGATTCGTCGGCTCGTCTAATAGATATAGGTCGGGTTCTTCAATAAGTAGCTTGGCCAGGGCCAGACGCTTTTTTTGCCCGCCTGATAAAGTGCTGATACTTTGATTGAGATGGTGTATATCCAGGCGCCCTAAAATTGTTTTGATATTATATTCATATTCCCAGGCATTGATATCGCTGATCTCCTCGGTGATCTTATCGATCGCTTTGGTGTTATCAGGTTCATTTTCAAGCAATTCCTCATATTTCCTGATCAATTGTTGCTGTTTGTTCTCAGAATGGAAAATGTAGTCGCTGATGGTATGGGCTTTCTCAAATGATGGATCTTGTTCAAGATAACCGATGCGCAGGTCTCTTGCCTGAACGATCTTTCCTTCGGTAGGCAAAAACTTTCCGGCCATCAATTTCAGTAAAGTTGATTTGCCGGCACCATTGATACCTACAAGGGCTACCCGCTGCCCGCGGTTGATGCCAATGCTAAGATTTTTAAATAACCAATGGTCATGAAATGAATGTCCGAGGTTTTCGGAAGATAGGTAAGTACTCACGCTAATAATTTTATTCGTTCTGAAGAATGTACAAATATACCTTCTTCTGTCTTTAACGATTGTTTAAACATCGCACGGGCTACGGTTGCGGCCGGTATACTGCGGTATTTTTTTAGCTTACCTATCAGTAAAGGATTGATCGCATTCATAAGCGTTATTGCAAAACGCTCCATTGGCCTTGATTCCTGGCGGTTTCCCGTTAATATAGAGGGCTCGTAAATATGCAAACATTTGATGCCGGTTCGCTTTATTGCCTCCTCTATTTCGCCTTTCATTCTTGAATAAAAATTCGAAGACTTTGGATCTGCACCTAAAGCTGAAACCAGGTGATAATGCATAACCCGGTTTTCAACCGCGATCTGCGCTAATTGCAAGGGATATTCGTAATCAATTTTGCGGTATTGCGTCAGGTCTGGTGTTTTTTTCCGGGTCGAACCCAGGCAACAAAACACGGCATGCCCAGTAATTAAAGCCTGGTGATCTTCCAGATGGTCAAAATCGACGATAACTTGCACCAGTTTTTTGTGGGCTACCGGCAATTGCTTTCTAACCAGTACCACTACCTCGTTATATTGGGGCGAGGCCAACAACTGTTCCAACAGGCAACTGCCAATTAGTCCGCTTGCGCCTGCAATTACTGCTTTATATGGCATGTTTATTGTAATTTCAGGCAAAAATACACAATATCAGCCGATGGAATAGAAATTGTATGTTTAAACATGTAAACAAATAAAAAGAGGGAACTCAACAAAATGAAAAAGATTTTTTACCCTGCAAACGAGCGGGGACACAGCGATCTTGGTTGGTTACAGTCTGATTTTTCATTCAGCTTCGGGCCATGGTACAACCCCGAGAAGGTACACTTTGGCACTTTGCGGGTATTAAATGATGACACAATAGCACCGGCAAAGGGGTTTGGTATGCATCCCCATGATAATATGGAGATCATCACCGTCATGCTTTCCGGTACGCTCGAACATCGCGATAGTATGGGAAATATAGGGCAGATCAAAGCAGGCGAAGTGCAGGTGATGTCAGCAGGTACTGGTATCATGCACTCTGAATACAATCCTTCTAAAACAGAAGAAGCCAAATTGTTTCAGACCTGGATATTTCCAAAGCAAAGAGATATTGAGCCCAGGTACGATCAAAGGAGTTTTACAGAAAACCTGAAAGTTAACGAATTGACTACGGTTGTTTCTGGCGATAAGGATGCAAGCACTTTGTATATAAATCAGGATGCTGCTATTTCATTTGGCGATTTTGAACCTGGAAATAAAATTACCTACACCGTAAAAACGCCCGGTAACGGCACCTATGTATTGCAGGTTGAAGGCGAATCTGAAATTGATGGCAGTACGCTAAACAAAAGGGATACAATTGGTGTTTATGATACAGGGTCATTCACCATTGATACCAAATCGTATTCGCGCTTGCTGATCATTGAAATTCCAATGAGATAAATCAGACTGTCGTTTTGGGTTTAATGTTTTGATCCGTTAAAACAGTTTGATATTCAATTGTTTAACATAAAAACAACCCATGGCTGACGAAGTGTTGAAAGGATGGCGGGGATGGTTTGCGGAAAGCGGCGAACAGCTTTCATTTTTTAAAGTTTTTTTCCGGAACCTGTTCAGGTCTGGTTTTGAATGGTCTGAGTTTGTTCGGCAGTGTTACGAGATCGGATACAAATCGTTTACACTGGTAGGCACTACAGCATTTATAATGGGGTTGGTTTTAGCGCTACAGCTAAGGCCGACCCTTATTGGTTTTGGTGCCGAGAGCATGTTACCTAAATCGCTTGCGGTTTCGATTGTTAAGGAAATCGGACCTGTTATCACAGCGATCATTTGTGCGGGAAAGATCGCCTCAGGCATAGGAGCCGAGTTGGGCAGCATGAAAGTCACCGAACAGATCGATGCCATGGAGGTGTCTGGTGCAAATCCCGTACAATATTTAGTGGTAACCCGAATTCTGGCTACAACAGCGATGGTGCCACTACTAACGTTATTAGGCGACGTTTTGGGGCTGCTTGGTGGATTTGTGGCCATCAACGTTAACGGCAATGTTAGCCTTTTCCTTTATTTTAATAAATGTATTTCCTCGCTTGGGTTTAGTGATCTGCTACCCGCTTTTATCAAAACTATATTTTTTGGATTCGTTATCGGATTTATAGGCTGCTATAAGGGATATAATTCTAACAAAGGCACAGAGAGTGTGGGATTAGCAGCCAACTCCGCAGTAGTGGCGGCTTCGCTTTGGATATTTGTAATTGATGCCATTGTTGTTCAGGTAAGCAACATAATAATTTACTGATAAGATGCGACATACTGAATCGGAAAAAACAGTTAAAAAAAATGTGCGATCTGCCGGAAGGGGTGAAGAGGTAATTTATGTCCGTGGTCTAAAAAAGTCTTTTGGCAAAAAAGATGTATTAAAGAATATCAATTTCGAAGTCAATAAAGGAGAGAATGTAGTGGTATTGGGGAAATCCGGGTCCGGAAAATCGGTTATCATCCAATGCCTTGTTGGGATGATAAGTCCGGATGAAGGGGAACTGAGGGTGTTTGGAGAGGAAGTGTCTGCTTTAACAGAAAAGCAACTAAAAAAACTTCGGATAAGGATCGGTTTCCTTTTTCAAAGCGGCGCGCTATATGACTCGATGACCGTACGTGAAAACATGCAATTTCCGCTCATACGCATACTGAAGATGAACGATCAAAACGAGATCGATAAGCGTGTTGAAGAGGTATTGAAGAGTGTGGGCTTACTTGATTCGATCGATAAGATGCCATCGGATCTTTCGGGAGGAATGCGTAAACGCGCCGGTTTGGCGCGTACGCTGGTTGTAAATCCTGAGTTAATGCTTTATGATGAACCGACCACAGGCCTCGACCCGATCACATCGCGCGAGATCAGCAACCTGGTGCTTGAGATACAAAAAAAATATAAAACAACTTCGATCATCATTACCCACGACATGGAGTGTGCTGCTATTACGGCCGACCGTGTTTTAGTTTTGAACGACGGAGAATTTATTGCAGAGGGCAGCTTTGAAGAAGTTAAAAGCTCAAAAGATGAATTCGTGAGTTCTTTTTTTAAATAAAAGATATGAAAACTACATCGGGACAAAAGATACGGACGGGCGTATTTGCAATGGCGGGATTAGCTGTGCTGGTATTAGCAATATTCTTTATCGGGAATAAAAAAGGATTATTCTCAGATACCTTTCATGTACATGGATTGTTTAAAGACGTAAATGGCCTGCAGGTTGGCAATAATGCGCGTTTTGCCGGTATTAATGTTGGCGTTGTGGAGAATATTGCGATTGTAAATGATACAACTGTTAAAGTAGTTCTTTCATTAAATGAAAACGTTAGAAAGTTTATAAAAAAAGATGCCAAGATCGCTATTGGCAGCGATGGTTTGATGGGCGACAAGCTGGTAATTATTTCGCCGGGCGGTGCCACAACTTCGGAGGAAGTTAAAAATGGGGATCAGCTGGTTGGCGTTAACCCTTTTGATGTTGACAAAATGATCAAAAAAATTACCGGGATCGCTGATGATGCCGGCACGCTGATCTCGGGCCTTTCACAGATTGTCGACAAAGTGAACCATGGTAAGGGAAGCATTGGCAGATTGTTGAATAATGATAAAATGGCCCGGGATATTGAAGGAACCATGAGCCAGGCCAAAAGCACCATAGCCAATGTGCATGCCACTACGACAACATTAAATACAGATCTGAAGGCCGCCCAGGACAATTTTCTGCTAAAAGGCTTCTTTAATAAGAAGAAGAAAAAAGCAATGAAAGCCAAACAGGACTCGATCAAAAAGCTACAGAAAGACTCTGCAGCCAGGGCACAACAGAGCCCCGCAAAGCAATAAAAAAGCCCCGAGTTTAGTGGAGCTTTTTTTGGATATTGTTTGTCCCGGTGTTAAAGATATTTGGTCAGTTCTGGCGAAAGAGGAGTAACGTTCGAACGAAACCGGTGGATCAATTTACCATTTTCGTCGACCAGGAATTTTTCAAAGTTCCATCCCACGTCGCCGGTAATACCTTCGGGATTTGGTGCGCTGATCAGGTATTTGAACAATGGCGTAATATCATCTCCCTTTACGCTTACCTTTTCACTTAGCGGGAAAGTAACACCATAATTTTTCTGGCAAAAGGATTTTATCTCGGTTGCATTGCCGGGTTCCTGCTGGCCAAAATTGTTTGCCGGAAAACCAACAACTACCACTTTACCTTTATATTGCTCCGAAAGTTTTTGAAGTTCGGCATACTGTGGCGTAAAACCACATTTGGAAGCTGTGTTAACGATCAATACTTTCTTCCCTTTATATTTAGCAAGGGAAAACGATTCACCATCAATACTCTTTAATTGAAAATCGTACACCGAAGTTGGCGTAACGAATAGAATGGTTGCTAATAACATTAATATTTTCATGTCGATAAGAAATTTGATTTCAGCTTTTGATGCGTAAAGTTAAAGCTATTAATCTGCTTTCTTCCCGTCTGACTATCTGCCTTATGTAAAATTTCTTTTGCTTAAGTACTCGTCTTCTTTAGCGGTCATCTGGTTCTTGCTGGTAATGGTTTTGTCTTTATAACCAAGCAAATGTAATGCGCCATGGATCATAACGCGATGAAGTTCATTAGTTTCACCGGTGCCGAATTTGGCCGCATTTTCGCGGATGCGGTCTATAGAAATAAAAATATCACCTTCAATTACTCCTTTTTGTTCGGAGTTATCAAAGGTGATAATATCGGTATAAGTATCGTGATCGAGGTATTGCTGATTGATGTTCAACAAATAGCTATCCGGGCAAAAAATGTAGTTGAGTTCGT
Organism: uncultured Mucilaginibacter sp.; assembly: GCA_903863845.1. Classification (GTDB taxonomy): domain Bacteria; phylum Bacteroidota; class Bacteroidia; order Sphingobacteriales; family Sphingobacteriaceae; genus Mucilaginibacter. Next base: position 21,382 of record CAIPDP010000079.1, on the reverse strand, counting down.
GCAGTTTATAACCCTCGGCAGCGATAGTTTCTTTAATCCACGCTTTTAAAGGGTTTTTATTTTTTAAATGATAACGAATGTCTTGTACAAAAAAATGGATAGCGGGCATCAGATCTTAAAATGAAGTTCAACTTCATTTCCACGGGAATTGAAAACACATTGGTCGGCAAGCTGTTTTACAATGAATACGCCTCTCCCGGTGAGGTTTTCAATATTTTCAACAGCTGTAGGGTCAGGTAAATGATCGTAATCAAAACCCGCACCTTCGTCGGTGACCGTCCAGATCACTCGTTTTGACTCAACTTCGGCGTTTACAATCACCTTTTTGCTTTCGTCCAATTTATTGCCATGTACAATAGCGTTGATAGCTATTTCATTCAGGCAGGTCATCATATTAGCAAACGTGTCTTCGCTTACATGATGCTTATCAGCAATTTGCTCGATGAGGTTTTCCAGCAACGTTATGCTCTCCGGTTTTGACGGAAGCTGTAAAGTATAAAGTTCGCTGGTTTGAACGTTTGCTTCTTGCATACTAATGGGCATTAAGTTGATCAAAGTAAGATTTTATTTTTTGTTTATAATACAAATTAAGTGCCGGAGATACAGTCCTAATCTGTTCGGTTTGTTTTTCGCTTTTTTGCTGATAATCCTGTAATGCTTTAATGTATCCCGGAGGCAGATCCTTTCCAGCATTGCTTTCGCGCTGCTGATCCTGTTCTTGTTGCCGCTCAGCTTTCTCAGCTTCAAGTAACCGGCTCTGGATCTGTTGTTGCCTCTTTAGCAAATCATCAGTTATTCGCTTGTTTACGATATCGTTTTCAGTTTGTTCCATTTCTTTTGAAATTTTGTCCAAATTGCCTAACTTACCGGTACCGTCTTTGTTTTCTTGCTGGTTTATTTTTTCAAGCGCTTCCCTTATCAATTGCTGTTCGCGAGCCATTTTTGCCAGTTGTTCGCTCATGCCGTTTCGCTGAGTTTGCGACATGTTTCCCTGCTTTTGCAGCTGATCTCGCATCTTCTGCATATTCTGATTCAGCTGCTGCTGCATCTTTTGTAATTGCGAAAGCGAGGGTTGTTTTGATTTACCGCCGCCTTTGGAATTCTTCATGGCTTTTTGCAATTGCTCAAGCGCTTCACTCAACATCAGGGCCAGATTATTCATGGATGTCATCGCATATTGCTGGTTTCGGTTGGCCTCCGGCGTACGGCGGTCGCCCAAATTTTCAAGTGCCCGGTCAATATGTTCATTGATGGCCGCTATCTCCTGGTTTACAGTTGATTGTATTTGCGGCACTCTCCGGCTTATGGCATACAAACTGTCCTCTGCTGTCCTCAGATTATCTTTTATGTCTTTTTGTTTTTGTGCTAATATAGTATAATTTGGGTCAGTTGGAATAGTATTTTTTAATGTTTCCATCACTTTTTCCTGGTCGAAGGAACTGTTCACCAGGTTTTTTAATAATTCGCGCAATTGTTGAGCATTTATATTAGTTTCATTTTCTTCCTGCTGCTCATTCTTTTGTTCCAGCTTGCTCGCCAGTTGCTTCATTTGCTGCGCCGATTGCTGCTGCGCTAATGATGCTTTTTGACGATCGTTCTTTTGCAAACTCTCGCTGCTCTGCTGCATTTGCTGATCTATTTTTTGCTCATCCTCTTTAGGATTTTCGAAATTATTTTTTTGTTCAGCAGCTTCGTCTTGTTTTTGAAGATCCTCTAAGCCTTTTTTTACACCTTCAAAATCCTGTTGTATTTTTTCCTGCTGTTGCTGCAGGTCTTTTGCCTGGCTGTCTTTTTGTTGGGTTTGCTGCGCCAGCTGTTTTTGCTTTTCGGCTAATTGATTGAGTTGATTAATATCCTGATTAAGTTTCTGATCAAAATCAAGCTTCTTATACAGTTGCAAGATACGGTCAAGTTCTTTGCGAAGCGATTTATTGTCCAGTTGCATTTTCGAAAGCTGATCGCGCGTACCATCTTTTTGCTGCTCGTTCATCATTTTCTGCAGCTTTTCAAGCATTTCGCGGGTTTTCTGGTCGAGCACATTGTTAAAAAGGTTTTCGATCTCTTTTTGTTTTTCTTCCAGTTCTTTATTTTGTTGCTGATTCTCCTGACGCTGGTAAATGTTCTTTTTGTTTTCGTCCTGTATCTCTTTAACCAGATTGTCCAGATCCTTCTTTTTCTCCAGCAGCTCGTCTATTTGTTTTTTTTCATCAAAAGTCAGGCTGTTTTTATCCAGCAGCATTTGATTTAGCTTTTGCGAATCGTGCTCTATCTGTCCTGCAAGCTTGATGGCGTCCTGCATTTTTTGTTTGATAGCTTGTGTGTTATTTTCCAGGTGTTCGTTGACCTGGGCCTGATCGGGGATATTCAATGTCCGCTCGGCAGAGCGCACTTTTTTCGGCCCGGCCACACCATCGTTATCCGCTACCTCGAAATAGTAGGTGATCTGTTGACCGGGTTTTGCACCAATGTCTTTTAAATTCCAGAAGTAAAAAAAATCGGCCTGAGTTTTACGAAGATCAGTCTGGACTGATTTAGTGATCAGCTTTTCCGCAGTTTTCTCACCCGGAGCAGATAATTTATAATTGAATGTTAATGATGTGAAGCCGTGATCGTCCTGTATTTTACCATCAAAATAAAGCGCTTTATTGCTGATGGAATCATTTTTTTCATTGACCGTAATTGCCGGAAGTTCATCAGCAATAACATTGATCGGAAATGAAACCTGGTCGCCATGGTCAACCTGCCGGTTCAGGGGCATCAATTTGTAAAATGTGTTTTTGTAAACCCGCTCACTATGTTCAAACAAATCGTCACTGAAACTGGTAGCAGCGGTTAGTTTTCCATTCAGGTTAAATGTTAATCCGTCGGCATTTTGTGTGTGCAGTTCCCATTTGATCTTCGTTCCGGTGGGTACAGTTAATTCGCCGGCATTTATCAGGTGCGCATTTGTTTTTCTAAGATAGGCAGGGTATTCAAGGTCGACGTCAAAATGAAGTAAAGAGGGTTTTAAATTGACCTTTACCTGGTAGGTTGGCGAGGAAAAACCATTTCCAACAAACTTAAAGGAGGTGTTTCTTTGCAAATTGCTGAATTGGTAATGGAATCGACTGATATTTTCCTTTTCCAATTTGAAGGTATTGCTTCCGGTTTCAATATAAATATCGGCGGGCAGTTGGTCTCCTTCTAACTTCAGGTCAATTTTCATATCCTGGCCCTGAACTGCCGATAGTTTATTATTTAGCAATACGAAACGGAAAGGTGCTACCGGTGCAAAATATTCATTATGCCGGATTAGCTTTTTTGTGCTTTCTGTAATGATCGCTGGTGCCGCCAGCGCAATGATGATGATTAACGCTGCCGGGAAAATGACCCACTTTAAATATTTATTGTTCTGGCTGATATCAATAGCTGCCGGAAAACTAATGGGTTTTAGCGCCGCTATTTTTTGATCGATGCTTGCCGCCAATAATTCGCTCTGACCGGCTTCGTCTGCCATTTCTTTCAATTGCAAAGTATTCAGCAATTTGTCATTCACTTCGGCAAACTGCTTTCCGATAATGGAGGCTGCCTGATCATAGGTGATCGTTTTACCCAATTTGAGCCAGGCCAATAATGATGGCAAAACCAACCAACTGATGAGGCCAAGGTTAAGGAGAATAAAAAAGTAAAAAAGGAAAGTTCGGAAGTTGGAATTGAAATCAGCGTAGTATTCACTTACGGTGATAATGACAAAAGCTGAAAACAGTCCCGCACCCAAAAAAATGAGCCCCCGCAACAAGTTATTTAAATAATACTTGCGGATGAAGGTATCGATCTTAGCTATTAATAAATCGTAATTCCCGGTCGGCGGCATGCTGCTAATTGCTTTCAAATTTCTTTATCGAAGTTAAAACGAAACCTGCTGATCAAAATTATAACATTTAAATGATAATGGGGCCTTTTTAGACCCGGATGACCCATTTACCTTTGTAAGGTAAACTTATTAGTTTAACTGAGTAAAAGCGATGAATAATAATCCTGAGACACAATTGGCTACGGCCATCAGAGCATTGGTAACCCGCCTGGTAAAAAAGCTGAGAAAGGAATCAACTACCGGGCAGCAGCTTTCATTGACGGAAAGGTCGACCATGGGCTTGCTTGCGCAATACCAGAAACTTTTGCCAAGCGAACTAGCTGCGATGGAAAAGATCACCAATCAATCAATGTCATCGGTGCTCAATAATTTATATAGCCTGGGTTATATCACCCGGACAGCATCAAAAACTGACAGGCGAAAAGTGTACATAGCACTAAGTAAAGCCGGCGAACAGTTTCTTTCACAGATGCGTAGCGAGCGAGACGAGTGGCTGGCTAAAGCTATTCGTGAAAATTGTACTGCCGAGGAGCAGGAATGGCTTTACCGGGCTTTGATACCATTGAAAAAGCTGGTGGATTTTGAATAAAATATGCATAGGGGTACTTTATGAAAATTACAACATTTAGCGCATTCGGGAGTCGCAACTACAGGCTGTTCTTTTCGGGGCAATCTGTTTCGCTCATCGGAACCTGGATGCAAAAGACTGCAGTAAGCTGGATCGTATATTCATTAACACACTCCAGTTTAATGTTAGGCTTATCGTTATTGGTGAGTCAACTCCCTTCGTTCTTGTTTTCGTTGGTGGGCGGTGTGGTATCTGACCGGTATAACAGGTACCGGGTTTTACTTGGCACACAAATAGCCTCCATGATACAGGCGATAGCATTGGCATTACTTGTTTTGTTTATACACTATACCGTGTGGGAAATTTTTGCACTCAGTGCTGTTCTTGGCATCATCAATGCCTTCGACGTACCAGCACGACAAGCTCTGGTATATGAAATGATCGACGATAAAAAAGACCTGCCCAATGCCCTGGCACTTAATTCGTCGATGGTAAATTTATCCCGACTGATCGGCCCGGCCATTGCAGGTTTTGTTTTGGAAAAGTTGGGTGACGGTACCTGCTTTGTGTTAAATGCGTTGAGTTTTGTAGCCGTTATAGTTTCGCTTTTGATGATGCGATTGCCCAAATTTATTGAGAAAGTACATACAAAAAACCCGATAGAAGAGCTCAAAGAGGGTTTTGCTTACCTGAAAAGAACACCCTCTATTTCTTATATCATACTAATGCTAGGTTTGATCAGTTTGCTGGTATTGCCTTTCAGTACCTTATTGCCGGTTTACGCACGTGATATTTTCAAGGGCACAGCCTCTACCTTTGGAATCCTGGATAGTGTGATCGGATTGGGTGCTTTAAGTGGCGCTATTTTTCTGGCCTCGCTCAAACCGGGCACCAATCTTAGAAAAGTTTTGGCTATCAATACGCTGGTATTTGGTGGCGGACTGGTCCTTTTTTCGCACGAGGGAACTTATCCGCTGGCACTCGCATTTGCCATGATCGCCGGCTTTGGAATGATGTCGCAGATCACCGTCAGTAATACCCTGTTACAAACTACCGCCGACCCTGAAATGCGTGGCCGTGTGATCAGCTTTTATGCCATGGCGTTTTTTGGTATGCAGCCGTTCGGCGGGTTGATCGTAGGCTCGGTATCCAAATGGATCGGGGCACCCAACACATTGCTGTGCGAAGGTGTATTTGCTTTACTGATCGGTATTTTTCATTTTAGGTATCTGCGTAAACAAAAGAAGAATGCAATTGAAAATCCGACCTTACCTAAGCCGGCTTTGCAAGTCGTTTAGTTAGCTATTAATTTTTCAGGCCGTTCAAATAGCCATTATAGCAGTTTTTGCGACGGTATAAGCTGTCAAAGGGTAATGGCCAGTCTTTTCTATTGAAAAATCCGGGTATCCAGCTGTCGGCATCGCCCACGTTCCAGGTTGTTATGCCGTATTGCTGCGCCTTGGGTACCATGTTTTTATAAGTTTGAACGACAAACAGGTACATATTTGATTGTTGCTGTTGTAACGTATAATTGTAAGTGATGTTGGGGTCGTTACCCGGGTTAACGGATATGTCCAGTTCTGAAATATGGATCAACAGCCCAGTGGCAACCAGCTTTTGCAAAGCGGTTTTAAAATTAGCCTGATTCATATTGATATCAATATGGCATTGCATACCTATCCCGCTGATGGGTATACCCCTGTTCTTTAAGCCGTTAACCAGCGCGATCATCGAATCGAGTTTTACACTATTCCATTCCTGGCCATAATCGTTGTAGAATAAAAGCGCGTCAGGGTCTGCTTCGTGTGCGTATTGGAACGCCCGGGCGATATAATCGGGTCCAAGGTTTCGGCGCCAAATGCTGCCGTCGCCGGGGTTTACGTCGAGATTGCGGAGAGCGCCATTGTCGTCGCGAATCGCTTCGTTAACCACATCCCAGGAGGCGATCTGCCCTTTGTAATGTGCTACTTCGGTCTCGATATGGTTTTTGAATAGTGCTTCCCATGCTGCAGCATTGCCCGAAAAGTTGATCACCCAGCCGGGAAGCGCCAGCGCATTGTGCCAGACCAGGTTGTGCCCATGTACACGCATGTGCTGCGCTTTTGCGAAATTGAGAATGGTATCCCCCTCGCTAAAATCGAACTGGTTTTGTTGCGGCTCAACAAAGTTGAATTTGAGTACGTTTTCGGTAGTAACACTGTTGTATTCGGTTGCAACGCGACCGTAATAGTTGAAATTGCTTTTGAGCAGCCAGGGATTAATGGCCGCCCCAACCGGGAAGGGCGCTACCGATTTGAGTGAGCTATCGGGCGCAGGGATGGATCCGCCTTTCTTACTGCATGACCAGATAGCAAAAAGCAACAGCAAAAGAATTAGCCCTATGGCACGATTAGGTTTAAATAGTAGATTTTCCTTCATATCAACCATAAATATGCTGATTTTTTCAAATTGAATGTGTATTTAATATATTTGCCACCCTAGTTCGGGATGTAGCGTAGCCCGGTATCGCGCCAGCATGGGGTGCTGGAGGTCGGAAGTTCGAATCTTCTCATCCCGACTATATAAAAAAGGGTTCTGACTTCAGTCAGGACCCTTTTCTTTAAATAGCACCTAAACAATTGATAAGGCTTGTTAAAAAATGGCATTTCAACGAGCCAGCAAAGGGTATGTGGTTGGGGACGAGGAGAAACCTTCAACGCTCTGCCTTTCATGCCAATTTTATAGGTTTTCTCCTCGCTCCGGGGCAATCCCTGCCCGGCTCGTTCGAAAGGACATCGGTATTGGATTATAATCTCGGTCAGATTTGCGGTATCGCACGGGGCCGTTTGTTTTTCAGCCGGACGCTGAATCGGGTTGGGATTCAAGCGACACGCTTGAATCGGCGGGGGAGGAAGTTAAAACACCGCTTTTGTTTTTTAGCTATTTTAAACTGAAATATCTAAATTAGTGTGTGCATTCGGTCCTGCACTTTTAAGTATAAAAACCGCCGTGTTTGGGCTGGCATGGTAATGACCTGATTCACATCATGAAACTTAAATCTTACTTCCTGTTGTTGAACATTGCAACTGTAATGGTTGCTTGCAGTCCGGGATTTTATTATAAACCAGATCCTGCAAAAACTGACGCTAACAACACTTTCCTAAGTTCTGGTGCTACTTATGTAGTTTCAAAAACAAATAATGCTATGGTCATTTTGACCGCCCTAAAGCCTGCCGGCGGCCAACTGCAATTAACTGTGGGTTATTTGAATATAGGCTTAGACCGGGCAGATGTCCGACCAGACAGTATCAGAGTGGCAGAAGATAACGGGGATGTAACTTCAATACTTCAAGTATATACCGCCGATCAGTATATGACCAAATTACATAGGCAACAAAACTTTGCTGTTTTGTCTAAGGCTATTAGCGATGGTTACAGTAATCAAAATGCCGGCTTTTCAACCTCAACGACCAATACTTCTACGGTTTCATCAAACGGTACTATTCAAACGGGTACTGCAACTACTACTACTTATGACGCCAGCAAGGTTAACGAAGCCAATGCGAGAAGCCGTCAGGAACTCAATCAAATGGCAGGAAGCTTCAACCAATACAACCAATCTGTAAATCAAACACTTTTAAGAGCCAGTACCTTATTTAAGGGACAAAAGTTGATAGGATTGGTAGTTGTAAACGCTAACCCGGATATCTCAAACAAAATATACGTAACTGTTCCATTCGGGGGTGAGGAATATAATTTTACTTTGATACCAAATAAATAGCTTTAAAACTTTCCTGAACGGAATGTTTGATCAATTATACATGGTTATATTTCAATTTTAGCCGGTTTCATTCAGAGACCCAACCTGGGGCTCGGCAGGAATTAAAAATTCCAATACTATTTAGATCCAGATTACAAATCCAGACCAAGTTGATTCATAGGGGTACCGCTACTTCGCCCTCATTTTATTTCCCTTGGGGTCGTGGGTTACTTCCGCAAGGCCAAGGGCTTCTATTAAGGGGGGAATATACATTCCAAACCTTCCGCGCAAACCTTTTTTCAGACCATACCAACCGCCAACCGGGTTATGTTCCGATCGGCCCCATGCTTCCACGGTACCTTCTTTGGCGGGCTTTTGCTCATCAGCGCTACCCAATTCCATCCAGTCGCCATGTTTTTTAAGCATTTCGTGAAGATCATTTAGACAACGATAGTCATAATGCAAAACCGTTTTGCCTACGGTGCAAACTAAAACTTCCTTCCCGTCTTTCACATCGGTATGCATGGTATAATCTGACGATAGCGGCGGAGTTTTTAGCATCAGGGGTTTTTCTTTTGTTCCGATTTTTTGATCCATGTTTTTTAGTTTAATTGCAGTAAGTTACGATGTACTTCTTTATTTCTGCCATACCGATGTATTTTATATTTCAGTCAAGCAGGAAATCTGAATCGAATAAAATTTTTGATAGCTAGTCATCATCCCTTTTGGTATTTTTGGTAAACCTTTTCACTTAAATATTATTTACAACCAATTGAAAAAACCAATGAAAAAAGTATTTATCGCTGTGGCACTGCTGATGGGCATTGCTGTTACCGTTAATGCCCAAACCCAGGCTAAAGAAGCTACGGGAAAAATGGCTATGGGAAAAATGGAAATGAAGGATGGTGTGATGATGAGCAATAACAAAATGATGTTATGCCATGATATGTCCTGCACCCCGCTGACCAAAACTTACGTTTGCAAAGACGGCAGTAAAATTGCAGTCGACGGCACAATTATCAAGGCAAATGGTAGCAAATCAAAATTAAAGAATGGTTATGAGGTCGACCGGATGGGTATGGTCATGATGATCCCACATGGTGAAGCCGGACACGTTTGCACCAAAGATTGTCCGAAATACATGAAAATGTAATGTTTTCGGGGATTTAAGGGCGGGCAAGTTATTCGCTTCGTGCCTGCAGTCCCGGAATGAGCCTTGTAACAGACTTGCGAAGTTTTTAAAACTTCGCAAGTCTGTTGTTCATCCTGCACTTAACCCCATCCTCCTCCTTCCCCTATTTCATAGGGAAAGGTATCGCACGAGGCCGGAATTGAGCTATCCATCAAATCCTGCAATCGTGTCTTACCCCATCCTCCTCCTTCCCCTATTTCATAGGGAAAGGTATCGCACAGGGCCGTTTAGATTTCGGGTAAATTTTGCTGACGCCGAAAATCTGTTTCGCATTGATCCTTTCAATCCATCAAATCCCGTAATCGTGTCTTATCCTCCTCCTTCCCCTGCAAAGCAGGGAAAGGTATCGCACGAGGCCGTAACCCGGAAAAATCCTGTCTATCTAAAAAGAATTCTGAAAATCGTGTTCAAACGTCACACCTACGCCACCAACCTTTTTATAAAACCATAAACCGGCTTTTCAAAAACTAAATAAATAGCGATTGAGATCAGCCATAGCAATACAAAGTTTCTATCGGGTAGTAAAACGATCTTTTTCAGTTTCAGGTTGACGTAACTGATATGCACCAGGTAAAAGGCAAATGAAGCATTGCCCAATAGCATCATAATTCTGGACGACAAAAACCGGCTGATCAGGGTTCTTTCATCGATCAGCCCCCAGATAAAAAGGATGATAGCTGCGGGCAACAGGGTCAATTGAATAAGGTTACCCGACAGGTAATTGTTGCTTTGATCTTGTAAGTCGGTTTGAAAAGCAGTCAAACCTACAATAATTGCCAGTATAGCGATGAGCCCCAGCAGTGTTTTGAATTTAAAGCCAGCGAGCTTATTAACAAAGCGAAGGTTATGATCTTCGAAGTACCGTGCCAGCAGCATCCCCATCAGAAATAAGCTGGCCTGGCCGGCAAAAGTGCCGGTCAGCAAAAAATCAAAAGGGTACAGAAATGAATAGCTTGCCAGCGAAGTATGGTGCAATAGTATGCCTGTTGCCCAAAATATACAAAACAAAGCTAGCAGGAAATAAAAAACAGACGACAGTTTTTTATTGATCAGGAACAGCATAAAAGGCGCAAAAAAGTAAAAAGTCATCTCAACGGTAAGCGACCAGGCCTGCGCGATGGCATCCAGGTTATGGCGTTCGGAGAAACCATGGAAAAGGGAATAAGTAAACAGGCTAAAATCGAAATCGCCAAACTTGCGATCGAGGTAATAGGCGGTTAAAACCAACCAGTAAACCGGGAAAATGCGACCGATACGCTTTAGCAGGTAGCTAAAATATTCGCTTGCCGAGCTGATATTGACTTTATTATAATTATAGGCGATCAAAAAACCGCTCAGCACAAAAAAGATAGAAACGCCCAGGTAAAACTCATTAAATAGTTGGATCAGGAAATGCGGGCAATGCGCAAGCCAGTATTTTCGGTTATGATAAACAAAGATCATGCAGGCTGCTATACACCTTAACCCGGTTAAAGCATCAAATTTTTTCCTGTTGGTTAGGGGCATTTAGTACCAGGGTTTGGGTATTCCCGCAAAATAATAAAAAATGTAATAGCAGGGCGCAAGGCGCAGTTTTTACAAATTTGCTAGATGCAACGAAAATGCGTTGGCCAAGTGCGGGTCATCGGCGCGGCTTCGGCCAAAATCAGGCAAAACAATGGTGGGAAGCGCGTAAGGAAGGGCATAGCACTACTTTCAGAAGTGGTGGCCCTGCGCGAACGATCAGTGGCGAAAGTGAGTGCAGCCCGTGGTTTTGCATGATTGTGCGAAATGGTCTGAGCGGAAAAGAAGCATCATCGATGACATGGGAAGTGCCTTTGGTTACTTTGGCACAACAAAGTAACTAGGCCTCCGCGGCCATGAGCGGTGGGAAGTATGTTCTTTAGCAGTAAATTAAACAGTGCCACTATTAGATTGCTGAATTATATCGTTTCAATCCCCCTAAGGCGAATTGCAACGACAAATTAGGTATGCCTTACTTCCCCTTAACCATCACCACCGAATCTATCGGAAATTTAATACTGTCTATCGGTTTAGCTTTAAAGAGGCGCAGCTGCTGTAGTGCCAGAAAAGTATGCTGCCAGTCGATCTTATCTTTTTTGTGTTGATTTGATTTGGTAGTTGAATCAGGCGAAGCATAAAAATGCATGATGTTTTCTTTTAAAGGAGGCGTTAAGTAAGCAAAGCTATCAGTTTGCAGCGTTATGACCAGGTTGCTGTAGGTTTGGTCGGCCAGGCCGTATTCACCGGGGATCGTGGGCTTACCCGTGTCAAGGTCCAGCTCGTCAAGGACAAGTTGTTCGTTATGCTGCAATTGCAGCAGCAACTTATTATACCTTGCAGTAGTAGCATCAAAACCTGCAATAAATAATTTTTCACCTTTTGGTCCGGGGTCCTTGAATTTTAGTGATCTCAAAGGCCCGATCTTTGGAGCGATCCTAATCAAAAAAGCAAATATCCGTTCGTCGAACTTTGGCTTTTCACGCCTTTTGCCAAACTCCCGGTAATAATCTTTCCTGCTATACCTGAAACGAAAATCCTTCCGCGTAGCGTTCGGATTATTTTTAAGAATATCATTTTTCTTGATGACCCATGCGGTGCGCGCAAGCGCCGGCAGCAGGGTTTTCACCGACCAGCGAAAGGTGGAGATCGTCAAAGTCAGATCAGAAAATACCTTGTTGATATCCTCCCCATAAGTGATCAAAAATGCCCTTTCCAAAACACCACGTGCAACATTGAAGCCAATAAAATTATGAAAAGCCTGGGTGAGGTAATTACCCCGGGATATCTGGATGACATCAAAAGCAAACTCCATTCTTTTATGAGATACGTTATCATCGTCGTAGGTAACAACATCGCCATATTTATGCTTGTCGTCCGGGTACAGTAAGGGTACCGCTACATTGGTTGCCAGAGAATGGCCGAAGCTATCGGTCAGGTAATGCGCCAGCGCCCCAATTGCGAAAGCATACTCGTTTAAATTTGTTGCCTGGCTGATCAGGTTTTCGACAAAAGTGCCGCTCCGCACATAATGTAACAGGTTGGTGAAATAGGGGTTTCCGAATGGGAAATAACCCATATCGGCAATCAAGGCCCCACCATAAGCATAAGAACGGGCTATTTCCAGATCGGCATTATTTGATGCCGGATATTTTTGTTTTAGTAAAGGTAAAATGGCTCCCTACCAGGAAGCATCAATCACGGCTTCATGCGCGAAAACGGAATAAGCTGCAGCAGTTCGGGGTATGCTAAATAAAAAAATCAGCATAGCAAAAGCAACTCCTGTTTGCGATAAAATATTCCTGCGAACCATCATTTAGTTCTATATATCTATAAGCCGGTTCGGGGGGTAATTGTTTCAGTAAATTACCTGGAAAGAACTAAAATAAAAGCAGCGCTACCCTGCATTTGCATCCCATGGTATTCCTTTCTCCGTTTGGGAGCTCGAAACAACAATTCTTATTTAGCAGAAATTTTCTTGTCAACCAAACCACTACAAACTTTCGATAATTCTGTCTACAAACTTCAGTCTCTGTCGACCGTATTCATGATATCAAATTTGTATACCATGAACCATTCTTTCAAGTATTCTTCACGTTCCGCAACTACCGGTGCTACTGGTTTTTTTGCCTTAAAATTTACGCTTTTAATTTGCCTGCTTTTAACCTGCGCCTGCACAAAGGACAATCTGGATAACCGCATTTTACTGGCGGGAACCAAGTGCAATATCTATGCAGGGGTTTTCGGAACAGGTGGCATGCAGCCGGCACAACCCGTAACGGTTGTCAACATATACAGTACTGATAGTGCCGGCCTGATCTATTATAATGTGACCGATGCCAAAGGCGTAACCTGGCAGATACCTGATAATGATCTGCAGGTGTTGCAGTGATCGTAACGACTTTCAGGCGTTGCTTTACCAGTAAAATTCTATTTTTTAATTTTCTTCAGAAAGGGACTATTCTCAAACAGTAACCTGAAATTATCCGGATTGAAGATAATGTCGTTATGTTGTTTAAGGCTATGGATATACAGTAGCCTGCTATTAGCGATCATAGCTGGCGTCAGGCCCGATTCTTCGGTTTCAACCAATGCAATTTGCTGATCTTTCAACAGTTTAACCATTCTTTGGCTCTCTTCTTTCGGACCTTCGCCGAAATCTGTAAAAAAATGGACAAATCGGGTACCCTTATCGTTGTTCAACCATGCAATAAATTTTTCTGTTCCATCATATAAGGCGTCAAACAGGATGGCTTCATTTATTTTTATGCCTCCTTTTTCTACAATAAATGCAATAACTTCCCCACCACCGCTATGGCCGCCCAACAGGATATGTCCCGGTTTGCAGCTGTTGCCTACCAATTGATGTTCTTTCAATCCCTTAAGCACGTCACCAACCAGTTCCCTGAATACACCAGGATTTTCGAGTTTGCCACCATAGCTGTCGGCCGCGTCTTTGGCAGCCTCGGGTAATACCAAAACGGCATTCAGGCCCGATGCCATGAACTGCGTGATGAGGTGATAATATTGCGCGGCATTGTCGACATTGTTATGCCAGCCATGAAACCAGAATATCAGATCGACCTGCTTTTTGGCATTTAAGCCAGGAGGAACGATGATCAAAACGCTGCTGTCGCGGTAATGATCGGCGGTAGAATAAAATACGCCGTCGCCAAGATGTCCATGGCGCCTGGCGGTATCCGAAAATGGCGTATGTGCCGATTGAATATGAAAAACTATCGCTTGTTTAGTAACCTGGCTAAAAGTTTGATCCGGCGCGAGTAAAATAAAAAACAAAAGGAAAATGATCGGGAGCGTTTTGTTGCGAAAATTCATGCGATGCCTGATGAATACAAAGCATAAATATAGCGTTTCTGAACCCTGCTGCTTAAAAAAAGCCCCTGAAAAGTACAGTTTTAAAGGATGGGCGGTGGCAGATCTCGCCCTAACTGGCTAAAATATTCAGCATAAGCCATTCTGAGTTCCTGGAACTTTTTGTTTTGGCGTTCCTTGGAAAGATTAGGATCCGCCAGGTCAAAATAGAACATATATAAAAGGTGTTCATAGGCCAGTTCTTTATCACCAAGAGCAAGGTACTTATAAAAATTTGCGCTCGCATTCCGCCTTAATGATAACTCATGACTTTTCATTTGCTTTTCCTGGTTGCTGATGATGATACCAATTTTCCAGTATTTCAAAATATATTTTCGCAGAAGCAGCAAAACTATTACAAGCACCCCAATTGATAGCAGGATGATCAATAATATAGAAAGGTAATCCGGATCGGTAGATTGCTCTTGCGAACGCATGGCGAATGAATGCATAACGAGTTTTTTATTATAAAGTTTAAATCAGGGAATTATTTATATGCTATGTAAAGTGTATGAAAATAAGTTATTTACCCATTTATTACAAGAAATACAAATTAAATGCCAAAATATTAAATACGAGCTGCCAGGGTTAAAAACTGAAAAGACTTTTGGTGCCTTTTGTTAAATAATGTTAAAACATCTATTTTAAATTCATTGGCCGGTTTTTTCATCCAAACTTCAGAATACCCGCGTAATATTGTTGTTACTGATGCAGGTTGACAAAATTAAAATAGCTGATAGCGGCCATACAAGTCCCGGCCTGGTGAGGCGGGTTTGTAAACTGATGGGCAATCGTTTCGAACTGAGTGTAGTTTCGACCGACGAAGCCTGGGCCAATGCGAGGATTGATGAAGGGATAGCCGAGATACAAAGGATCGAAAAATTGCTCACCACTTTCAGTGATGACAGTGAGACCAACCTGATCAATCAAAATGCAGGGATAGCACCCGTAAAAGTAAGTCGCGAAACCTTCGACCTGATCGGGCGGTCGTTGCGGATATCAGACCTGACACAAGGTGCATTTGATATCACTTATGGTTCGATCGACAAAAAACTTTGGAATTTTGATCAAACCATGACGGCTTTGCCCGACCCTGAAACGGCAAAGCAAATGGTTAGGCTGATCAATTACCGCAATGTGATATTGGATAACGAACAACAAACTGTTTTTTTAAAAGAGGCAGGAATGCGTATCGGGTTTGGCGGAATCGGCAAAGGTTACGCAGCCGAGCGCGCAAAACTAATCATGCAACAGCAAGGCGTTCAACATGGTGTTGTGAATGCTTCGGGCGACTTAACCACCTGGGGCCTGCAACCCAACGGGCAACCCTGGACCGTAGGCATAGCTAACCCGGATGCCAAACAGGAGATATTTTCTTATATGTCTATATCAAACCTGGCGGTGGCCACATCGGGTAACTATGAAAAATATGTCATTATCGGGGGTAAAAAATACTCCCATACCATCGACCCGCGTACGGGTTTGCCGGTAACCGGAATTAAAAGTGTTACCATCATTACCACCAATGCTGAGATAGCGGATGCAATGGCGACACCGGTAACCATTATGGGCATACGCACAGGTCTGGATATGGTCAATCAAATGAAAGATATTGAAGCGGTGATCATTGATGACCATGATCGGATGTTTACGTCAAATAATATAAATATCAGGTAGTTATCCGCTAAAGTATGATCAACTGGCTTTAAATATACTTGCTTTATTGCGGGTAGTGTCTGCGGATGAAATTAAGCATCCGGATGAGGAATAATAATTAATATGAAGAGGATTTATTTGTCAATTATAGGATTTTCGTTATTGTGCCGGTTTAATGTTCAGGCTCAAAGCAGTGTTGATACGATACCTCACCGGGTTGTTAGCAGTTCAAATGCCCCTGCTGCCAAAACCAGCTACTCGCCAAAAGCGCTGCATGTCGATGAGATCAACCTGGTATCGAGCTATTACTGGCAAAATGGCGACCATTCGGCTGTAACAGGCGGTATAGGTACCGAAAAAGTGACGGATATATCCAATGGGATCGACCTTAAATTGGTATGGGGCGACTCTAACTATAAGAAAAATACGCTTTCAACCGGTTTGGGATACGATCATCATACTTCGGCTTCTGCAGCCTTTGTTAATAAAAGTGGTGCTTCCAGAACCGGAGGCGACAGGTTGTATCCTTCACTTGATTGGACGGTTGAAAACGTGCAAAAAGGGAGCAGCTTCGGCATTGGGGCTTATTATTCAGGCGAATATAACTACCATTCACGTGGTGCCGACATTCATTTCTCACAAAAAACAGCCGACAAGAGTGGTGAATTTAGCGCCAAATTTCAGGCCTATTTCGACCAGGTGACGTTGATTTATCCTTCAGAGTTTATCCCACAATCAAAAGTGACTACCACTAGTGGTACTACAGTTGTAACTACCGCAAGCGGGACGCAAACGGTTTTAAGCAATGGGCGAATTTTACACAACCATCGAAATATTCCAAGTAGTCCGCGTAATACCTACACTGCTTCTTTTGGTTATTCACAAATTATCAACTCAAGGTTACAAGTATTGTTGCTGGTTGATGCGGTTGCTCAAAACGGATACCTGGGTTTACCATTTCACCGGGTTTATTTTAGTACAGGTAAAGATACTATTGAAAAGCTGCCTGCCAACAGATTTAAATTACCAATTGGTTTCAGGTTAAACTATTTTGTTGCTGATGACCTGATCATACGCTCTTATTACCGTTATTATATTGATAGCTGGGGTATAAAGTCAAATACGGCTTATGTAGAAATGCCTATTAAGCTAAGCCCATTTTTCTCTATTTCGCCGTTTTACAGGTATTATAATCAGTCAGCCTCCAGGTATTTCGCACCCTATGAAAGTCATAACATTAACGACCAATATTATACCAGTAACTATGAATATTCGAAATTCCAGAGCAATTTTATTGGTGTTGGATTTAGGTTGGCTCCGCCAAAAGGCGTTTTTGGATGGCAGAATTTGCATGACCTGGAATTACGATATGGACACTACACTCAAACAACAGACCTGGTATCGAGCGTAGTTTCACTCAGCCTTGGTTTTAAATAGCCTGTTTTGAAAACTTTATTTTTGGATATATAAATTAAAAACGTTTGAATTATGAAAATTATCGCCATCTATTTTTTGATGTTGCTGATGCCTAAGACCGAATGGTCGGGCGATTTTGAAGCTACCCGTAGTCAGGCAGCAAAAGAGCACAAACTGATCCTCATCAATTTTTCGGGATCTGATTGGTGCGGGCCTTGTATACGCTTACGCTCGGAGATTTTGGAATCGGCAAAATTTGAGAATTATGCAGCCGATCACCTGCTACTGGTACGGGCCGATTTTCCGCGCCAAAAGAAAAACCAATTGCCTAAAGACCAGGTAAAACGCAATGAAGCACTTGCCGATAAATACAATGCCGAGGGTAAGTTTCCTTTTACGCTGCTGGTTGATGAAAACGGCAAAGTTTTAAAAACCTGGGATGGTTTCCCGAATGAAACACCTGACCAATTTGTATGGGATATCAGTAATATCATCGACTCGAGGTAAATTTGCAATAGAAAGAGGTAAATTAGGCATGTGACGTTAAACCTTTTTCTAAAAAAGCTATCTTAAGTGCATATGAAAAAATACTCCCTTATAATTCTAGCCTTGCTCATCAGCGGTTTAAGCAGGGCGCAAAATCCGGTAGTGGATAACCATCCATCATCGCAAATATTTGCAATTGATTATCAAAGCGGGCAGGAAATACAAGTTGGTGGCGATCAGGCTACGTTGTTCAAAGATGCTTTTATAGATCTGGTGGCAGCTACTCCGCAATCGCGTGAGTTGTTAAGACAGACACCCGGGCGTAAAATAGCTGTGATCAAACAGATCGACCCCCACAAGAAAATTAATGGTTACCAGTTGACCTGGGAAAGTGTTGCATTTAACAGGCAAAGTCCTATTTGTACTTTCTATTATAATATTGAGGAGAATAGTTTATATTTCTTTGATCCAGCCGTTAATAACTGGCGGATCATCCCGATAGAAGGACCTAATAATAACAACCTGAATAATTGTCGTAATTACGCCAATTTCAATAATAATCCGGCGGCTGCCGTACCCGATCTTTCGGCTAATTCCGGTCAGCAGCAGGCACCAGATCTTTCAGTGAATGGCAATGGAGAGGATCAGGCAAATGCCGATCTGCAGACCGGCCTGGATACTTTATCTGATGAGGACCTGCAGGCCAGTGTTGCTCCGCCCGCATTGCCTGAGTACGAACAACCACCCTGCCCTACTGAAGGTTATTTGTGGCAACCCGGATATTGGTACTGGAATATCGCTGCCCACGATTATTTCTGGGTACCCGGTGTTTGGGTAGCTCCTCCACGTTTTGGATTGCTTTGGACACCCGGTTACTGGGGATTTTACGGCGGGTATTACCGCTTTCACCACGGTTATTGGGGACCGACGGTTGGATTTTACGGGGGTATAAACTATGGTTTTGGTTATGTAGGGGTTGGTTTTGTTGGTGGTGGCTGGCATGGTAATGTATTTAGATATAACACCGCCGTAGTACGTGTAAATACTACCGTTATCCATAATACCTACGTTGATAACACCGTTATCAGGAATACGACAGTAGTTAACAGAGTAAGCTATAATGGCGGGACCGGCGGAATACCTGCAAGACCTACGGCAACCGAGATCGCTGCGACACACGAACAGCATTTCGCGCCAACAGCATTGCAGGTAGCGCATCGCCAGGCTGCAGTTGCTGACAAAACCCAGGCAGCTTCAGTAAACAATGGACGTCCGGCTACAACCTCACTGCAGCATATTACTGCTACACCTACGGTAAACAATAATCGTGGCACAAATCCGCAGCCAAATAACAATAACAGAAATTTAGGTGCGCAACCTAACAATAATAAACCTGCGAATCCAAGGCCAAATAATGGCAGCAATTTTCAGCCACGCCAGGGGCAGCAGCCATCCCGCGGCAACAGATCGCAACCGAAACAGCCCCGGCAAAATAACCGGAAACAGAAAAACAATTAATTAATTTTAGATACCAAAAAGGAGTCTTCAGCTTTTGGCGGGAGACTCTTTTTTTTTGGAAAATGTTATCTTAAATTAGTTAAAATTTGAGCCATGACGGTAGCCGAGATCATGTCCTTTCTTGAATCAAAGGGAAGTGAAAGCATTAAAAAAATTCTTTTGAAGCACGGAATTAAAGAGCCCTTTTATGGGGTTAAGATCGAATTCCTGAAAGAGATCCAAAAAAAAGTAAAAACAGATTATCAGTTGGCGAAAGACCTTTATGCCACTGGTAACGCCGATGCCATGTACCTGGCTGGATTAATAGCCGATGATGCAAAAATGACCCCCGATGATCTGCAATTATGGGCCCGACAGGCGGTATCCAACAATATCAGCGAATACACCGTGCCCTGGGTAGC
This sequence comes from uncultured Mucilaginibacter sp., assembly GCA_903863845.1. Classification (GTDB taxonomy): domain Bacteria; phylum Bacteroidota; class Bacteroidia; order Sphingobacteriales; family Sphingobacteriaceae; genus Mucilaginibacter. The sequence goes on along the minus strand of CAIPDP010000079.1, from coordinate 1,681 downwards.
TACAGGAAACAGAGATGGCTATGAACTTGCTTTGTTATGGATCGATTCTGACGATGAGCAAATAGCCGTGATAGGTTGGGCGACCTTGTTAAATTGGGTATCACAAAAGCCGGATAGCGAATTGGACCTGCCGGCGCTCAGTTCGCTTTTAAAACGTGTCGTCAATACCATTCATACTTCACCAAACCGTGTTCGCAGTTTGATGAACAACTTTATGATATCGCTCGGAACCTATGTGGCCCCGCTTACCGACGAGGTGATTGCTGCCGCACAAATCATAGGCGATGTAATGGTCGACAAAGGTGATACGGCCTGTAAAGTGCCCCGTTCTGAAGACTATATACTGAAAGCAAAAGCCAAAGGCAACCTTGGCAAAAAGAAAAAAATGGTAAAGTGCTGAACGGAAAAGCTGCAATTTCTGGCTTTTAATTAAAAACCTATAGGGCAATAAAGGGCAACAATTGATATGGAAAAAAAGGAAGCTTTCAAATTTACCGGTCGGGATGCCGAGTATTATGATGATCTGCTTGGTCCCATTTTGTTCGAGCCCTATGGGCGCTATCTTGCGTCGAGGATAGAAACTGGCAATTTAGGTTCGGTATTGGAAATCGCTGCCGGAACAGGCCGGGTAACCAGGCACATCCGCAAGGTTCTTCCGCCAACGGTTAAACTTACCGCGACCGACATCAGCGATGATATGCTCAGTATAGCAAAGCGTGCGCTGATTGACGAAGAAGTCAGTTTCCGGATTGAAGACGCACAAAATCTTTCTTTTGAAGACAATTCTTTCGACCTGGTTATTTGCCAGTTCGGCATGATGTTCCTGCCTGACCGAAACAAAGGGTTCAGGGAGATCTATCGTGTTTTAAAATCAGGAGGAAAGCTGATGTGTTTTACCTGGGACGATACCATGAACATGCCGCTTTTTAAGACGATCATCAATGAACAAATAATTCCGATCTTTTCGGGCGAGGATACCAATAGGTTTTTTGTGCCATTTTCGATGCATGATCCGGCTGTCCTTATGAATCACCTGGTTAATGCCGGATTCAGATCGCCGCGGGTTGAATATGTAAAGTTAAATACTATAGCGCCAAATGCAGAAAATGTGGTAAACGCATTATTTCGCAAACATATGCTTGGAAAAGAAGTTGCAGCAAAGGATCCGGAACTATTTGAACCACTGGCCAGTAAAATTGAGAAAGAACTTATCACACAATTTGCTGATTCAGCGCTTGAATTTGAACTTTCAGCCTTACTTACCATCGGTGCTAAATAAGCGATTTTTTCATGAGCAGGAACTTTAAAAACCTTTTTAACGTTAAATGGTTAGCCTTGGGTAACATCAAAATGAGCGCCCTGGAACACAACCTTCGCTAATGAAACGTATTGCTGAGAAATACTACCGGTTGAAGGAGGAAGACAAACTTCTAAACCCGCTTATCGACGTTAAAGATGTCAGCAAGAGAACCTACCAGCTGGGCTTACTTTCACTTATAGCCGGTGTGGTTCTTTCAGTCTACAGTTCTTACATCGGGTTATATGCTTCTTCTATCGTTATAGCATCTTTTTGTTTTTCCATATTGATGGTGATGCTGCTCAAGTATAACGGGCACATTGGCAACCTTACTATTTTTATCATCTCCATCGTTTGTGGATGGTTGATCGCAACTACCTTTGT
>CAIPDP010000078.1 GCA_903863845.1 uncultured Mucilaginibacter sp. | reverse complement strand
CTGTTTTATCCAAACCCTGTTCAAAGGTAATACTTGGTACCCAACCGAGCTCATTTTTAAGTTTGGAAGCATCAATAGCATAGCGCAGATCATGACCGGCGCGATCTGTTACGAAAGTAATGAGTTTGGCAGATTCGCCTTCGGGTCTTCCGAGTTTTTGGTCGAGTATGCTGCATAGCAAGCGAATCAGATCGATGTTTTTCCATTCATTGTGCCCTCCTATATTGTAAGTTGTACCGGCTTTGGCCTGGTGAAAGATCAGGTCGATAGCACGGGCATGATCCTCGACCCATAGCCAGTCGCGAATGTTTTCGCCTTTGCCATAAACGGGCACGGGCTTGTTTTGTTTGATATTATTGATGGCCAGTGGGATCAGTTTCTCGGGAAAATGAAAAGAGCCATAATTATTAGAGCAATTAGAGATCACGGTGTCAAGGCCATAAGTATCGTGGTATGCTCTTACGAAATGATCAGAACTGGCCTTGGAAGCTGAGTAAGGCGAATGCGGGTCATAAGCGGTCGACTCGGTAAAGAGTCCGGTTTCGCCCAGGCTGCCATAAACTTCGTCGGTAGAGACATGATAAAAGCGTGTTTTATCATAATTTCCTTTCCAGTAGTTACGGGCGGCATTTAAAAGGGTGGCAGTACCAACAACGTTTGTCGAAACAAATTCGATAGGATCGGTGATGGAACGATCCACATGCGACTCGGCAGCAAGATGGATAACGGCATCTGGTTTTTCGGTAGCAAAAAGCTGGTCGATGAAGGGAGCATCGACAATATCACCTTTAACAAAGCGATAATTGGGCTCCAGTTCAATATCTTTCAGATTGGCCAGGTTACCGGCATAAGTAAGCTTATCGAGATTAATGATCGAATACTGCGGATAATTGCGCACAAAACGACGCACCACATGCGATCCGATAAAGCCGGCCCCCCCTGTTATGATGATTTTTTGCATCGGCCAAAATTACAAAGGATTTTTGGATAAATAAGTCTCCCAGGCCCATGCCGACGCCATCATACTATTTATGCCAAGTTTGGTTTCCCAATTGAGTTTTTCTTTTGCTTTTGTTACATCGCCCCAAACCTGTTCAACATCTCCATCGCGACGAGGTCCGATACTGTAGTTAAGTTTGACGCCGGTAGTTTGCTCAAACGCTTTTATGATCTCCAAAACCGAATTACCCTGGCCGGTGCCAAGGTTAAATACATCATATCCCTTAAATTCATCTTTTTCCAGCAATTTTATTGCAGCAACGTGCGCTTTTGCCAGATCGACCACATGAATGTAGTCGCGGATGCAGCTGCCATCGGGCGTATTATAATCGTCGCCAAAAACGGTTATCTTCTCGCGTTTGCCAATAGCGGTTTGCGTGATATATGGTATCAGATTTTGTGGTACACCGATTGGTAATTCGCCGATCAACGCCGATTCATGTGCACCTACAGGGTTAAAATAGCGCAATGAGATGATTTTAAAGTTAGCTCCTGAAGCGATGGTGTCTTTTAATATCTCTTCTGATATTTGCTTGGTATTGCCATAGGGCGATTCAGCTGGTTTTACCGGAGCATTTTCATTCACCGGCAATTTGTCGGGTTGCCCGTATACAGTGCAACTCGAAGAAAACACCAGTCCAACGGACTTGCCATAATAAGCCTGCAATAAATTAACCAGTGAATAAATATTGTTATGGTAGTATTTCAGCGGGTCTTTTACCGATTCGCCCACTGCTTTATATGCGGCGAAGTGAATAATGCCCGAAATATCATTTTCGTCAGCTGCCAGCTTTTTTACACTTGCTTCATCACACAGGTCCAGTTGGTGAAATGCCGGTTTTTTGCCGGTTATTTTAGTGATCTGTTCAAGTATCTTAGGGTGCGAATTGGAAAGATCATCGACTATCACCGGCTCGTAACCTGCATTGATCAGTTCAACGACGGTGTGTGAGCCAATGTAACCCATCCCACCAGTAACTAATATCCTGGGCATTGTTTATTTATTATAGTTGGTAAAACTTTTATGTTGAATGTCTTTCTCTGGCAGCGATTTAAAATAATTATAGGTGATCTTCAAGCCTTCAGCGCGAGCAACCTTCGGCTCCCATCCTAACAATTCTCTGGCCTTGGTGATATCGGGCCTACGCTGCTTGGGGTCATCAGTAGGCAAAGGCAAGCTGATCAATTGCTGATCGGTACCGGTGAGTTTAATGATCTCCTCTCCAAATTCCCTTATCGTGATCTCGTCTGGGTTGCCAATGTTAACCGGCATTGCATAATCGCTGAAAAGTAGACGGTAAATACCCTCCACCAGGTCGTCGACATAGCAAAACGAACGCGTTTGTGAGCCGTCGCCAAATACGGTCAATGGTTCACCGCGCAATGCCTGGCCAATAAAAGCCGGCAGAACACGGCCGTCATTCAACCGCATACGCGGACCGTAAGTATTAAATATTCGTACAATACGGGTCTCGAGGCCGTGAAAAGTATGGTAGGCCATTGTAATAGCTTCCTGGAACCTTTTGGCTTCGTCATATACCCCGCGCGGCCCAATAGGATTCACGTTGCCCCAATATTCTTCGGGCTGCGGATTTACTGTAGGGTCGCCATATACTTCCGAAGTGGAGGCAATCAGCATCCGGGCTTTTTTAACCCGTGCTAATCCCAACAGGTTATGGGTACCCAGCGATCCAACTTTTAAAGTTTGGATAGGGATCTTCAGGTAATCGATTGGGCTGGCCGGTGAGGCAAAATGAAGGATATAATCCAATTCGCCCGGAACGAATACAAAAGTTGAAACATCATGATGATAGAATTCAAAATTATCCAGCTTAAAAAGGTGCTCTATATTGCGCAGATCGCCGGTAATAAGGTTATCCATGCCGATAACATGAAAATCCTCTTTAATAAAGCGGTCGCACAGGTGCGAACCCAGGAAACCGGCTGCGCCGGTGATCAAAACTCGTTTACGATTTGCCATGTTATTCAACTTTTTTTCTACCAATACTATTGTAATAAAAACCGATATCTATCATTTTCTGAAGGTCGTAAAGGTTACGTCCATCGAATATAACCTTGTTTTTAAGCAGTGAGGTAAGCAGCTCAAAATCAGGAGTTCTGAAAACCGACCATTCGGTAACGAT
>CAIPDP010000077.1 GCA_903863845.1 uncultured Mucilaginibacter sp. | reverse complement strand
GTTAGCCAATGCATAGCGCAGGTACTTTTTATCACCCGAAATTTTATAGGCCACGATCAATGCCATACCCTGGTTAGCGGCCAATGCATTACTTCCCCAAATAAAATTTGATGGACGTTTTTGTATTACAGTTTTAAATGCAGTACTATCAGTGTTATTGATCAAACCATCTGCAAAATCAAGGTATTTTTTCTTCAATACCATAAGATCCGGATAACTGGTGTATAACTGGTTGCGATACCGCAGAACTGAATAATACCCAAGCGTACCTACCTCGTTCCAGGCCGGCAATACAATGGGTCTTTCAGCAGATTGACCAACAATTTTCAAGTATTGGCTTTCGCCCGTGGTCACAAACAACTCTGCTGAAGCCCAAAGGAATTCATCGCAAACATTCCCGTCGCCATATTCTCCTGTAGTTATTTTAGGGTCAAATTTCTGGTTGATCGCATTTTGCTGATACAATACACCCGTGTTATGTTGCGCCCATGCCCAGGCTTTTTTTGCTGCGGACAGGCACGAATCCGACAAACCCGGGAATTCATTGTGATACTGCTTGAATATCCGAGCCGATTGTGCCATTACCGCAGCAAAATCAAGTGTTGCTGCGGTACTTTTTTGAACCACATACCTTGTAGTGGTAGCTTGGCTGGGCATCACCATTTTGTCAAATGCAGCGTTTGTGAGTTTATGGTATACCCCGCCGTCATTCGGGTCCTGCATGGATAGCATCCAACGGATGTTCCATAAGGCTTCGTTCAGCACGTCGGGGACATTATTTCCGCTTTCCGGTATATTCAGCTTTACCGTTTTCATGTGATCAGGGAAGTCTTCGTAAAGCGACAAAAGGGTGTAAGTGGATATACCACTATTAACAACGTATTTGTTATAATCACCAGCATCATACCATCCCCGGGGCGACGAAATGACCGTTCCCGCTACTCTGCTACTATCTGCCGCCGAAGGATGTACTAACACATGGTCGTCAGGATGACCAGCGGCCCTGCTCCATTTTCCGGCATATTTTATCTCTATTTTGCTGGACGCCCTGGTAAAATAATAGGCTTTGATGGAAGCAACTGCTACCTTGCGATGAACTGATCGAGCGATTGTAAATGGATAAGAATAGCCAAGGCCGGGCACATTTAGCCTGTAGGTGCCTTCTTTTTTAAGATCCGAAAAATCTGCGATCCTTGTAAATAAACGATTCAAACCGGGCTTTAATGAAAGGTTTAGCCTTCCGGTTAATATTGTTTTACCGTTTAGTGTTTGAATGGTAAATACCTGGCTTTTTGAGGAAACTACGATCGCAATTTTAGGGGCATCAGGATAAAAGCCTATTTGATTCAGGCGAATTTTAGTTACGCCGGTATCACCGGAGATTAAAGGTCTTGCATCAGCATAAAACTGCGAAACAAGTACGATAAATAAAAAAAGGGCGCTTCTGAACATCGGATTAAATTGCCCCTAAAGTTAATGCCCCATATCTATCAGTTATAATACTAAATAGGCAAAATACCTTCAAATATTTGATGTAGAGAAATCGACAAAAGCTGAACCCGGCCAACCAACCTCACGGCTTTACTTATCAAATCTTAAAAAGCCTGTAGGCAATTGTCAAGCTGAACAAATTGAGCTTTCCGGATGCTCCTTCGTAGCTATGACTTGTTAAGCCCGCTTCGTACCGCAAATCAAAAGAAACAGCTTTAATATCGAGGCCTGCTCCAAACTGCCATGCGAAATTCTGGTTCTTATAATCAAGGGTTGAGGCCTGAGTGAGCGCACTGCTGAAACTATTGTTTTTATCGATCAAAAAGGATATTACCGGCCCGGTATAAAACCTGGCACCTAAACCAAAAGCGCCGATCTTACCTCCTAAAAGTAGGGGGAGATCAATACTTTTAAAATTGGCTTGTACTGTGCCGTTATCAAAATTTTCGGATTTCGAAGTATAATAAAGTTCTGGCTGGAAATTAAAGCCCAAAGCTCCTACCCGCGCCCAAACGCCGGCAAGATAACCCGCCTGGTTGTTACTGCTTAATGTACTACCTGCTGAAGTTGATACACTTGCTACGTCCAAACCACCTTTGATCCCGAATTGAAAATTAGGTAAAACCTGAGCCTTTGAAGTGAAGGCCGCGCAAACAGCGATTGCTAAAATGAGTAAAGTTTTTTTCATGTAAAAAAGTTTAAGTAAGGTACCGGGCCAATCATGGAAATATCCGGTTGATGCTCAGTTTACGGAGACCTAAAGCATCAACCGGATATTATGTTTGCCTGTAATAAAGTTCAGCAAATATTTTTGATTTGCAAATTTTTCGGCAGATTAAAATGCAGCCAGTTTTCCCTGGTAGTAGTCGAGTATTTTACTGTCAATAAAATAGTCGTATTTGGCGCTGATCAGGTTAAGGGACGCTGCATCGAGTTTGTCCTTGGCAATGATCAGATCGACCGAGGTAAGTACACCCGAATCAAATCTGATCTTATAAATCCGATAACTTTCTGTATAGGCTTTAACCTGTTCGGCCAATGCCTGGTAACGTTTATAGGCAGCGGTCATGTCGAAATAGGACTGTTCAACACTTTGCCTCAGTTTAATTTTCACGTTATCTTCAATATCTCTTGAATTGAGTAACACCAATTTGGCCCTGGCTACACTATTGCGACGGACACCATTATAGAAAATTGGAATATTTAGTCCAACTCCAACATACGAAGTATAGTTGTTTTTAAACTGGTCGCTGTATGGAACCTGTTCTGTTATAGTCGTTGTTGGATCAATAACTACTGATCTTGTGGCGCCGTTTGAATAGGCGGTTCCTAAACCGCCGTTTAAGCTTAATGTAGGGAATAATTCGCCTTTTACCGAGGCCAGGAATTTTTGTGCACTTTGCCTGCGCAATTCTGCAGCCTTAACTGCCGCAAATTGTTGCAAGGCCACCTGATAAGCATTTTCCGGGTCGGTACCATAACTACCGGTAAGGTCCTGTGCATTTAATGTTTGGAATTGCCTACCTGACTCGAAAGGAATATTCATCAGCTCATAAAGCGCAAGTTTAGAAGCATCAAGGTTATTTTGTGCGTTTACTACGGCCACTTTGTTTCCTTCCAGTTCTCCTTTTTGATCAGTTAGGTCGGAGGCTGCTTTGTTGGCGCCTTGTTGCTCAAGTAACTCCATCCTATTTACCGTCTCCTGTTGTGAAGCCAGCTGACTTTTACTTGCTGCCAGCACTTCCTGGTTATCAAGTATAGCGAGGTAATTGGTTATCACATTAACTACAACCACATCTTTAGCAGCTTGAAGGTCTAACTTACCTGCCTGATAAGCCAATGAGGCGGATTTTACAGCGTTGATCAATGAAAAGCCATTAAATAGGGTCATACTACCAGATAAACTATAACTATCATTTGTGGCCGATTGATTGACATAGGCATTGGTAATCGGACTAATGGCTCTTCCCTGATTAAAGGTGCGTGAGGCATATGCGCCAATATTAGGGAATAAATTCTCATTCGCCTGCCGGAGATCTATTCCAGCTGATTGTGCATCCCGATCGGTTTGGCGCACCGTCAGGTTATTTTTAATGGCAATATCAAGGCATTGTGGCAAGGTTAAAACCGAATCAGCTTTTTGGGCAAAAACCGGAATGCAGCCGATGCATAAAAGCAGGGTTAGAATTTTTTCAGCAATTTTTATCATTATAATTTTTTGCTACGTTTTTAAAACTTTTTCGACGATTCGATCCGCCCGTCGAACAGATTGATGATCCGGGAACCATATTCGGCATTCTTTTCTGAATGGGTTACCTGCAGAATGGTTACTCCTTCTTCTTTATTTAACTTTCGGAAAAGTTGCATGATCTCGTCACCCTGTTTCGAATTCAGATTACCGGTTGGTTCATCTGCTAAAATTAATTTCGGACTAGTGATCAATGCCCGGGCAATACCAACCAGTTGCTGCTGACCGCCCGAAAGTTGCGATGGGAATAGGTCTTTTTTCCCTACGATCTGGAACCTGTCGAGTATATCAGCAACCATAGCCTTACGTTCTGAGCTTTTAACATCCTGGTAGATGAGTGGTGTCTCGATGTTTTCGTAAACTGTCAGTTCATCGATTAAATGATATGCCTGGAAAACAAAGCCGATATACTTTTTATACAAAGCCGCCCGGTGCTTTTCTTTAAGTTGGTGAACTGCCTCACCCACAAAGTAATGGTAACCCTCCGTTGGTTCATCAAGCATACCTATCACATTCAGCAAGGTAGATTTACCGGAACCGGAAGGCCCCATAATTGAAATAAACTCGCCCTGATCTACATCGAGGCTGATATCATTCAAAACATAGTTTTTTGTGCCACCTGCCTGGTAATATTTGGATATGTGTTGTAGTGATAACATTAATTTAATTGGTAAATGAGTAAATGACTGAATTAGTGAGTTATTGAATGCATAATTTAATTATCTTAATTCATTTGAGAATTATATATTGAATAGCATACCAAATTATTAATTTATTATTTATCAGGAAGTTATGTATCAATTCAATTTTTCTGGTGTTCGCTTATGTGACAGCAAGCGTCCGGTATTGATACAGGTGGGTTGGTAATTGGTTAATTGGTGATGGTTAACCAGCTAATTATTGATTAGTTAACCGGTGATTGGTTAACTGGGTTGCTATAGTTAACCGAATTCAACCTCAAAGCTATGTAAATACTTGCTTATTAATTTTTTATAAATGAAATTTTTAAACAATCCTTAATAACCACTCACTCATTCACTACCCTATTACTCCGACCTCAAACTTTTAACCGGGTTTGCTATAGCTGCCTTTATTGTTTGAAAACTGATTGTCAACATCGCGATAGCTACCGCTATTGAACCCGGTACAATAAATATCCACCAGTAAATATCAATTCGATACCAGTAGTTTTGTAACCATGCAGCGGCACAATACCAGGCTATCGGGCTGGCGATCAGTATTCCTAGTAAAACAAGTTTTATAAAATCCATTGATAAAGTCACAGCAATTCCGGGAATCGAGGCCCCCAATACTTTTCTGATTCCAATTTCTTTAAATCTTAACTCCACCGAATACATAGTCAATCCAAAAAGCCCCAAAGCCGCCAGGATAATTATCAGGAAACTAAATAAAACAAATAGCTGCTGTAATTTATTTTCAGCTTTATACTGATCATTTAATACTTCGTCGGTCCATTCGAATTGAAAAACCTTATCCGGGAATTGCTTTTGCCAAAGCTGATAGACTGCCGACAATACGTTCTTTTTCGAGCCCGGCCTTACGCGTACCAACATACCCCCATAACCCAGGTTATTGTCTGCGCGGATAAAAACTGGTTTCATTTCACTTTTTAACGATTCATTGTTAAAATCGTTAATAATGCCGACGGGTATACCCTGGATTCCGTCAACCTTCGTATTAAGTTGTTTTATATTAAAGGTTTTAGCTGTCAGATTTGTCATTAACATCGGTTGCGTTTGCTGAGCTTTATCCAGCTGATCCATTCCTTTATCCATCAGCGAATCATCATTGAGGGCATCAGAGCTAAGCGAAGGATTGAGCAGCCTACCTTTTTGCAAACTGAATTTCATGGTTTTCACAAAGTCGAAATCAGCAGCGATATACCATACTTTCAGTTTGTCCTTTTTATCACGTGGGTTATCAACGTGCATCGTCATAAAACCACCGCTTCCACAACCCGGATACCATGAACTTAAAGAAGCACTTTCAACACCGGCCAGGTTGATGAGTTGTCTTTTAAATTCCGGTGATTTTCCATTCCAACTGATATCTTTTAAATGCAGAAGGTTGTTTTTATCATAACCCAGATCTTTAATATTCAAATAATGCAGCTGCGTTTGAACAACCAGCGTACCGATCAGTATTAATACCGAAATTGAGAATTGGCTGACTATTAAGCCCTTCCTTATAAAACCGTTGCCAATCCCACTGGTCATTTTACCTTTGAGTGTCATTGCCGGGTTTTGTGCGGATACAAGCATGGCCGGATATATACCGGTAATCAAACTAACGATAAGTACAGAAATGGAAGTGAGAGATAGGAGTAGTACATTATTGTGAATCGCTAAAGTAATGGGGTGACCCAGGAATACTTCAACCGGATTCAACAGAAATGAATAAAGCAAAATTCCAGCTACAAAAGAAATCAGGAAGAATAATAATGATTCAAATAAAAATTGAGCTACAAGTTCACTCTTTTCGGCACCAAGCACTTTCCGTATTCCAGCTTCCTTAATTCGTTTGAGCGCTCGTGCTGTCGTCAAATTCACAAAGTTGATACAGGCTATAAAAAGTAAAAGGATAGCTACACCAGAAAAAATATAGACATCATGGATGTCGCCAGATACACGCCCCTGTCCCGAAAGGTCAGTTGACCGCAAATAAATATCCTGGATATTTTGTAGACTAAACGAATACTTAGGTACATGATTTGTAAAATATCCAGCTAACCACTTATTAGCTTTCAATTCAAACTCCGGGACCGAAGATTTAGGATCAAGCAACAGATATTGTTCGGCAAAAGTACCATACCCTTCTTTAGCTAATACATCAAAATCAGGTTCGTTTTCCTTAATTTCCAGCACATCAGCACGCAGTGAGGTATTTGCCGGTATGTTTTTAATTATACCAGTAATAATATAGTTAGCAGGCTTACCAAACTCCGGCATATCGGTTAGTACAATACCAACAGGGTCGACGCCAGAGAAAAATTGATCCTTTATCTTTTGCGTAATAACCAAATTAGTATAGCCCTTTTGATAGTAGCGTGGACTACCTGCAACAACATCAAAGTTTAATATTTTCCATATTGAAGGTTCTGCAGAAATGGTATTTAATTCTATTCCATCTTTATCTGTACCCATTTTTAAGCGAACAGACCCGGCATGCATCCTGCAATATTCCTTAACTTCCGGAAATAACTTCTTAAAAACAGGACCTAATCCGGTAAAACTTTGCGGAAAACGTTCGGTTGCATTTTTATTGCTTTTATCGACACTAACGATCCGAAATATACTATTCGAATTATTCCACTGACGGTCATAAGAAAGATCATCCAGTACAACAGTAGCTACCAGCAGGCATGCCGTAAGCCCTAACGTTAACCCCACGATATTGATAACTGAATAGACCCGATTACGGCTAAGATTCCGCCAGGCAGTTTTAATATAGTTTCTGATCATGATGTTGAATTTTTTAACTGCTTTTCATTGTCTGAACCGCTGATTCGTGTGTCCCGATAGCTATCGGGAATGCTGATCGCGCTGATAATTAATCCAAAATACCCAATGACCCAATGATTTAATGACCCAATCACTCCGATCGTAAACTCTTCACCGGGTTCATCAAAGCCGCTTTAACCGCCTGGAAACTCACCGTTGCCAGTGCGATGAAAATGGCCAGCAAACCTGCAGCGGCAAAAACCCACCATTGTATGCTGGTATGGTACTGGTAGCCATTTAACCATTTGTTCATCGCATAATAAGCTATCGGGAATGACACGGCACAGGCAATGACCACCAATACAAGGAAATCTTTTGAGAGCAAAGAGGTTACACTGGATATGCTGGCGCCCAGCACTTTTCTGATGCCTATTTCTTTCATCCGTCGTTCTGCGGTATAGGCAGCTAATCCAAACAAACCCAGGCAGGATATAATAACTGTCAATGCTGCAAATAACCTGGAGAGTTTGCTTGCCAGCATCTCTGTTTTAAACATATTATTAAACTGATCGTCAACAAAACGGTAGCTGAAGGGATAACCGGGATTGTACTGTTTAAGTACGGTTTGCATATCGGCAAGCGACTTTTGCAAGTCTTGCCCGGGTTTTATACGGGCATATAAAACCGTACAGTCTTTTGGTGCCGAACTGAAGAACATTACCGGATCGGGTTTGCCATACATGTTGCCATAAACGTAGTCGTTCACCACGCCAATAATTACGGCGTGGGTAGTATCGCCTTCACCATGCATAGTTTTACCGACAGCGCTCCCTTTGCCCATTAATCTTTCCATGGATTGCGTTACAACCATTCTTATAGGTTTACTTCCGGTATCAGTAATGGTTAGATTTCGTCCTTCAAGAACTTTCAAACCCGAGGTTGCGAAAAAATCGGCCGTTACATAGCGTTGTGAAATGAGTACCTGAGAGCCTACAGGCTTACCTTCCCAGGTCAAACTACTGGTATTATTGCCACCATAAATGATACCATGATCGGCCAGCGCCACGTTTTCGATATGGCCTGTGTTAAGCAGATCCTGACGTATTGGTGTATAATTTGTTGCCATTTTGCCCTGCAGATCAATTTCAACCAGCCGGTCTTTATTGAACCCTAACTGTCTGGTTTTAACATGCTGTATCTGCTGGAAGATTATGATGGTACTGATGATCAGAATGATGGATGCAGCAAATTGTACCACAACCAATCCCTTACGCACATAAACTGCTCCACTATCCTTTAACTTCAGGCCTTTTAATACCACTACCGGTTTAAATGAGGATAAATATATTGAAGGATAGCTTCCGGCAACAATACCGCAAATTAGCGCTATTACTAAAACAGCCACGATATGAACAGGGTTACCAAGACCGGGACTGAGTTGCTTTTGTACCAAAGTGTTAAACGGAGCTAAAACAGCCAACAATATTATAACTGCGATAACAGCGGCTATCAGCGCCATAAATACAGCTTCGCCAATAAATTGAATAATCAATGAATTTTTTGCAGCGCCTAAAACTTTGCGCACTCCAACTTCGCGGGCCCGTTTCTCGCTGCGGGCTGTGGCCAGGTTCATAAAGTTGATGCAGGCTATAAACAGAATGATCCAGGCAATGATGGTAAACAAATGCACGTATTCAATTTGTCCGCCCCCGGTTAACTTTCCGTCTTTAAACTCGTTGCGCAAATGCCAGTCGTTCATTCCATACAAAAACACGTGGCCCAGCGATTTCGGTTCGTGTTTTTGGATATAATTGTAAAGCTGCTTATTTACGGCAGCTACATCCACTCCGGGTTTCAGTTCTACATAGGTTGCAAGCGAGTTGTTACCCCATTGTTTGAGCCAGGGACTATTTTTCCAATAGATCTCAAAAGGCATCAGCCATTCAAATTGAAAGCTGGTGTTGGTTGGTATATCTTTCAAAACACCGGTAACCACATAATCCTGTTTATTATCAACCTTTATCGTTTTACCGATCACATTCTGTTCATCGCCAAAGAATTTTTTAGCTGTTTTTTGAGTGATTACCAGCGAGTGTATCTGGCTTAGCGCAGAGGCAGCATTACCCTGAACAAAAGTTAGCGTAAACATGCTGAAAATTGAAGATTCAACATATCTGCCTGATGCAAAAACAGATTTGTCCCCTTGTGAAAACAATAGAGGCTGGTTTTCTTCCGAAGTGCGGCAAACATTTGCAATCCCAGGAAAATCTTCCCTGATCGCTGGTCCCATCGGTCCGGGTGTCGAACTTTCAGTAAATATGTAGGTATCATATTTCTGATTCTCCCAGGCCTGGTAAAGCCTGTCTTTTTTTAGGTTGACGGAGTCGAAATTCACCTCATCTTCCACCCACAAAAAGATCAGGGAAGCACAGGCAATACCAATGGCCAAACCAAAAATATTTAAAAAGCTGAAAGCCTTGTTTTTCTGCAGATTTCTAAACGCTGTACGCACAAAACTCTTGAACATATGCTTGTATTTTTATGTGTTTTTACTTAATGTCTGAACCGCTGATTAGGTTGATTAGCTGATTACGTCGATTATTTATTCCCAATGCCTGATGACCAATGCCTAATGACCAAAGCCTAATCCCTAATCACTCCGATCGTAAACTTTTTACCGGGTTGGCAATAGCTGTTTTAATTGCCTGAAAACTGATGGTTAACAATGCGATGCACAATGAAATAATAGCTGCCGCCAGAAAAATCCATCCACCCAGATTGATATGATAAGCAAAAGTTTGAAGCCATTTTTCCATAGCCCACCAACCGATAGGTGTTATCATAACTACCGACAATAATATGAGGTAAACAAACTCCTTACTAAGTAAAAAGGCAAGCTGTGTTATCGTTGCACCTAATACCTTGCGAACACTGATCTCTTTGCTGCGCCGGCGACAAAAGAATGCTGTTAGAGCAAATAATCCCATGATAGAAATGGTAATTGCTACGGATGTAAAAAAGGTTATAATTTGCTGCAAACGGTTATAGGCTATAAAAACCTGTTGAAAATTATCATCAACAAATGAATACTGAATAGGAAAATCAGGTTCTATTTTTTTCCATTGTTGTTGTATAGCAGCAACTGTTTGTTGTAAATGATCACCGCTAATTTTCACCAGAACAGCACCACCCGACTGAAACATACAGGCATTATTGCCCATGGTATAAACCTCGGGTTGCACGGTATTTTCAAATCCAAGCGTATTAAAGTTTTTAACAACGCCAACTATTTTCACCGGTATGCTATCACAGGATGGAAAGGTTATTACCCTTCCAACAGGATCAGTAAGACCCAGCTTTTTTACAGCAGATTCATTAATGATACAACTTCGGGTTTTTTGATCACCCACCTCATCGTTAAACATTCGTCCTGCGACCATGGGCACGCTTAGTGTTTTAAAATAGTCTTTGCTTATTTTGATCGAAGCCAGCCGGTATTCTTTTCCTGCATATTTAAAACCAATAGTAGAAGTATCAACAAATAACAAATCGCCCGGAACTTTAGTTGTTTTAGAAACATAGCTAACGCCGGGAAGCTCTGTCAACTGTTCGCGCATATGGTCGAAACCGTCCTCGCGGGTTTTCTGACTTGTTTCGATACGCATTACCTGCTGACCTGAAAAACCCTTATCGCTGTCCTGCATAAAATTCATCTGACTTTTGATCACCAGGATAGAAATGATAAAAAATACGGATACCATAAATTGAACAACGATCAGACAATTGCGAAAAACGGTCCCCTTTTTGCCGCTGGAGAGGTCGCCCTTCAATACCCTGGCAGTATTGAAACGGGACAAGAAAAACGAAGGGTACAAACCCGATAACAATGTTACTACCAGTAAACAAACCGCAGTTTCGGCAATGACAGTCAGGTTATTACCTTGCCCCCAAAAAGTAAGCGTTATGTTAAA
Organism: uncultured Mucilaginibacter sp.; assembly: GCA_903863845.1. GTDB lineage: Bacteria > Bacteroidota > Bacteroidia > Sphingobacteriales > Sphingobacteriaceae > Mucilaginibacter. Next base: position 10,646 of record CAIPDP010000077.1, on the reverse strand, counting down.
AGACTGATTTATAATTGGTAACACCAGTCCGATTGCCAGTACTGCCAAACCGAGGCTTATGGTACACTGCAGGGCAGTTTCGATCATAAACTGAAAGATCAATTGCGTACGGTTGGAACCAAGCACTTTGCGTACTCCAACTTCCTTGGCCCGCCGCATTGATTTTGCAATAGAAAGGTTACTGAAGTTGATGGCACCAACCAGCAAAAGCAGCACTGCCAGCAGCAGTAAAATAGTTACAGTGGTAAAATTTGTGCTTCCATGTTTTGGAAAATTATGAATATCAGCCACCGCATCAACAAAAAGACTGGTGTGCTGACTTTTTTTCTGATAAGCTTCAAAAGAGAGGTTATCTTTCTTTAAATGATCAGTATAATAAATCCGGTTAATGTCGCCTTCGACAAGTGCGTTTGTAGCTGTATTTTTTAGCTTGATATAGGTTTGAAAAGAGAAATTACCCCAAAAATTATTCGATTTCTCATAAGGGTCGCGCATCAGCATTTTCGCTACCAGATGGGTGGGGCTGGCCGGCTCCTGCATAACTCCCGTCACCTCGTAGGTTTCATAATTATATGCCCTAACCGTTTTACCGATCGGATCATCGTCCCCAAATAGTTTATGTGCTACATCTTCACTTAATATGGCGGCATTTGCCCGGTTAAGTGCCGTTTTCGCATCGCCGCGGATCAATTTATACGGGAATACTTTCAGAAACGACGTATCAACTGTTATGATATCTTTTTGATATATTTTTTTTTCGTCTGTGCTTAATAATATCTTATAATCGCCTGCCGACATCAAATGGGTAACAGCCTCGGCGTTATAATACTTTTGCGCAATAAAAGTTGCAAGCGGCGCCGAAGTTTGCTGCAAAATATCGCTATTGATCTGTGTGGATACTCGATATACTTTTTTTAGCTCAGGGTCCCATTTATCATAACTAAGTTCGTAATTAAGGTACAACAGAATGATCACAAAACTTGCCAGCCCCGCGGCGAGGCCCAGAATATTGATCATACTGTAAGAGAAATCTTTCGAAATATTCCGCCAGGCGGTTTTAATATAATTTTTGATCATTTCAGGCAAATTTTTTAATAAACCCTCCCTATCTAAGCTCCTCCCTTAAATGGGGAGGGCTTAGCGAGACACATTAACTAAACTATTATAAACTATTTCTGATGTAAGTATGATCTGCCGCTCATATCATGATATTTTCAACTACAGTTTGGCCATCCAATAGGCGAATGATACGGTGACTGTAACGTGCATCATGCTCAGAGTGCGTAACCATGATAATGGTTGTACCCTGCTCGTTCAGGTCGGTGAGCAGTTCCATCACTTCATTGCCGTTGCTGCTATCGAGGTTACCGGTGGGCTCATCTGCTAAAATCAGTTTGGGCTTGTTTACAACCGCCCTTGCTATAGCAACACGCTGCTGCTGACCGCCCGATAATTGCTGCGGATAATGATTGCGGCGGTGCATGATCTGCATTTTATCCAGCACTTCTTCTACACGTTTTACACGTTCTGCACTGGGTATCCCTGTATAGATCAATGGCAGCTCTACATTTTCGAATACGGTAAGCTCATCAATCAGGTTAAAACTCTGGAAAACGAAACCGATATTATGCTTACGCAGATCGGCACGTTTACGCTCGTTAAAATGCGCTACCTCTACACCGTTGAACACATAGCTACCACCATCAGGGTCGTCGAGCATACCTAAAATATTCAATAAGGTTGATTTACCGCAACCCGATGGCCCCATGATCGCTACGAATTCGCCTGTTTTTACCTCGATGGATAGTTTATTCAATGCGATGGTCTCCACCTCTTCGGTGCGATAGTACTTTTCTAAGTCAGTGATCTTTATCATTTGTGTCTCCCCGATCCGCTTCATAGCAAGGATCTGATTTTATATAATCTGTATAACCTTTTTTTAATTTTTTCAATTGTTACCAGGCCTATTTTGTCAATATCAGCTCCTGGATATCTTTATAATTGTCATAACCCGAAGTGATTACTTTATCACCGGGCTTCAAGCCCCGTATCACCTCATAATAATCCGGATTTTGTCTGTTCAGTTGAATATCAACGCGGTAAGCCGTTTTACCATCTTCGCTCACCTTAAATATCCAGTTACCACCGGTTTCCTGAAAAAAGCCGCCTTTTGGCAATAAAACTGCGGGCTGTTCATCACTGAAAACCAACCTGATCTGCAAAGTCTGACCTTTACGCAAACCCGGAGGCGTATCACCAATAAACTTCAGATCAACCTGAAACTGACCATTGGTCACTTGTACATAAACCTTTTTAACAAGCATTTTGTAAGTCTTGTTATCGGTAGGATAATAGGCAGTCATGCCGGGTACAACACGCGAAATATAATGGTCGTCTATCAGTGCCCGTACCTTCAAGCCGTCAAAACCATCGATCTGTGCCAGGTGGTCGCCCCTGTTTTTTGTCTGGCCCACTTCCGCATCAAGTGACGTCAACTGTCCATCAATCGTTGCTTTTACTGTTAGATCAGCAACTTCCTTACGCATCAGGTCGAGTGCGTTTTTCATTTGTACATATTGCTCTTTAGCTTGTTGGTCCTGCACTTTGGTCAATAAGCTATCCTGCCTTAAAATTTCCCGGGTTAGGTTTTTCTTCCGCAATTGGTAGTTGTAGGTATTTTCGGCAATTTGGTATTCTTGCAAGCCAATGGCTTTTTGAGCATAAAGTTTTTTATCAAGATTGTAAACCCGTTCGGCATCTTTGAAACTGCTCTCTACGTCGGCCATAGCCTGTAGTTTGCCAACTGTATTTTGCGCAGCATTATTTTTAGAGATCTGCATTTGTGTTTGCAGGTTATAAAGTTGTGTCTCGGAATTTGCAAGATTCAATTCAACATCGGTATTTGATAATTTTACAATAGGATCGCCCTTTTTTAATTTGGCCCCATCTTCAACATATTTTTGCTCAACAGTACCTCCCTGCACGGCATCAATATAGAAAGTGATCTGCGGCATAACAACGCCATTAACAGGAATAAATTCCGAGAAAGGCCCTTTGCTAATTTCACTTATGGTGATACGTTCAACCGGTACATTATACTTGCTTTTACCTGTAAGCCCGGTAAAGATCACATAACCGATCAATAATGTTAGAGCCGCAATTCCCGTAACAATCAGGATGCGTTTAGTATTCCATGCTTTCTTTTCTATTTTTCTATCCACGTCAATTATTATATTTTACTATTGATTATAAAAAGATATGCCACAAATTAACAGCCTGTTTTTCAACTACTTAGAACGATCGCATTTCCCGGGGCGTTCGCTTCTGTTACATTAGGTGTTCGGATATGATACAATCTAAATCAGTATCAAAATACAGTTTGACAAAGCTCGCTTCGAACTAATCTGCCTTTAAGTTACTCATCATGAAGCTTTTAGTATATATGCCGTACAAAAGCAGGTTTCTTAGCATAAATTTTGCTGATCTAACATTATCAATTTTAATAAATAAATTTACGAATTGAACAACAGAATTTGTTCGAGCCAATGATCTACTAAAACTTTACCATGATATTAAAAAAAGCAAGTGTTTTAGTTGTTGACGATGATACTGATGTGCTGACAGCGGTTAAACTTTTGCTGAAAACTGAAGCCGCGGAAGTTATAACCGAAAAGAACCCCGAGAACCTCAACTGGCTGCTGCAACGCCAGCAGGTTGATCTGGTTTTGCTGGATATGAATTTCAACAGCGCCATCAATACGGGTAATGAGGGCTTATACTGGTTAAAAAAAATTAAAGAATGGAAGCCTAATGTAAGCGTGATCATGATCACAGCTTATGGCGATATAGACCTGGCAGTGCGGTCATTAAAAGAAGGCGCAGACGATTTTGTTGTAAAACCCTGGCATAATGAGAAACTGATAGCCACCATCAAGGACCTGCTGGATAAACAAGGTGGCGTTAAACCAGCCAAATCTGTAAAGGGAAGTGGTAGTACTTCTATTTTGGGCGAATCGGATGCGATGCTGGATATCTTTCACAAAGTGAACAAAATAGCTCCAACAGATGCCAACATTTTGATCCTGGGCGAAAATGGAACCGGTAAAGACCTGATGGCCAAAGCTATTCATGAACGGTCATTGCGCGCCGACAAACCATTTGTTAAAGTTGACGTTGGTGCACTGACTGATACGCTTTTTGAAAGCGAACTTTTCGGACATAAAAAAGGCGCATATACAGATGCACGGGAGGATAGGCCGGGCCGATTTGAAGATGCCCATGGCGGCACGCTTTTCCTGGACGAAATAGGCAATATCTCACTCCAGCAACAGGCAAAACTATTAACGGTGCTGCAAAACCGGCAAGTAACGCGGTTGGGAACCAATAAAGCAATCGATATTGATATCAGACTGATCTGTGCTACGAATCTTCCTTTAACCGAACTGGCGAACGAAAACCGGTTTCGAAAGGACCTGATTTACCGGATAAACACTGTCGAAATAAACATGCCGCCACTCCGAAAAAGGGCCGAAGATATTGTACTGCTTGCCAGGCACTTTGTAAAGCTTTATACCGGTAAATACCTGAAACCAAGCATGGATCTTGAGCCGGGTGCCCTGCAAAAACTGAGACAATACCATTACCCGGGCAATGTCAGAGAGTTGCAATATACCATCGAGCGAGCGGTAATAATGGCTGACGATCCGGTGCTGAAAGCAGATGATCTGATATTTTCGATTTTGGAAAACCAGGCTGATTTGGATCAGGACGCAGACAATGTGCCATTAAGTACACTTGAAAAGAATGCGATTTTAAGGGTCATCGAAAAAAACAACGGCAATATTACCCGGGCTGCAAAAGAACTGGGCCTAACGCGTACCGCACTTTACCGCAGACTGAGCAAATATGATATTTAAAAGATTCGAATGGCGATTATTGCTTCGCGTGCTCATCCTTTTTATCACGCTTGCGGTCACATCTTACCTTGGGGTTAAGCATCTATACTTGTACCTGGTCATTACTTGCCCGCTATTGGTTTACGAACTGGCCGAAATGATCCGCTTTCAGAAAAAGGCACAGGATGAAGTTAGCCAATTTGTTGAATCGATCCATTACCGTGATTTTTCAAGGCATTTTGATGTGCGCAAAGCACCTACTGAATTGAAGCCGCTGCGCAAAGGCTTCAACGAGATCAACAGTACCTTTAAACTGATCAGTCGCGAACGGGAAACACAATACCACTACCTGCAAAAGATACTTGAATTGGTGGATACCGGGATTTTGTCTTACGACAACGAGTCGGGGCAAATTGGCTGGATAAACGAGGCTTTTAAAAAGATAATCGGCATCCCCTACCTTAAAACAATTCATTCGCTCGAAAAACGCGAGGAAACGCTTTATGCCGAGATCGTCAAACTAAAGCCCGGCGACAGCAAGGTGATCACTATTAACCGTAACCAGCAATTGATCAAGATATTGTTATCAGCCAGCGTATTGCGCAGCGATGATCGCTTGTACAAACTGGTGGCCTTTCAGAATGTGAGCGAAGCCCTGGACGAAACAGAATCAAAAGCATGGCAAAAGCTTCTTAACGTAATGACCCATGAAATCATGAACTCTGTTGCTCCGATTTCATCCCTGGCTGACACCCTTAAAAACCGTTTAAAAAGTTCGGAACTGACAGGCGCCATGAACGGACAATTAGAAGACCTCGAGCTGGGCATTGATACCATTAAACGGCGGAGTGAAGGCCTGCTAAAATTCACAGAGAGCTACCGAAATCTGAACAAAATCACCAAGCTGGACCTGAAAAAAGTTCTGGTTCGTGATCTTTTCGAAAACCTGAGCAGCCTGATGTCGCCAACGCTGGAGAAGAAAAACATTGAGCTGGAGATTGTTTTACGCGACCCGGCCCTGGTTATCGAGGCCGATATTAACCTGGTAGAACAGGTATTGATTAACCTGGTGGTCAATGCCATTGAGGCGGTAAAAGACAAGCACGAACCGCGTATATCGCTATCGGCTGAAACCCTGGGCAATAATCGAATCGTACTTAAAGTGAGCGATAACGGTCTGGGTATGCCGCCCGAACTGATGGAAAAGATATTCATTCCATTTTTCAGCACCCGAAAAACCGGCAGCGGTATCGGTTTAAGTCTTTGCAAACAGATCATGCTACTGCACCAGGGCAATATCCATGTGCAAAGCACCGAAGGCACTGGCTCAGCATTTATTTTGCAGTTTGCGGGATAGGATAACAAACTCACAAAACAGGCATAGTAGTCCGTAGTCGGAAACTACGGACAGCGCGCGACTCATGATAAGACTGGTATTCTTTGAAAAGCTTATTTATAGACCTGTTTGCTTTTTTCAAAGTATTTCAGTGTAAATAAGCTGGAAGCTTATTTACACTGAACCACGAGTTACGCTACGCTAAACTCGCGGCAGCGCGGTACTCAAAAAAAATCAAGCCAAATTCCTGCCTGCATTAACAATACCATAAACCGTACGGATCACGAGCTTGTTGTAAACATCGTTCAGTTCGGGATTTTTGTTGTTGTTGAGGCATTGAAGGGCATAATGCTGAACTAGAACCAGTGGCAATACAATGCGTTCACGTACAGCAATAGAGCGCTTTTCTACCGGGTATTCCTGCATGATCACCTGGCTGTCGGTCAATTCCAGCAACATGGTGCGGGTTAGCTCAAATTCATCTTTTAAAGCTTGCCAGAAACCTGCAAATTTTTTGTCGTCCTGCAAGTAGGCGGTTACCCGAAAGTCTGATTTCGACATCGACATCATACAATTATCAAGCATGGTCTTAAAAAAGCCTGAACGGGTATATAATGTTTTTACCTCTTCCCATTTCCCCTCTTCTTTTATCTTTTTCAGGGAAGTGCCAACGCCATAAAAACCGGGTATATTTTGTTTTAACTGGCTCCAGGAAGTAACAAAACTGATGGCGCGCAGATCCTCCAATTTCAAAGAAGCATCGGCATTACGTTTGGTAGGCCGGCTACTGATGTTGATCTTGGACAGCAATTTCAACGGGCTGAATTTCTCCAGGTACTCCAGAAACAAGGGATGTTCACGCAGTCCCATAAAAGCCTTGTAACTTTCTTCAGCCATTTCATGTATCAATTGCTTATTTTCAACACTTAACAAGTCGTTCTCATTGGGATTCAAAGCAGAAGTAATACCCGCGTTAATTAGTTGCTCCACATTAAAACGAGCAGTTTCTACCGATCCGTACTGCGAACTTACCGTTTGGCCCTGTATAGTTAATTGAATATGCTCATTGGCAATTTCGCTGCCCATAGAGGCGTAGAAACGATGGGTTTTACCCCCGCCACGTGCTGGTGGTCCGCCACGACCATCGAAGAATGCCAGATCGATACCATATTTTCTAGCCAAAGCAGTAAGTTCTACTTTAGCTTTGTAGATCGACCAGTTGGCCATCAGGTAACCGCCGTCTTTGGTACTGTCTGAAAAACCAAGCATTATAGTTTGCCTGTTTCCACGGCGAGCGAGGTGTTCTTTATAAAAAGGATGCAGGTATAAACTTTCCATGATCCCGGCAGCTTGAGACAGGTCGTTTACCGTTTCAAACAGAGGCATAAAGTCGACCGTCAGCGATTCTTTTTTCCAGCCGCTCCATAAAAAAAGGTTGATCAGCTGTAATATATCTGAAGCCCGCTGGCAATTGCTGATAATGAAGCGCTGGCAGGCTTTTTCACCGTTTGAATATTGAATTTGCTTTACCAGTCTGATCGTATCCAGCGTATCCTTGGTCATATCGGCCTCGTCATCGGGGCAATGAAAATCAGCTTCATTAAAGGTTAAAGCTTTCAATTTATCCTCTTCACTCAGGGCATCATAACCTTTTAGTCCGGCTTTTATCTGCGACTGTTTCACACAATACTGGAAAACAGAACGCAAAATCCGGCTATCCTGCCTGATATCCAGCGTGGCAAAATAGCAACCGAACAATTTAACTTTCTGGATGAAATGATCTACGATATCCACAAACAGACCCAAGTGATCATTGATCAGCGTATCCTTCATTGAATTAAGCAGGGAGAGAAGTTCGCCCTGCAGATCTTTCGGACTTGGCTGCGGATTGAATGCGTTTTGGTAAAGCAGCTTTTCGAGCCTGTTGATGGTTTTCTCGATCCCCCTGAAAGTTACGCGGCGTTTGAGGGTTCTGAAATCGCGGTAATAACAACGGAAAATAATTTGCCTTAAAAAAGCAGCTACCGAAGCTGTAATCTCTGAGGTAACATTAGGATTGCCATCACGGTCACCTCCCGGCCAGAAACCTAGCTCAAGCACCTGATGACCGGCTTTAATTTCAAACTCCTCTTCCAGCTTGGCCTGTATTGCCGATACGGCATGATAAAAAGTATTTTCGAGGAACCAAACCAGGCTCGATGCTTCATCGACCGGCGTTGGCGAAGTTTTATTGAAAAATGGTGTTTTGCCTAATTGCTGTAATAAGGCATCGATATTATTCAGGTCGTTGATCTTAAGCGCCTCGATCAGGTCGGTAATAATACCCAAAACCGAACCCGGGTAAAACTGGGTTGGGTGCGCCGTTAAAACCAGGCGGAGCGAAAAATCGTCCAGTTTTTTGCTGATATCTGCCCGTACTTTTTCGCTGCCCGCTGCTTGCTGCAATAAACTTTGCAGGGAACCGCTATCATCTGTACGACCTATTTTATTAAAGGATGAATCCTCAACTGCATCAAATAATACTACCTGACGCTCTATGTACTGGATAAAACGGAATAAGCGATTGATTTGTTCCTGATGATCGATACCGGGTACATATTTATCAAAAAATGATTCGATGATTTCGGTAGGCGATAATTGCTGACCAGCGCCTTTTTCGCAATGCGAGCTAAAGAAGGGTAATAAAATACCGGTGTCTTTTACCTGGTAAAAGGGCAGCGTTTGAAAAAGGCTGTTGTATAACTCAAAACGGGTTACTACTTCCTGGTTAAAGATAGTCTCCTTGTGGCTGAGCTTCAATGTGGCTGGCATAAAAAAGGGCGAATTTTATTGGTTGCAAAATTTCGGTGTGAATTTAATTAATATAATTAAAAAAACTTGCAAAAACTGAATATTTAATAATAATAAAACCATATTAATGCAATAATTATCAAATCAGAGGCTAAAGATTTAAATTTTGTAAATTTGCAGCCATAAACTCCTGTTTATTTTATGAATATCCAATCGAGGGAAATAAAAGGCTTTTTTTACAGTCAGTATTTTTCTGATGGCTTGAAAACCAGCGCGGGTATTCTTATACCTGCCCTGCTGTTTAAATTCCTCGATCAGTTTAGCTTTGGCATTACACTTTCACTTGGTGCGCTCTGTGTTTCGGTAGTTGATACCCCGGGACCGTTGCTATACAAACGCAATGGCATGTTGATTTGCGTGTTATGTGTTTTCCTCGTCGCAATTTCAACCGGTTTCGCCAGACAAAATCCTATTACACTGGCAGTGGCCATCGCTATCATGTCGTTTGTATTCTCGATGCTGGCGGTATATGGAGCAAGAGCAGCCTCCATTGGCACCGGGGCTTTGCTGACTATGGTATTTATGATCGAAAAGAGCTTAAGTCCGGGCGAAGTGTTAGGATACAGCCTGGCTATTTCTGCAGGGGGTGTTTGGTACCTTATTTTTAGCCTGCTTTTTTCCAGTATCCGACCCTATCGTGCTGCGCAGCGGGCACTTGGAGAAAGTATGATGGATGTGGTCAAATTCCTGAGGATCAAAGCTGATTTTTACCGTTATGATACCGATATCGACGAAAACTATAAGAAACTGGTATCGCAGCAGATACAGGTAAGTCAGCATCAGGATCTGGTTCGCGAATTACTATTTCGCAGCCGGCTGATGGTGCAGGAATCAACCAATGCCAGCAGGGTCTTAGTGCTTACTTTTATCGATCTGGTCGACCTGTACGAGCAGATCATGGCAACGCATTATGATTACAGCGAGATTCGCAACCGCTTCGGCGATTCGGGGGTGCTGGAAGAAATAGCGCGTTTGCTCGACAATTTGGCCAAAGAATTGGAAAACATGAGCTACGCCATGCTGTCCAATAGCAGGCAGGTGCGTTCGCACGAATTTAATGCCCAGTTGGAGCATTTGAAGCGGAGTATTGATAGCCTTGCAATGGCGGGCAACAGCAATTTGGTGCTGAAAAAGATCCTGATCAACCTGCGCGATCTCAATCAAAATATTCACAATATCTATAATTACTACAATTCGCGCTGGTCTAATCAGCCGGTCGAAAAACCTCAGGATGTTGAGTTTTCAAAGTTTGTAGCCCGGCAGGACTACCAGGTACAGGAATATTTTGATAATATTACATTTTCCTCGGTTTCTTTCAGGCATGCGGTACGCGTATCATTGGCCTGTTTGGTTGGCTTCATTTCAGCGCACCTCCTTTTCCTTGGCCACCATAGCTATTGGGTATTGTTAACCATCATTGTTATTCTGAAACCCGGTTTTAGTTTATCCAAACAACGCAATTACGAGCGGCTCATTGGTACGATCATAGGTGGTATCATCGGATTCTTATTGCTCAAGTTCGTGCCCAATAAAGATGCGCAGTTCATTTTGTTCATTGCACTGAT
>CAIPDP010000076.1 GCA_903863845.1 uncultured Mucilaginibacter sp. | reverse complement strand
TTGTCTTTCTGCATCTGATGTAATATACCCGATTCCGTTGCTACTATAAATTCAGCCTCCGGGCTTTTTGTTGCATATTTCAGCAAACCCGTTGTCGAACCAATATAATCGGCCATCTCTAATATCACGTCTTCACATTCAGGATGTGCTAATAATTTAGCTTTCGGATAGCGTTCTTTTATTCTGGTGATCTTCTCTCTCGAGAATATTTCATGCACCATACAAGCCCCATTCCACAGTACCAGGTCTCTTCCGGTTTTTTTGGCTACGTACGCACCAAGGTTTTTATCGGGCCCAAAAATGATCTTCTGATCTTTTGGCAGGCTTTCAACAATTTGTACTGCATTACTCGAAGTACAAACAATATCGCTCAAAGCTTTTAGTTCCGCTGTACAATTCACGTAAGTGATCACCAGGTGGTCAGGGTATTTTTCTTTGAACTTCCTGAACAAATGTGGCGGACAACTATCTGCTAATGAGCAACCTGCCTTCAGGTCGGGTAAAAGGACCTTTTTCTGAGGCGATAATATTTTAGCTGTTTCGGCCATAAAATGGACACCGGCGAAAACAATAATACCGGCATCGGTTTTTGCTGCCTGCTGCGATAAACCCAGGCTGTCGCCGATATAATCGGCAATATCCTGTATATCAGGTTCCTGGTAATAATGTGCCAAAACAATAGCATTTTTCTTTTTTTTTAACCGGTCTATTTCTTCAAAAAGGTCCAATGCCGGATCGATGTATTCACTGGCAAAGCCTTTCATATTTATTTCTTCGAAGGTATCCATTTCAACAATTCAATTAATAACAAGTATTTTTAATATAAGAAAAGAGCTATTATTATTAGGGTGTTAGTTCTGTTAAGAAATTATCGGAATTTGGGTTGCTATAATAGTTTATAAAAAATTTTCAACATAAATTAATGATTTCCTAATCTACATTAGCTTGATTTTAAGGGATATTTGTTAAAGGCAATATATTTTTAAGAAGTTATTTGTGTATAAATGTTAGCACAAAGAATTGTTAATTAACTGCCGGATGTCATGTAAAAGTCACTCAAAAAATTGTTACTAACACCATGTAAAAGTCACTTTTCCACTTATTAATTATTTATTCTCTTTTTCCTTACACAAAATTAACACCATTTAAAGGTCTTTCTAACATAAGCTGTACTTTTACACAACATATACTAATAAAATGACTAGAACTTGTGATTTCCTGGTAATTGGTTCGGGAATAGCCGGTTTGAGTTTTGCACTGAAAGCCGCCAGACATGGTAAGGTTCTGATAGTTACAAAATCAAACGAGGACGAATCTAACACCAAATATGCCCAGGGTGGGGTGGCTGTTGTTGTTGATAAAAAGGAAGATTCGTTTGAAAAACATATAGATGATACACTGATAGCTGGTGATGACTTGTGTGATAAAAAGACGGTGGAGATAGTTATCAAAGAAGGACCCGAACGTATCCGTGAAATTATCGATTACGGAACTAATTTTGATAAGACCAATGAAGGGCGGTTTGACCTGGCCAAAGAGGGTGGACATTCAGAATATCGTGTTTTGCATTATAAGGATATTACTGGCTGGGAAATTGAAAGAGCATTGCTTGACCAGGTTCATCAAAACCCCAACATTACTATTTTAACGCATTATTTTGCTGTAGATCTAATAACGCAGCACCACCTGGGCGTGTTTGTTGATAAGTCGACACAAGATATCACCTGCTATGGTGTTTATGTATTGAACACAGTAAATGGTTTAGTTGAGAAGATACTTTCTAAGGTGACGGTTATGGCATCTGGTGGTGCCGGCCATATTTATTCTATTACGACCAATCCTACTATAGCTACTGGCGATGGTGTGGCGATGGTATACAGGGCCAAGGGTAAAGTAAGGAATATGGAGTTTATCCAATTCCATCCCACTGCGCTTTACAATCCCGGTGAATATCCTTCATTTTTGATATCAGAAGCTGTTCGTGGTTTCGGAGGTATTTTGAAGCGTACCAATGGGCAGGAGTTCATGCAGGAATATGATGAGCGGAAATCGTTAGCGCCCCGGGATATTGTAGCACGTGCAATTGATGCGGAAATAAAAAAATCTGGAGAAGACTATGTTTATTTGGATATCAGACATCGGCAGAAGAAAGATATTTTGGCCCATTTTCCTAATATTTATGCGAAATGCCTGGAGATCGGTATTGATATGACGAAAGATATGATACCGGTGGCTCCGGCCTGTCATTATATGTGTGGTGGTATATTGGTTGATCATTCCGGCCGTTCTTCTATTCTCAATTTATATGCTTGCGGTGAATGCTCGTCAACTGGTTTACATGGGGCTAACCGTCTTGCTTCTAATTCACTTTTAGAGGCTTTGGTTTTTGCACACAGGATTTATGAGGACGCGATCAATAAGTTTGATAATGTGGTATTACCCGACAATATTCCTGATTGGGACGAGCATGGTGTACAACTTTCAAATGAGGATATCCTGGTTACCCACAATATACGTGAGATGCAAAAGGTAATGAGTGACTATGTTGGTATCGTAAGGTCTGATTTCAGGCTCGAAAGGGCGATGCGGCGTATGCATCTGCTTTACGAAGAAACGGAAGATTTTTACAAAAAAACAAAGCTTTCTGTTAAGCTATGCGAATTGCGCAACTTGATACAGGTTTCTTATATCGTCATAAAGTCGGCAATGTTAAGGAAAGAAAGCAGGGGTTTGCATTATACTACTGATTACCCGGTTCATAACGAACCACTTCATGATACGGTATTTTGAGTAAAGCAAATGGTATGGAAAGAGCGGAAAACGGGATTCGAACCCGCGGCCTTCAGTTTGGGAAACTGATGCTCTACCAACTGAGCTATTTCCGCTAATTATTAGTCAAACATAAATAAAATTCACTAATTCGACTATTCAATCATTTGTTAATATCAATATGCCGCTTATTCTTCCTGTTAAAGATAAAACTCCTTACTGGGGTGATAATTGTTTTATAGCCGATAATGCTACTATTGTTGGTGATGTAGTAATGGGCGCTAATTGTTCTGTTTGGTTTAACGCGGTCATCAGAGGCGATGTAAACTATATTCGGATCGGCGACAACTCAAACATACAAGATGGTGCGGTTATCCATTGTACCTATTTAAAAGCGGCGACCGAGATCGGCAATAACGTTTCAGTTGGTCATAATGCTCTTGTGCATGGTTGTACCTTAAAAGATTATGTGCTTATAGGGATGGGTGCGATTGTGATGGATCATGCAGTTGTGGAGGAATATGTAATTATCGGTGCGGGATCGGTCGTGCTCGAAAATACCTTCTGTGAATCAGGCTTTCTTTACGCCGGAACACCCGCAAAGAAAATCAAACCATTGACTGATGAGCAGCGCGAACTTTTAAAAAAACTCCCTCAAAATTATATGATGTATGCTGATTGGTTTAGGGAGTAATTATTTCTTTCGGTATATCAATATTTTCTTCCGCATCCCAGTTTGATCTGATGGTGATTTCTTTGGTGTACAGCCATATATTTTCAGGGTATTCTTTTCTTTTGATGTTACCTGAATCCCATTTACCGTTTTTATTGGTGTCATATACAACTCTGACATAATATTTCCCAACGAGGTAGTTACGGTAGGTGATCGTACTGTTTTTGGTTAATGGATCTATATGGACCACTTTTTTTTGCGAATTCAGTAATTCTATCACATAAGCGTTGCTCGTATCAGGAATCTTAAATTTGATTGCCAGCTGTCCGTAATTCTCGGTTTTATCGAGGCTATATATTTTTGGTATTTTTTTATTTCGATCGCCATAGATATCAGTTAGTGCACCTTCATTAAAAAGTAGCTGGTAGCGACTATTTTGTTTCCAGGCGTATTTTATATTTAATTTTTTCAGATTGCTGGTGTCCTGGCTTACAGTAAAATTTGTAACGTTATTTGAATCTTCAGCCAATGTTATTAATGATTGATCAAAACTTTCTAAAGGTATGCTTGATAACGCTTGCAGATCGGTGCCCGGTTTCAGTTTATTATCCAGGGTAGTGTTATACTGTAAGAATATGGAACGGGTATAGGTTTCCTTTCGACCTTTGCGCAGCGTTATAGTATCTAATGGCTTTTTGTTTTGGAGGAATGATACTTTGATAGAATCAAAATCCATATTTCTCATATATACTCCTACGGTGTCGAAAGTTTTATTATAGCTGACTATTTTTTGGTTATTGAGTTCCGCAGGTGATAGTATGGTTAGGCTTGGGTTTTCTAATGGTTTATTGAAGGTAAAGTACATTTTGCCGTCAAGGTCAAAGCGGCGTTCAATAGCGCGTGTTTTTTCAGGGTCCTGTTTGAAAAGACTCAGGTGAATGTTGCCTGTGTCTTTGTTGAGGTTAATGGTTTGTTTTTTGAAGGCGACCAGCTCATTATCGTTATCGTATATTTTATTGGGTGATGTTTCTTTGAGCGCATAAATATGGTACAAACCGGAGTGAAGATTGTTCAGTGAAAAATTTCCGGATGTGTCCGTTGTGGTATAGATAGAAGGTTTTTTCTTCCCCCATATTGTGTCCTGCTTAATTGGTATCAACATCACTGTTACTTCTTTTTCATGTTCGCCAGTTAAGGTGTTTTTTACATCACCCGAAACACTTAATGAATCGATATGCGGACCGGTGGAAAATACATAGGTAAAGTTGTCAAGGATATTTCCTTCGTTTACGTCAGCTATCGCTTTGCCAAAATTGATGACATAGGTTGTGTTTTTTTGGAGGCTATCTTTGAAATCTACAACCAGTGTTTTTTTGCTGACTTTGTAGGTTGGTGGCTTTTCCTGGGCAGGACTGATGCTGATTTCCTGGAATGGGTTTTTAAGCGTAAAAAATTCATCAAAGTCGAGGCGAATTTGTTTTGCTGTAAAATTTCTTGTCATGTTTTCCGGAAAAGCTTTGATCAGTTTTGGTGGTGTCCTGTCTCTCGGTCCTCCCTGTGGTTTTTGCATGGCTG
>CAIPDP010000075.1 GCA_903863845.1 uncultured Mucilaginibacter sp. | reverse complement strand
ATCTATCAAACAAAATATCATCCTGCTTTGCGGGCATTATAAAGGGATAGATCAGCGCATCCGCGATCTGTTTGTGACCCGCGAAATATCCATTGGCGATTACGTACTTTCCGGCGGCGAGCTACCCGCAGCAGTTCTGGTCGACGCTGTCGTTCGACTAATACCGGGTGTATTGAGCGATGAAACCTCGGCGCTTTCTGATTCTTTTCAGGATGATCTGCTGGACGCCCCCGTTTATACCCGGCCGGCTGACTGGAATGGCCATAAAGTGCCCGATATTTTACTGAGCGGAAATACACCCGAAATTGAAAAATGGCGTTTTGAGCAGGCAGTGGAAAGGACGAAAGAGAGAAGGCCTGATTTGTTGAAATAAGGACCAATAGCTACTAATTCGAAACTTCCTGCTATCATGATCATTTAAATCCTGAAATAGTCTCTTCATTTTTTTTAAAACATACTTTTTAAATCAAAATAAATTCCCTATTATTGCAATCCGATTTTTACGGGTTAAAAATTGGCTTTAGAGCTTAAAATCATGGATTTAATAAAATTTGTTGAAGAGCAATCAATAGAAAAAAAGCAGTCTCCTGCGTTTAAAGCGGGTGATACTGTTAGCGTACACTATAAAATACGTGAAGGTAACAAGGAACGTATCCAGGTTTACCAGGGTGTGGTTATTCAGCGCAATAGCGTTGGTGCTAACGAAACTTTCACTGTACGTAAAGTATCAAACGGCATCGGTGTTGAGCGTATCTTCCCTATCAACTCCCCAAATATCGACAAGATCGAAGTAAACAGCCATGGCAAAGTTCGCCGTGCTAAATTGTATTATCTGCGCGAACTGACTGGTAAAGCTGCTCGTATCAAATCAAAAAGAGTTTAATTTTCACACAATACTGAAAATAGTTAAGCCCTGGCGATATTCGCCGGGGCTTTTTATTGGACACGATTGAGGGATTTTGTTCGATGGGCAGGATGAGGAAATAACAACATAAAAAATGTTATTGCGACGAGCAGTGCGGATTTAGCGGGGCAGCGATGAAGCAATCGCAAGGATGCAAGTACGCGCCTTATTATTTAACGGAATACTCAAATACTTGCCAGGCTAAAGGTTAACCTTGAGCTTGTCAGGTCGTAACCAGCACAAAGTTCCACAATGGCAATTTGCCAATTGCATTGTATCCCGGATGTATTAAACAGCAGTAGTCGCTTTGGTTGGTTTCGGTTCCGCCAGTTCTGCCAGCACGGTTCTGCCGCCTTTAACTACTTCACCTATTTCAACGTTGATCTTTGTGCCCAAAGGCAGAAATACATCCACACGGGAGCCAAACTTGATAAAGCCAAATTGGGATCCCTGTTCCACCTGGTCGCCTTCTTTTACGTACCAAACGATACGACGTGCCAATGCGCCGGCAATTTGTCTGAACAGTACGGTCACTCCGTTTTTGTTTTGAACAGCAATGGTGGTTCTTTCATTTTCTGTGGATGATTTTGGATGCCAGGCCACCAGGTATTTACCTTTATGGTATTTGAAATAGCTGACCACGCCACCGATAGGATTGCGGTTAACGTGAACATTAATGGGCGACATAAAGACGGAAATCTGTATACGCTTATCTTTCAAAAATTCGCTTTCCTCGGTTTCTTCTATGACAACTACTTTACCATCTGCCGGGCAAAGCACAACTTTTTCGTCGAGATCGATACGGATCTTCGGGCTGCGGAAAAACTGCAGGATGATGAGGAACAAAGCACCCGAAAGGATATAGATGAACCATTTTACCGCATGGGCCGATGGGAAATAGAATTGTACAACCGCGTTCAGAACAAATATCACTAATACGGTTAATGCGATGGAAGTAGATCCTTCTTTATGGATGGTCATTTGCAGGAAATTTGATGCAAAATTAAAAAATAGTAATTAAGTAGAGGTATGCAAATACAATTGGTGCCGAAAGCAGTAAGCCATCGAACCTGTCGAGCAGACCACCATGGCCCGGCAATATGCCGCCCGAATCCTTGACATTGATACTGCGTTTGAACATTGATTCCACCAGGTCGCCGAGGGTGCCGAACAAACCGATCAGTATCGCAACCGATAACCAATGCTGCCAGGTAAGATCATGATAGAATAGGCTCAGCACAAATCCTGCAACGCCTGTGATCAGTACGCCGCCAATAAAACCCTCCCAGGTTTTCTTAGGAGAATGACGCTCGAACAATTTGGTTTTCCCAAAGAAATAACCGCTCAGGTAGGCACCCGTGTCGTTCGACCAAAGTATCACCAAAAAGCCTAATGGAAGGTGGAAATTAAAGTCGCCTCCGGTATAAGCAAGGCCATGGAAAAAAATATAAGGCAACATCACATAGATCACACCTAAAAAAGTATAGGCGATGTTATTAAATGGACTTTCAGAAACATGGTACAATTCGGTAATAAATATGGCAGCGACTACAAGGGGTGCAAGAATTATGGTTAACCCGATCAAATGCAGGTTGCTAACTACATTGTACCCCACAAACGCAAAAAAGCCATAACCCAGTAAAGCAAGGAACAGGCCCAATACGATATTAGGTTTTGCAGTATTTTGTTTGATCAACCCATAAAACTCCCAGAGCGAAAGCAGGGGAAGTAACAGGAAGAACAGATCAAATACCGTGCGGCCCAGCAGCATGGAGCCGATCATCACGATGACAAAAAAGAATCCGGTAATGGCGCGGGTTTTCATGAATTAAGCTGGTTCAGAATGATGGCTTCGATGGCGTTACTGAAATCGCGTTGGTGTATATAAACCCCGATGTCGCCAAAGGTATAATGCGTAGTATCCTGTTTATTAAGCAGTACGCTGTCTATCTGGTTTACAATAAGCATTTGTTTCACTATCTCGGCCTGGTAGTAATTGGTTGATGAAAAGATTTTAATCCAGTTCTTCTCCATAATGAGCTTTATGCCATTTGGTTGAAATATACCAATATATAAACAAAAATACCACTGTTAAAGCAAAACTTATAAGGTAACCCGTATTGTTGAACATTTGCGGCACATTTGGGTCCAGGCTAACAAGTTTTTGCTGGTACAGGTAATTCCATACCACGATGGTACCATTATTAACAAAATGTGCCATGATAGCAGGCCAAACACTTCCACTCCAATAGGTAAAATAACCAAAGATCAAACCCAGCAACAGCCGCGGTATAAACCCGGAAAATTCCATATGAAAGGCACTGAACAAGATAGCGGTGGTCCAGATGGCCACATGAGGGTTTTTCATCCAATTGATGAATATGGTTTGCATACACCCGCGAAACAACACTTCTTCAACCAGGGCCGTAAGCAAGCCGATGAACAGCAGATCAAAGATCATATCCGCAAAATTGTTCATTTGCATCATCGCATCATTGGCGCGGCTCAACGTTTCTTCATCTTCAACCATCCATTTTGGCAGATCCAGATGTTGATTGAATATTCCCAAATATTCTATCAGGGGAATAGCAAGAAGCATTGTTAACAATGCACCGGCCATGAGTAGCCACGAAAAATGAAAATGGGTTTTAAGATAAGAGGTAGGCTCCTGTTTAACGATCAGGTAGGCAAATAAAATTGGCGTCAATAAAATAGGCAGTGTGGTACCTGCAAATTGCAATATCCATAAAGCAGTACGTGCCTGTGCAGTTGACAGGTCGAATTTTGAAAGGGCATTCAAAGTACCCAGTCCAAAACGTGAGTAAATAATGACACCGGCAATAAACTGACCAATAATAATGGATCCGATCAGGATCGCTGCTAACATTAAAAACTGTAAACCCGGATGTATTGGCTTGTGAACGATGGGATTAGAAGGGCCTTCTATCATAATTAGCAGTAAAATTCGTATTTTTGGCAGGTCAAAGATACGCATGTCTGTACAAATAGGAAATATTAACCTGGGGGACTTCCCCCTGCTGCTGGCGCCGATGGAGGATGTGAGTGATCCACCCTTCCGTTTTGTCTGCAAGCAAAATGGTGCGGATATGATGTACACCGAATTTATTTCGAGCGAAGGTTTGATACGTGATGCCGCTAAAAGCCGGCAGAAGCTGGATATTTTTGAATACGAACGACCCATCGGCATCCAAATTTTTGGAAGTGATATTGAGCATATGCGCGAAGCGACCGAGATAGCTTCCCAGGCAAACCCCGACCTGATCGATATCAACTATGGTTGCCCGGTAAAAAACGTAGCATGCCGTGGCGCAGGTGCCAGTTTACTGCAGGATATCGACAAGATGGTTGCCATGACCAAAGCTGTTGTAGAAGCAACCCACCTACCGGTAACCGTGAAAACCCGGCTTGGCTGGGACGATAATACCAAAAATGTGGAAGAAGTTGCTGTGCGTTTGCAAGATGTAGGGATCAAGGCCTTAACTATTCATGGCCGTACCCGTTCGCAGATGTATAAGGGCGTTGCCGACTGGACATTGATCCGCGCCATCAAAAAAAATCCGTGCATAAAAATCCCCATTTTTGGAAATGGTGACATCGATTCGCCACAAAAAGCTGCCGAATGGCGGATGGAATTTGGCGTAGATGGTATGATGATCGGGCGCGCAGCGATCGGTTATCCCTGGATTTTCAGAGAAATAAAACATTTTTTTGCCACAGGCGAGATGCTCGAAAAACCCACTATTGCCGAGCGTGTAGAGGTTTGCCGGACCCATTTGCAAAAGTCAATTGAGTGGAAGGGCCCTAAAACGGGCATTTTTGAGATGCGCAGGCACTATTCAAACTATTTTAAAGGTATCGATCATTTTAAAGAATACCGGATGAAACTGGTAACCGCTTCGACTTTTGCCGAGATCAACGACATACTTTTGGAAGTGGCCGACAATTACAGCACAGAAATGGCTTGATATTTGAATGAGCTAATTATATTTGAATCATTCACAAACTCATGATCACAACAATTACTGATGGTGTTAAGGTTTCGGTAGAAACGATCTACCAACCCGAATACTCAAACCCGGCAAACGATCATTATATGTTTGCTTACAAGATCAGCATTGAAAATGTTGGCAATAATGCCGTGCAATTATTACGCAGGCATTGGGAGATATTCGACTCCAACGGCGCAAAACGCGAAGTGGAAGGCGAAGGTGTGGTAGGGCAGCAACCGATAATTGAACCGGGCAGCACCCACGAATACGTTTCGGGCTGTAACCTGAAAACAGATATGGGTAGTATGAAGGGCGAATACCAGATGAGCCGCCTGCTTGATAATGCGACATTTAACGTAAAGATCCCCGAATTTTACCTGGTTGCTTCATACAGGATGAATTAAAATATTCAACAATAAACAAAACCCCTGGCTAAAATGCCGGGGGTTTTTTGTTTAAATCGGATTCTTAATGTTTTTCACGTTCCTGTTGCTGCGGACGTTGTTGCTGCTGCGGACGTTGTTGCTGCTGTGGACGTTGTTGCTGCTGCGGCCTTTGTTGCTGCTGCGGACGTTGCTGTTGCTGCGGCCGTTGTTGCTGCTGCGGACGTTGTTGCTGCTGCGGACGTTGCTGCTGCTGCTGACGCTGCTGTTGTTGTGGACGTTGTTGTTGCTGCTGATGTTGTTGTGTCGTGTTTTGTGAACGTTGCACCTGTGATTTCATTTGCTCTGCATGTTGGGTCTTTTGAACCGGCTGTTGCTGCTGGGCGTGTTGGTTATCATTGCGGTTTCCTCCCCCAGCATTTTGATGATTTCCGGCGTCCGATGGTTTTTGCTGGTGTGAATTCACCCGGGCTACTGCTGCAGTAGGCGGATTGCCATGATTAGCTTTAGCAAATGAATTATGATCAGCATGTGCAGCCTGTTGATGGAATCGCTGGTTGTTTGTAGGTTCCAGGTGATGCTCATTCATTGCTCTTAGTTCCTCGGGTCTCGGTCTGGCCGGAACGCCACCATTGCCACCATTGAAGCTTACATGATTATTGACGATAGTATTTCTTTGGATTACTGTCCGGTCAATATAAGTATTGTGAATATAGGTTCTGTTGACGTTTACTACGGCCGTATTATAGCGGAAATGGTCGCCATACCAGCCTCCGCCGGCAAAGCCTACACCGAAGAAGCCGCCTCCGTAATTTATACCGCCATAAAAGCCAACATGCCTGCCCCAATAACCCGGATGATAGCCATAATAGCCGCCGTCATAACCCCAGTAACATGGGGTCCACAAATAACCCGGACTTGGAGGAGCTACCCATACACCGGGTACCCAATAATAATCGCCTTCATTTGGATCCCAGGCCCAATAGCCGGGTTGCCATAAATAGCCGTCAACGGGACATTCGGGTTGAACATATACTGGTATTTCGGGGGGTGCAAAACTGGCTTGTATCGATACGCCTACGCTGATCTGGGCGCTCGCTTTGGTGGCAGGGAACAACATTACTGCTGTTGCCAGCCCCATTACAATTAATAAATTTTTCATTTCGGTAGATTTGTTTGTATAACACAAGTTATCGCAAACAGTTTTACCGGCTTAGTCAGGAACAGGATTGCGAGTCGATCAGTCTTCGATATGGTATTCTTTTTTGATGTCGGCGATCAATTTGGTGGCACTTTTCAAGATTTTCTTACCATCGATAACCTTGTAGCTTAAAAACCTGGCGCGAATCAGCTCAAGATATTGATTAAATATAGCTTTATCGTAGGTTAATAGGGGTAAATCTTGCTTGCAAAAAGCGGCGATCTTTACAAAGTTCCTTTTATCGGGGTGACTGTAGGTTATCATGTCATTCGCTTCTTTGTTGTACTGAAATTCGAAGATCTGTCCTTTTATCGAACGCAGATCGGCCCATAATAGCTGGTCGGCTTCCTGGTCGCGTATCGACTTCCGGCAAAGTTGATCATATGTGGCTACTTCGCGGGCGATCGTTTTTTTAAAGAAGCGCAGCGAGCCCGAACTTTTCATTTGCTGAAAAGTAGCGTCATTGGGTACAAATGCAGCTTTTGCGCCGCCTCCAAGCCCATACCAGTATAGTTTGCCGCCTGTTATATTTTTGATTTCCGAAGTACTCAACAATTGCATCAGCGTATCCGTCTGATTGGTAGCAAAAGTGTAATAGGTTAAATAGATATTTAAATTTGCCGTATCTGCTTTCAGGTCGGCCACCATGGTTTCGGCGTATTCTTTGGCCCTATTGTGTTCCGTTATACTTTCGCGTATGTTTTCGGCAATGAAGCCCATCAATACGGCCAGGAAGATCATTAATCCTTCAAGTACATATTCCTTAAAACCTTTTTTTTCTACTTCGGGATGGTGGTGGACTTCCATTGCTTTTTTTGGGTAATTGTGTAAAGGTGTTGGCGTTGTTCTATACAGTGCCTCAATTTCGTACTTTGAGATGGAATGGGCAAACATTATTTAAAAGCCGCTTTTTGAATTTCGAATTTTTACTTTTGAACGTGGAACATATATTTTCTTACTGGGAGCGCACCGCTTTCGTCGGCCATGCCGATGTGATCATAATTGGCAGTGGCATTGTAGGATTGAGTGCAGCATTGAACCTGAAGCGCCTGCAACCATCCTTAAAGGTAACCGTACTCGAACGCGGCTTCCTGCCCAGTGGTGCCAGTACCAAAAATGCCGGCTTTGCCTGTTTTGGTACAGTCTCTGAACAGTTGGAATACCTGAAAAAATCATCAGAGCAGGATGTATTAAAGCTGGTTGATTATAAATGGCGCGGATTGCAAAGGCTGAGGCAAAATCTGGGAGATAAAAACATCGATTACCATCAATTTGGCGGTTATGAGCTTTTTATGGACGGCGAACAGCAGCAAGCTGAGGAAGCGATTGCTCATATCAGCTATTTTAACCAATTGTTTACTCAGGTAACAGGTAGCACGGATATTTATTCTGTGGCTGACGTTAAAATCGCGGATTTCGGCTTTAAAGGCGTAAGCAAATTGTTGTACAATAATTTCGAGGGGCAGATACACACCGGCCGGATGATGCGCACCCTGTTGCATAAAGTGTATGACGCTGGCATATTGGTGCTGAACGAATGTACTGTAAGTACGATAGAAAGCGAATCTGACCGGGTTAACCTGACTACATCCCAGGGCCAATTCAGTGCTACCAAAGTGATACTTGCTACCAATGCCTTTGCATCGCAGCTTTATCCCGACCTGGATGTAGTTCCGGGTCGCGGACAGGTGTTGGTGACCAAGCCCATCCCCGGTTTAAAATTGAAGGGAACCTACCATTTTAACGAAGGCTATTATTATTTCAGGAATATCGATGGTCGGGTGCTATTCGGCGGGGGCAGGAATATTGATTTCGATCAAGAACGGACCTGGGATTTCGGCCATACCGAAATCGTAAAACAGCAATTGATCAGATACCTCGATGAAATGATCTTACCGGAAACGGACTATGAGATCGACTACTGGTGGAGCGGTATCATGGGCTTTGGCGACAGGATGCTGCCCATCGTCAAAGAATTACAACCTCACGTATTTTGTGCGGTACGTTGCAATGGTATGGGTATAGCGATGGGTAGTTTGGTTGGGGAAGAAGTTGCGGAACTGGCGCTTCATACATAGTTTTATACCTGGCATTCTGGCCACAAGCCGGGAGGCTTGCGGTAGCGTGCTAAGATTTTAAAACAGTTCCACCAAACGCTCCAATGCCATACCTCGCGAACCTTTGATCAAAACCGTTGCCCTGCTCCCGCAAGCCTCCCGGCTTGTGGCCTTTAGGCAGTTTACAACCATGCATTTAGGTATTTTTCAAGTAACCCCCCATGCTCCCGCAAGCCTCCCGGCTTGTGGCCTTCAGACAGGTTACAACCATGCATTTATGTGGTTTTCAATTACCCTCCCCCCATGCTCCCGCAAGCCTCCCGGCTTGTGGCCTTTAGAGTTACAACCATACATTTAGGTAGTTTTCAAGTAAACCCCCAATGCCTATTTTTAACCTATGAGTCGTAATTACAAATTTCTTAATCCCGAAGGGTTGTATTTTGTAAGCTTTGCAACGGTGTTTTGGATAGATGTCTTTGTGCGCAGAATTTATTTCGACTGCCTCGTAGAAAATTTGAACTATTGCGTCGATGAACAAGGCCTGGTGATTTATGCATGGTGCATCATGCCCAGCCATATGCATTTGGTTTTTAAATCGACAATAAAAAAACCTGCTGACATGATCGGCGGTTTTAAATCCTATACATCCAGAAAACTGTTCGGCTTAATTGGAAGTAATATGCAGGAAAGTCGCAGGGAATGGCTTTTGAATGCATTTAAAAAAGCCGGAAAGACCAATTCGAATAATTTAAACTACCAGTTTTGGCAACAACATAATCATCCTATTGAACTTTGGAGCGGACCTGTTATTCAGCAAAAGATAGATTATACCCATAATAATCCGGTCGAGGCTGGTTTTGTTGACAACGATTACGAGTATTTATACAGTAGTGCGAGGGATTATTGCGGGATACCAGGATTGGTTAAGGTTATAACGGACTAGGATATTCGCGTGTGCATAGTTTTATACCTTGCATTCGGGCCACAAGCCGGGAGGCTTGCGGCAGCGTTAGGCTGGCGCTTCATACATAGTTTTATACCTTGCATGCGGGCCACAAGCCGGGAGGCTTGCGGCAGCGTTAGCTGGCGCTTCATACATAGTTTTATACCTTGCATTCTGGCCACAAGCCGGGAGGCTTGCGGTAGCGTGCTAAGATTTTAAAACAGTTCCACCAAACGCTCCAATGCCATACCTCGCGAACCTTTGATCAAAACCGTTGCGTTTCTTATAGGATTGTTTTTCAGATACGCGGAAGCTGCTTCAACACTTGGGTGAAATACCGTATTGTCCATGGTCGATGGTCGATGGTCCATCGACTGAGCTGCTTTGTGAAACTCCGGTCCTATAAATATCCGATCATCAACACGAGCGGCTAATGCCTTGTTGATGATCGCTTCATGCTCTACCGCAGCTTCTTCTCCCATCTCAAACATGTCACCTAAAATCAGGACTTTATGCGGCGCATCCAGTTTGCCCAGGTTTTCGATGGCTACTGCCATACTGCTTGGGTTGGCATTGTAGTAGTCGCAAATGAGCGTGTTAGTGGCCGTATGCGTTATTTGTGAACGGTTGTTATTGGGTTGATACCCGCTGATGCCTGCATTAATAGCGGCCGGATCGATATCAAAATAAAGCCCGATAGCAATAGCTACCAGAATATTGGGTAAATTATATTCTCCTGTTAAATGCGTTTGTACGGCATGGATACGGTCGCTTCGCCGGTCGGTCCATTCCAGCGTGAGCAAGGGGTCGTTAGCGATGATCATTCCTGAAACGATAGCTGCAGTATCTGAATCGCCATAATAAACGATGGGATCAAGGCCTTTTTCTAGTGCCATGGCCACTAAAACGGGATCGTCGGCGTTAACAAAAGTGACACCTGCTATACCCTTTCCCGCGCCACTCAAAAAATCATACAATTCGCCTTTACCTTTTCGTACACCGGCAATGCCCCCAAAACCTTCCAGATGC
Source organism: uncultured Mucilaginibacter sp. (assembly GCA_903863845.1). Classification (GTDB taxonomy): domain Bacteria; phylum Bacteroidota; class Bacteroidia; order Sphingobacteriales; family Sphingobacteriaceae; genus Mucilaginibacter. Next base: position 65,463 of record CAIPDP010000075.1, on the reverse strand, counting down.
GCCTTGCCTATATTGGTGATCAAACCGTGTGAAGGCTGGGCAATACTGCTCAACAGCTCGATCTCTTTTTGGTGGTTGGCACCCATTTCGATCACTGCCGCTTCGTGCTGCCGATTGATCGACAATACGGATAGAGGCACCCCAATATGGTTATTCAGATTGCCCTGGGTAGCGTAAGTATTAAAACGCTGCGACAATACCGCATTGATCAGCTCTTTAGTAGTAGTTTTGCCATTACTGCCGGTTAGCCCAATGACAGGAATATGCAATTGCCGGCGATGATGACGTGCCAGATCCTGCAAGGCTGTGAGCACATCCGGAACCAGCAGGTATTGCTCATTCAAAAGGTAAGCCGGATCATCGATCACCGCATAGGCGGCACCAGCTGCTATTGCTGCTGCTGCAAAAGTATTCGCATCAAACTTATCACCCTTCAATGCAAAAAACAGGCTACCCGGTATAATTTTCCGCGTATCAGTACTGATCACGGGGTGTTTGATATACAGCTGGTATAGTTCTTCGGTGCTAGCCATTTTTCGTTCAGATCGGAACTACAGAATTATAAAATTTTCGGGAGGTTTGCGAATGAAATCTTTTATTTCAGCAAACTGATCAAACATTTCTGCTCATCCAGCTGATCACCGCTTTAATTTCGTTATAACTATAGCCCTCGCCCAGCACCTCTTTCAAGACCGACAACTTTTCGATGCCATAGCTTTCGATGGCGTCCTGAATAACAGGAATTTTTTCCTTTGTGACAAATTCATGCACATCGATCTTACCGCTTTGGATAAAATAGGTTAGATGCCCTTCGATGGTAGTAGGTGATAAGCCGCGTTCGTGGGCTATTTCGCCGATCGATTTACCTGAATGATACATACTATAACTCTCGTTCCGGGTATCAGCTGCCCTGAACTTGCCGGGATTTCGGCTTGGTTCCGGTTTACGCTCCAACCTGATCAGTTTTTGGTTGATACGCGATTCCAGTTGGTTTTTAGCACAATAATTTTTAACCGGTATCAGGAATTCGCGGCCGTAACGGGCCAGTTTGATATCACCGAAGCCGGATATCCAGCGTAATTCATCTAAATTCAGCGGCAAATAGGTAGCGATCTCGATCAGCGTTGTATCCGATACGATCAGGTAAGCTGGTACGTCGGCATGAGCTGCAAGGTCGCGGCGCACCAGTTTCAATTCATTCAATAAGCCGGCTTCAAAGCTTAATGTTATAGTTTCCTGCGCATGTTCTATTTGGTTGGCTATAAGTTCAACTTTTTGTAAACCTTTTAAAACGGCTTCACTTTTTTCAGTTAGGTGCAGCACCGGATATTCATCATCGGTAAGCTTTAAATAACCTTGCATCACCAGCTCGCGCATATAACGGGTCCAGTCGACACGCTGTATTTTGGCTCCAACGCCATAGGTTTTTAATTGCTTGTGTTCTTCGCGGATCTTTTCGCTTTTTGATCCTCTCAGGAAATCGATCACATAGTTGCTGCCGAAGCGTTCTTTTAGCCGAGATACTGCCGAAAGTGCCATTTGTGCGATGAGGGTTCCATCAAATTTTTTGACCTCACTGAGGCAGATATCACATGAACCACAATTATCGGGGAAGGTTTCGTTGAAATACTGCATCAAATATTGCCTGCGGCAGGTTTGCAGTTGTGCGAATTGCACCATATCATCCAGCTTTTTCAGCATAATGGCACTTTGTTCTTCATTACCCTCCACTTTGGCAAACTCCTTTAGTTTGAAACCATCGCTGGCAGCGTAGAGCAACAGTGCATCAGAAGGCAGACCATCGCGACCGGCGCGTCCGGTTTCCTGGTAATAACCCTCGATATTTTTAGGCAGATGGGCATGCACCACATAACGAACGTTTGACTTATTGATACCCATTCCAAAAGCGATGGTTGCGACAATGATCTTTACCTCATCGCGCAAAAAAGCTTCCTGGTTGCGAATTTTATCCGCGTTATCCAGACCTGCGTGGTAGGCCCGGGCGGCATAACCCGCATTTTGCAGTTGTTCGGCCAGTCCCTCTGTTGCTTTTCGCGAGAGACAGTAAATAATGCCCGATTCGTCTTTGCGTTTCTCCAGGAAGGCCAGCAATTGTACGAAACTGTTTTTTCTTGGTACCACCCGGTAGGTGATATTGGCGCGGTTAAACGAGGATACAAATTGTGCCGGATGATCGAACTCCAGCTTTTCCAGGATATCTTTCTGCGTCAATTTGTCGGCCGTTGCCGTCAGGGCGATCACCGGGGTCCTGGGAAACTCCCGTTTCAGGCCTGCAAGCATCAGATATTCGGGTCTGAAATCATGCCCCCACTGGGATATACAATGCGCTTCATCGATCGCGATGAGGGATACCGGCAATGATCGTAAAAAATTGATCAGCGTACTGCCCGATCGGAAGATCCGTTCAGGCGCCAGGTACAACAGTTTGATCTTATTGTTTTTAAGTTTTTGGGTGATGGCAGCCTGTTCGGCGTCGGACTGTGACGAGTTTAAAAATGCAGCTGGTATGCCGGTCAGGTTTAAACTGTCTACCTGGTCCTTCATCAGGGCAATAAGCGGGGAGATAACGATAGTTAAGCCGTTCAATAACACTGCAGGCAGTTGGTAGCAAAGCGATTTGCCTCCACCGGTAGGCATTAAAACCAGAACGTCTTTTCCGTTTAATACCTGATCAATAATTTCAGCTTGCGTGTCGCGAAAGGCATTGTATCCAAAATATTTTTGGAGTGCTTGTAATGCAGTCATGGCTAAAGTTTAGGTATACAAATGTGCATATTTTTAGCAAAATTTAGTATAGCCGATCAAAAAAATAAAATTTTTAGCAGTGTGTAAAGAAGCACCAATGTTAAGTTGCATAGCTTTAAAAAAATATTCTTTAGCTTAGTCCTGCACTATGTATAAAAAGCTTCTATTCGCATTATTGTTTGTGTTTTGTACACGCGTCTCGTTCGCGCAGCAGATACAATCGCCTTCCGATTTTTTGGGGTATAAACTCGGTACACAGTTTACTTCGCACGCCCGTGTCGTTGATTATTTCAGGTATGTAGCCAATGCTTCGAAAAATGTAAGGTTACTGCAATATGGTACCACCAACGAAGGGCGTCCCTTGTTGGTGGTTTTTATTGGTTCTGATGAAAACATCAACCGCCTGGAAGATATCCGTCATTATAATTTATCGCTAACTGGCCAGGGTGATGATCATGTTGAGCTGAAAAATGCACCTGTCATCGTTTGGTTGAGTTATAACGTACATGGTAATGAACCAAGCTCGAGTGAAGCATCGATGCAGGCGCTATTTGACCTGGCTGACCCGACTAATGAACAAAGCAAAAACTGGCTAAAAAATACCCTGGTTGTGATAGACCCCTGTCTGAATCCTGACGGTCGCGAGCGTTACGTTAATTTTTATCGCTCTGCATCTGGCACGGTACCCAATCCCGACCCGGTTGCAAGTGAACACAGGGAAAACTGGCCAGGCGGCAGGACCAATCATTATTATTTTGATCTGAACCGCGATTGGGCCTGGCAAACCCAAAAAGAGACCAGAGCAAGGGTAGCGCTTTTTAACCAATGGCAGCCCGAAGTGCACGTTGATTTTCACGAACAGGGTTACAATACACCCTATTACTTTGCTCCGGCAGCAGAACCTTTTCACCGGGATATTACCAGTTGGCAAAAAGAATTTCAAACCATTATCGGAAAAAACAACGCAAAATATTTCGACCAGCATGGCTGGTTGTATTATACCAAAGAAGAATATGACCTGCTCTACCCTTCCTATGGTGATACCTATCCTATTTACAATGGATCGATCGGCATGACCTACGAGCAGGGTGGCATAGGTGCAGGACTGGCGGTTATTACTTCAAACGGCGATACGCTTACGCTCGCTGACCGGATAGCACACCATCTCTCCAACAGCTTGAGTACGGTGGAAACCGCATCAAATAATGCAAATAAACTATTGGATGGCTTCAGGAAATATTTTAATGAGGGTCGTACCAATCCGCCGGGTGAGTTTAAGACCTACCTGATAAAGAATGATAATAGCGATAAAATTAAATTACTGACCGCGTTGCTGCAGCGAAACGCAATTCAATACGGATTTGGTGTTAATGCAAAAAGCTCGGGTTATAGCTACATCGATCAAAAGACAACTGCTGTTGATATTGATGAAAAAGACCTGGTGATCAGTGCTTATCAACCTAAAGCCGTTTTATTACATGTATTGCTTGAACCGAAAACCTTTGTGGCCGATTCCAATACCTACGATATCACCGCCTGGTCGTTGCCATACGCCTATGGCTTGAAAGCCTTCGGTTTAAAGGACGCGATCAAGCCAATTCACCCTTCATTGCATGAATCGACAACACCAGTGATTGGCAACAATACCCCGTCTTATGCCTATGTATGCGCATGGCAATCAAGCTTCGATGTCAAATTTTTGGCTGCTCTGTTGAAAAAAAATATCAGGGTACGTTTTAACGAGAATCCATTCGAGGCAGCAGGCAAACAATTTGCAGCGGGGTCGCTGATTATAGCCCGAGCCGGGAATGCCCGCGAGGATTTTGATCAGGTTGTTCAACAGGCTGCTAAAGACGCTGATCGTGAATTGACCATTTTAAATTCGGGATTCGTTGAAAAAGGACCCGATCTGGGCTCTAATTCCGTGAGACCTATTCATAAGCCAAAGATATTGTTGGTTTCGGGCGAGGGAACCTCGTCAAATGGAATGGGTGAGGTTTGGTATTATTTCGATCAAGAGATTCGTTACCCGGTGACGATGGTGCCTTATAAGGATTTGGATCGTTTGAACTTTTCTAATTTTGATGTGGTTATTTTCCCCGACGGATATTATGAGGATATCCCGGCAGATAAATTACAACGCTGGGTGCACGAGGGCGGAAAGCTGATATTAATGGAAAATGCCATTTCGCATCTGGTAGGTAAAAATGGTTTTGCCATTAAAAACCTGCACGAGGATAAAAGTGATACTGCGAAGAATAATGCTGAGCTGCTTAAAAACTATGGCAACCGCGACCGCGATGCGATACGTTCTAATGTACCGGGTTCAATTTTTAAGGTAGATATGGATAATACCCATCCCTTGGGTTATGGCCTTGATAAGTTTTATTTTACGCTGAAGCTGAATGATGTGCTATACAAATATTTCGGTGAAGAAGGCTGGAACGTAGGTGTTATCAAAAAGAACGCCTATGTAGCAGGTTTCGTAGGACAAAAAGCCACAGAAAAGATCAGGGACGGTCTCCTGTTTGGTGTACAAAATTGGGGCAATGGTTCAATAGTATACTTAACAGACGATCCGCTATTCCGTAGTTTTTGGGAGAATGGTAAACTATTGTTTGGTAATGCGGTTTTCAGGGTGGGCAATTAGGGCGATCAGGTATTCGTTATCAGGTATTTGGTATCAGTTATTTTCTGTTCGTTGGAATAACTTTTATACATCAATTGATATGGCCTAATATCCGATACCTAATACCCAATAACCAAATTAGTTATTCCCCTTCACCCTTCCCTTTAAGTCATCGGCACCACTTTCGTGTTGGCGGGCTTTTATTTTAGTGTTGCCAAAATTATAAGTGAGTGTTAACCTGGTGATACGTGATTCGCGTTTTTGGGTAATAAATAACACCGTGCTCTCGTAATTGCTGTTTACATTATTGGTCAGGGAGTTAAATATATCACTCATCGCAAGTTTAATATTTAGTTTTTTGGCGAAAGTATGACTGAACCCAGCATCCGTTGCATACCTTGGTTTAACATCGTATAAGCCATAGGTTAAGTCAGACTGGTAATAACTGGTGATTTCCAGCTTGTAGCCTTTCACGGGTGTAATTGTTTGGGTGGCCCTGAGGTTATAAGCAAACTGACCCCTATCAAGGTTTCCGCCTTCCAGGTTATTTGATTTAAATCCGAGATAAAATGCAGTCGCATTGATATTGCCTTCCCACCATTTGGTGATCGTATATGGAGCATACAAGTTAAAATTATAGGCATTCTGAACCTGTAAATTATCCTGGGTAATGAAAGATACTTTAGTGGCCGGATCGGTGCCCGGTACTTCGGTTATCACATCGGTGGTGCGGCTGAAGCCGAGCGACAGGGTTATACTTTTATTGTAGGTATAGTTAAGCTCAAAATTATTGGTGTACTGCGGCCGTAGGTAAGGGTTCCCTTTCTGGTAAGTATAGGGATCCAGATGAAATACAAAAGGATTCAGGTTATCATATTGCGGCCTGTCGATACGGCGGCTGTAAGAAAAATTGATCTCGTTTTTATCGTTGATGGCATGGTTGATAAAAACACTGGGAAACAGGTTGAGGTAATGCCTGGGTATATTGGACATTACATTTGCTGAATCGCCTGTTGCAGTCGAGCTCGTATATTCGGCGCGCAAACCTGCCTGCAGTGAATATCCTTTGAGATCTTTGTTTAAATTTAAATAACCTGCATCGATCATTTCGTCATAAACAAAATGATTAGTACTCATATAGGGGTCGCTTATTACTGTTTTTTCTGTTAAATTATTGTCGGTTTTCACATCGCTAAACTTTAAACCGGCTTCCAGCTTTAATGATTTATTGATGGGTTTGGTATAGTCGGCCTTGGCGGTATGGATATCGATTACTGATGGCGTCAGGTTGCCCAAAAACGATTCGGGATGTTGCATCGTACCGTTTGCCAGAAAATAATCGGTGACATATTGAGATAGCGAATTATTTCTGAACTTCGAATAATCAAAGTCGGCGCTTAGTTCCTGACCTGCGGTATCTATTTTATAGCTATCGTTCAGGTTAATTGCAAAATTATTATAGGTCTGATGCATGCTTGATACTGTACGTAATGTCGAATCCGCCTGAGTAAAATTGGGCCCGATATAGGTATTGTCATTGATGCCATCATTTTCCCCATTGAAATAGCCATTGACAACAAACCCGATGGTGTTTGTTGATGAAAGGTCGTAGTCGGCGCCAAGGCGGTAACTGTTGTTGTGATCCTGTTCAGTCAGCGGGCTGGTTTGCCTGAAATAAGTAGTTGCGCCCGTGTTATCAGTAATGATACGCTCGAGACCAATATTTTGGATACGCTGGTTATCATTATGACTAAATGTTCCAAAAACGTTAAGGTTTCCGTCTTTATGGTTCAATTGCAAAGTCTCATTATCTTTCCAAAAAGCGCCGTAACCGGTTCCTGCAGTCAGGCTACCGTTGGTGCCGCTTTGTTTATTCTTTTTTAGCTTGATATTGATGATGCCCGAATTTCCGGCTGCATCATATTTTGCCGAAGGATTTGATATCAATTCGATCGTTTGGATCGTATTGCCGTCAGTCGACCTAAGTAAGGTTGCCAGTTGTGCGGCTGTAAGATAGGTGAGTTTATCATTGATCATCACGGTAACACCTTGCTTGCCTTTTAAACTTATATTATCGTCTTTGTCAACGCTTACGCCCGGCGCACGTGCAAGGATATCCATAGCCGAATTGCCAGCGGCTAATACACTACCGGCTACATTGACCACTACACGGTCGGTTTTTTGCTCAACCAAGGCTTTTGTGGCAACCACGCTTACGGTCTTCAGGTTTTGACTTGACGGTTGCAGGTTTACTACGGGCAGGGTAATTGACAGGGTGTTTTGATCGATATTAAAAGGTTTGCTTTTCGTTTTCTGATAGCCCACGATGCTAATACTCACCAGGTAATGCCCGTTTTGACATGATCGAAACTATATACACCGGCATCATTACTGATGGTTCCTTTAACCTGGCTCGAATCTGCTGCGTTAAGCAGGCTGATCGATGCAAATGGCATAGGTTTAGCCTGTTCATCCAACAGGCTACCGGAAATATGTCCTGAAGGATTTGCGGTTTGGGCAAAACTTGCCGCATGAATCATAATAAGGCCAAACAGCGTCAGGTAAATTGATTTTATAATAGATTTCATTGAGTTGTTTTCTGTAATATTCAAGCAATTGGTCGTCATAGGGAATCTTGTCCCTTTTAGTTTTTTGATAAATTTTTGCTCCGGGTCGTTGGCCCTGAACCTATTAGCGTTGTTGTTTTTTCGATAGTTAATTGTCTCCTCTGATTCCGATCTTATTGATCATTATTTTCTTTTTGTTGGCAAGACAGCAGCCTTTTAAGGGGGCGTATTATCGCCCATTTGCTGTCGTTATTCTGAACATAAGATGGTTTATTCGATCCGATGGTTACAGAAAAAGGGGGTTTTTCCGTTCAATGGGAGCATTAAGTAGGTAAAGGGCAGTTTTTTGTCGGTGAATATTATTGGGTCAGTTTTATTACCGGAGCGAAATGTGATATCATTAACTGAAAAACAGAAAAGGCGTGACTGTTTTGAATGGGCAAGCGGTGGGCGCCATTATTATTGTCGGGGTTAGATGGAATTGGATGCAATATCCTTGAGGCAAGGGGTTTAAGTATTTTAGTCGGTTGCAGGCTTAATACCGGTTTTTGCAGGTGAATTGGTCTGCTATTGTTTACATAAAATATTAACATAAGCCCGCAAACAAGCAGGCTTATGTAAGATGATGGCATTTTCATCGTTGTGGTGTTCATAGATGAAATTCAGACGTATTATTTTACTTTGATCTTTGTGCTGTCTATTGGCAAATGTTTTCTGATAATGGTATCTGTTACCAGTGTATCAACCTTGCATTGCAAACCATTATCAGTGATGACGAATGTAGCGTCTGTCACTTTGTTATAATCCTTTTTATTTACCTCGTTACATTCTCCGATGTTGAAGTCGACGAAGCGTCCCACCTCGTGATCGACCACTACTTTTGCATTCTTAGGTAGTTTTAGTGTCAGATACACTTCTTCATCATGCCAGGGTTCATCAGTTTTGCCATAATAGCGTTGGTCGAACTTCAACACCGTGTCCTGTTGCGTAAACTGGTATTTGATATCGCGGGCGTTGGCAAGGGCGGCTTCGTAAAACGGACCTCTTGCACGGTAGGATTCTGTCAACGATGGTTGGTTGGAATCACTGGCTTCTATATCGAGGTGAATATTCCGGTGGTTAAAGCTTTCGAAATCATTGTCGTCATCATCGGTGATCTTGATGTTGGGTGAAAGGTTTTTGATGTCGAGCCTGGCGCTGTCGCCGGCAGTAAAATATTTCAGTTCATTCAGCTTTATATAATAGGTATTGTTTTTGGTAGGTTTTAGTGCGATCGATTCAACAACACTGGCATGTGAACGAAATTCAGATACGATACCTATCACCTGAAATACAAATACACCGATTGCGCACAACCATATCGCTAATACAGTAGTACCGGTCGAACGGTTGACACTGCCTACCCTAAATATCCCTTTTAATACCAGCATGATGATACTGATCAAAGGGATGATAGCAGCCAGAAATGCTGAAATAAAAATAGTATTAGGATTATGGTGTCGCAGTATCTCCGCGGGTACTGGAAAAGGAATAAAATGGCCAACGCTGATAAATGCAATAAACGCAACTATAAAGAAAACGAGGAACCCGAAACAAGCCAGTAGTATCAGTACACCTATGAACTTGATAAATACATTGGCAAAGCCTTTGATGAAGTTACCTAAATGATGGGCAAGGTCACCTGAAAAATCGCGTGCTTTATATACGAATGGGCGGGCCTTGTTTTTAAAATCCGAGAAATTCTGGTGCACGCTGCCTAATTCCTGTTCGAAATTGCGTTTGAAACCTTCGAGGTTGAGTTTTTCACCTTTCATGGCCATCTTATCGGCACGGGTCACAGCTTTTGGAACAACGATCCATAATATGATATAGAGTAGAAAGCCCATACCCCCGGCTAATATGGTGAGGGCAAACGCCAGCCTTATCCAGGCTACCTGTATATCGAAATAATTGGCGATACCAGCCGCAACACCTGCAACCAGGTGATCATCGGGGTCGCGGAATAATCTGCGAGAATTATTGTTGTTATTATAGGTATCAGAAAAGTTAGGTTCGGTTTCCTGTTCTGATTTTTCAAAATCGGCTACAGTTCCCATTTGGCTGATCACCGTGTTTACATCCTGCTCAACGATCACCTGTTTGCCTTCATGCGCCAGCAGTTCGTTAAACATTTCAGCTATGCGGTTTTCGATATCGGTAGTGATCTCCAGGCTATCGGCCGAGTTCAAAAAATGACGCTTTACATCCGTCATGTAATTCTTTAGTATTTCGTAAGCATCTTCTTCAATGTGAAATACGATGCCGTTTATATTGATGATAATTGTTTTGTTCATGATCTTTCTTTTTTAACTGGTTATTTAACTTTCCGGTCGCCGATGGAGGTTTTAACAGCATAAGCCAGTTCCTGCCACGTTTTGTCTAGTTGTTCTAAAACTTTTTTCCCTTCATCAGAAAGGACATAATATTTTCTTGGTGGCCCCGACGTAGACTCGACCCAGTTATAACTAAGGAGTCCATTGTTTTTTAAACGGGTTAAAAGAGGGTACAGAGTCCCCTCAACCACAAGCAATTGGGCGGTCTTCAATTCAGCAATTATATCTGAAGCATAGATCTCGCCTTTTGCTATAATGGAAAGGATGCAATATTCCAAAACACCTTTCCTCATTTGGGTTTGTGTATTCTCGACAATCATAATGCAAAGATATATGTTTTAAATTGTATTATGCAATACATAGTACTAAAATTATTATTATTAGGTGCTTAAAGCGTCTTTTTTTAAAATAAATTACGTTTTTGAAAGATTTTATTTGACTTTTTAATAATCTAACACTACTTTTATCTTTAATTAACTATTAACTGATCTTATTATTAACGAAATGAAAAAACTTCTACTAGTAAGTTTGTGCTTTCTGATGTTATGCGTAACACAGGTGTTTGCACAAAACCGTACTGTTACTGGTACGGTTACGGCCAAAGATGATGGCCAGCCCTTCCCGGGAGCTACCGTAAAGGTGAAGGGTACCAACTCTGGTACGCAATCCAACACTGATGGTAAGTTTACCATTGCAGTGCCTCCAGGCGGCTCAATCGTAATTTCGGCAGTTGGGTACGTAACACAGACAATTGTGGTTGGTAACCAAACTAACCTGAAGATTGCATTGGAGCTTTCGGCAACTGCCCTTACCGAGGTTCAGGTGACCACGGCATTGGGTATTAAACACAATTCGAAGGAATTGGCCTATGCTGCATCTACGGTTACTCCAAAGGATTTAACCCAGACCAACGTTACCAACCTGGCCAACGGCTTGACAGGTAAAGTAGCAGGTTTAGGTGTATTCTCGCTGGATAACGGTATCGACCCTTCGATCTCGATCAACCTTCGTGGTTTCCGTTCATTGGAAGGTAACAACGGTGCGCTGATTGTATTGGATGGTGTTCCGGTTCCTTCGCAAACTATTTCGGCAATTAACCCGAATGACGTTGCCGACGTTACTGTATTGAAAGGTGCAGGTGCAGCCGCTCTTTACGGCTCACAGGCTTCTAACGGTGCGATCCTGATCACTACTAAACGCGGTAGTGCTGATGGTAAGCCAGTTGTAACTTACGGTAACTCGTTTCAGTTCCAAAAAGTTGCGTTTTATCCTAAATTACAAAACGGCTTCGGTCAGTATGGTGGTGAGCCTAACTATATCGATCCATTGACCGGTTTTACCGAGCAAGTTCCTTACGAAAACCAATTGTACGGACCTCCGTTTGATGGTTCAATTGTACAGGAAGGTGCACCACTTGATAGTGCAAACGGTAAAGTTATCCATGCTGTTTATTCTGCTTTACCAACTAACCCGATCGAGTCTTTCTTCAATACCGGTTATACTGAGCAGAATGATATATCTTATTCGCAGGGAAAGAGCGCTGATAATTCATTCTTCATTTCAGCTCAAAATGTAACTTCTACCGGTGTTGTACCAAATGATAAAAACCTGAAAGACGCTTTCAGTGTCAGGGGTCATACAACTTATGGTATATTCTCGATGGATTATTCGGTTGGTTATACAAAAACCAATGTTAGTACCTATATCAACAATGGTAAAAACACCCTGGGTTTAGGTGGAGGTTTCACTAACGCTGACTTATATACCACAGTTCTGCAATGGCCTGCCAACTTGCCGATCAAAAATTACTCAGATCCGAGTTCAGATATCGGTAACCCAAGTAACTTTTATGATGCTTACGCGATCAACCCTTATTGGACAGTAGATAATGCGCGTGATAATTATGAAAGAGACCAGATACTATCTCAGTTAAAGTTGAAACTCGATCCTACAAAATGGATTTCAGCCAGCTACCAGTTATCAAACAACTTTGGTATTTATCAGGACAGAGAAACCAAACAGGAAGTTGATTTTACTGCCTATGGTATCAGTGATTATTTCCACGCTGGTAACGTACCATCTGGATTTACCAGTGGTAAGTCATTAGGCCAGGTGTATGATTATTATGCATTTGGTGATGGTACAAGCAATGGCTATAACCGTATAGAAGGTGAAGGTATCGTCGACTTCCATCATAATTTTATAAAAGACCTTAGAACTGAATTGATATTGGGTAATGACGTTTACCAACAATACAGAAAGAATCAAACTACCGGCAGTAGCCAATTGTTGATTCCTAACTTGTATAATATCAATTATATCGGTGGTCTGATATCAGGTAGTGAAGCATCTTACACTATCAGGCAGATCGCTTACTTTGCTGACGTGCAGATTGGCTGGAAAGGCTGGTTAAACTTAGAAGGTTCGTTCCGTAACGAACATGACTCGCGTTTATCTGCTGCCGAACGTTCTTTCAGCTATCCTTCAGCTAAACTTTCCTTTATTCCAACCGATGCTATCCCTGCACTTAAGAACAACAATTTCTTAAGCTTCATGAAATTGTATGGATCGATAAGCCAGGTTGGTAACATCAACGTTGGGCCATATAATATTTATAATACCTACAGCCTGGCTGGTGGTTTCCCTTATGGTTCATTGGGTGGTTTAACAGCAAATACCGGAGCAGTTAGCCCAACACTTAAACCTGAGTTAACCAAGGAAATTGAGTTTGGTGCTGAAATCAGTTTCTTCCACGATCGTTTGTATTTCAACTATAGCCACTATTCTCAGCATGACAAGAACCAGACCGTTTCGGTAGGTACTTCAATTGCTACCGGTTATAGCAGTCAGTTGATCAACGTTGGTGAAACATTATCATACGGTAATGAATTAACAGTGAAAGGCGACATCTTAACCCAACAAGCCAATAAATTTGGTTTTAGCTTAGAAGTTGACCTTTCGAACAACGAAGGCAGGTTATTGTCTTTGATACCAGGTACAAATTCTTTGTCGCTGGGTAATAATGAATATGCAGTAGTTGGTTTGCCATTCCCTTACCTTGAAGGTACAGATTTCCAAAGAGATCCACAGGGACGGGTTGTTGTAAGCGCAACTTCAGGTTATCCGCTTCAAGATGCTACCGGCATCCACGGATTTGGAAGAACTACACCTGAATATATTGCGAGCGTTAAACCAACATTGTCCTACAAATTTGTAAGCTTATCTGCCTTATTTGAATATCGTGGTGGATACGTGGTTTACAATGCTTTAGGTTCAACTATGGTTTTTGCCGGTTCATCTGCATTAACAGCTGAAGCAGGTCGTCAACGTTTCATCTATCCAAATTCGGTGATCGAAACGGCACCTGGCGTTTATACACCTAATACCAGCATTAGTGTTGTAAATGGTCAGTATGGATTCTGGCAAGGATCAAACTTCTCTCAGACCCAAAGCCCGTTTGTTACAAGTGGAGCTTTCTGGAAATTAAGAGAGTTGGCTTTAAACTTCAATCTTAACAAATTTGTTAAAGAAAGCAAGTTTATCAAAGGAGCAAGCATTACTTTCACCGGTCGTAACTTGTTTATCTGGACACCGAAAAGCAATATCTGGACTGACCCTGAATTCTCGAACGCAGGACCAAATGGTAGCACACCTGGTGTGAACGATACCAACCAGCTGCCGGGTACAAGGGTATATGGTGCGGATCTTAAATTAACCTTTTAATTGAAATAGAGCAATGAAAAAGTATATAATAATAGTAGCAACTCTTTTTACAGCGGGTATTTCAAGTTGTAAAAAAGACTATCTGAGCCAGGAGGTCAATCCTAACGCTCCTTCAGTTACTACACCTCAATTGACATTGGCCGCAGCTTTGAACACTTCTGCCAATATAGTTGCTTCTGATTATCAAGGCCAGGGAGTATGGGCCGGATATTTTACAACAAGCGGTAACTATGTGCCAAATACGGTATTGAACCAATTTAACCTGACAACCGCCGATTTAAATGGCGATTGGGGTTCATGGTATGGTAACTTAACTAACTATAACTTATTGCAGAATATAGCTGCAAAAGATCCAAGCCTCGCTAATTTCCAGGCAATTGCCATCATCATGAAAGCCTATGGCTTCCAGCACCTGGTAGATGAATATAATGATGTTCCTTACAGCCAGGCTTTCCAATCGGCAACCAACCTTTTCCCTGCATATGATAAGGGGCAGGCGATTTACGAGGACCTTGGAAAACAACTGGACAATGCCATCAAGATCATACAGAGTGCTTCTGGCGCTGTTAGCCCGGGCTCATCCGATATCGTTTTCGGTGGTAACATGACAGGTTGGTTAAAATTTGCCAACTCTCTGAAATTACGCTTGGCGATTCGGATCAGTTCTAAATTCCCTTCTGATGCCTTGGTTACAGATCTTGCTTCGACGGAGTCAATTGGGTACCTTGATGGTAATCTTGATGCTGAAGCTAACCCAGGATATTCTGATGTTTCAGGGAAGCAAAACTTTTTCTACTCAGGTTTCGGGGTGGATGCCAACAACAACCCTGGCGGCAACGAAGTTTATTATCGTGCACCAGCATTCGAGGTAAATACCTTGCAGAGTTATAATGACCCCAGGGTATTCTCATTATTCGCCCCTGTAAGTAGTGATTGGCCAGCTGTTGTGATTCGCGGAAACACTTTTGGTGATCCATTGGCTAAAGCTAATCCATTGACCAGTTCTATCGGTCCGGGCCTTGCGCAATCGTCAAGTCAAAATTCTGTACTGTTCTCTGGTGCTGAATCTTTGTTTTTGCAGGCAGAAGCCGTTGTTCAAGGTTACCTTCCTTCCGGATCGGCAGGTTTGAGTACTGGCAACACTGCAAATGGTGCCGTTGCTGGTACAGCACAAGCATTATATGAAGGTGGTGTCGTTGCATCGTTTATCGCTTCGCAGGCTGGTGGCACCTACGCGCCGGTTCCGGATGATGGAACAGGAAATCCTGCAACTGCAACCCAAACGCCTACCACTCCGAATTTCGTTTGGACGCCTCCTACTGCTGCTACTTCAGCCGCTTTAGCGCAGACTTATCTGCAACAAGCTGTACCAAATGTGGGTTGGGCTGCAAGTGTTCCGCTAACTGCTATTTACACGCAGAAATGGATCGCTCTGACAGGTTTGTTCCCTTTTGAAGCATGGAATGAACAGAGAAGGACCGGTATACCTGCTATACCTACTTCTGTTGATCCGAACAAGGTGAATCCTATTCCGCCTTACCGTGTATTGTATCCAACTTCCGAATTAACAACTAATGCCACCAATTTAGGCAAAGAAGGTACGATCAATGTATTCTCATCAAAAATCTTTTGGGCTAAATAAATAAATTAAGAACATGAAAAAGAGATTATATCTATTAACCGTTCTCGCATCACTGGCAGTGCTTAGTTTAAGTTCGTGCCTGAAGGATCCGAGATACTATACATTCGCCAATGTACAACCATTGGTTGAATTGCCGCTTGGGGCAGCTAACGGGCTTGGAAACCTGACCCCTGAGGCGCTTCCTATCACGAGCACACCGCAGACCATTCAGTTAGTGGTGAACCTTGCGTCTCCAGCACCTTTAAATAAACCGGTTACTGTTACATTAGCTGTACAACAGTCGGCTGTTGATGCTTATAATACAGCAAATAGTACCAGCTTCACCTTACTTCCTTCCGCTGATTATTCGGTTCCTAGCTTAACGGTTACGATTCCTGCCGGGAAAAGAGAAGTGATCGTACCGATTTCGATCAATACTTCGCTGGTGGATCCATCAGGCTTGTTTATTCTACCATTTACTATTGTTAGTGGCGGTGGTGTACAAGTCAGCAATTACAACAGTATTTTGTATCAGGTACAAGCTAAGAACATTTACGATGGTACTTATGTTGTAACAGGTACCCTGACTGACGCTGCTAATGGTGCTATCACAGGTTCATATCCTGAGACAGTTTACCTTGAAACAACAGGTGCATCAACCGATGCGTTCTATGATCCTAATATTGGCTTTGGTCATGCTATCACAAGCGGCGGCCAGGCTAGCTACTATGGCAGCTATGCGCCTGTATTTACCTTTAATGGAAGTAATGTAGTAAGTGTTACCAACTATTATGGTCAGTTTTCTGGTAGCCACGTAAGATCTGCAGCATTAGATCCTACTGATGCGCCAAATACATTTACAACAGGTTCTCCAGGCCAGGCAGGTTCGGTGTTCCAGGTAAGTTATTATTTACAGCAAGGTAACCCTGCTGTAACCCGTACTACCTTTGTAGAAACCTTTACTTACCAGGGTGGTCGTCCATAATTCTATAAACATCTAACAATATTCAGCCGCCGGTTTCCAAGAGCCGGCGGCTTTTTTGTTTTCAATGTTTTTCATCCGCACAGCAAAATGGTCACCAGCATAATTATTAAAGAAATGACGTATAAGTTATTGGTTGATTGTTTTCAAGGTATTATCTTGCGATGAAAAAAAATCTCTATGAAAAGAACCTTATTACTTGCTCTTTTTTCTTTGATGTTATTTAACCTGGGTATGGCCCAGACTGGGGACTATTCTGGTACTTTAAGTGATACTAAAGGCAACACTTTGCACCATGTTTTTGTAGGTGATATTCAATATAAAATCGGAACATTTTCAGATTCATTGGGTAATTTCTCTATACCGGTACATGCAGATTCCAAATTGCAGATCAGTGCTTCAGGGTATCGGGATACATTGGTTAACGCAACACCGGGTGCCAGTGGCATTCAGCTTACTTTGTCGGCAGTTAACGCAGCTTCGGCGCCGTCAACATCGTTATCAGCAAAGGTTAATGTTGAAGGCAGTAATTCAGGTCGGGTAGCTAGTTTTACTGAGGGTGGTGCCATTGCTCCGGGTCACAGGAAGCAGGACACCAAGGGGAGCCAGTATTTGTTTGATATTTTTGTACAAGGGTACCTTATTGACGCTAAAAGTGACGTAATTTATAGCTCGACCTATCAATTTGATTATGATAAGATGACCGGTAACCTGCTTCTCTCAAGGGATGGAAAGACAATTGAAAACGTTAATTGGGATCAGGTACAAGCATTCACCTTGTATAGTCCAACAGATCAGCGATTTGATTTTGAAAAGGTCCCGGAAATTGATAAGAACCATTATTTACAGTCGTTGGGTAGCGGTAAGAAATACAAGATATTAAAGCAGATCACAACCAAATTTGTTAAATCTGACTATGCAAATTCTGGGATGATACAGCATGGCAATGATTACGACGAATATGTTGATGATGCCAATTACTTTGTATATTATGTTGAGGCAAAACAGGTTCTTAAACTATCATTGAAAAAGAAGTCGATCAAAGAAGATTTTCCCAAAGAAGCCGATAAGGTAAATAAATACCTTTCTTCAAATTCGGGTTCTATTGATGATGAATACCTGACCAAACTCGGGACATTCCTTAACCAATAAAAACCAGCTTTGGTTTGTCTGAAAATGCTGGTATAAATTAATCATTTTTTATCGACACTGTATTTGCCCGGGCCCAGGAATAGCAGACCGGCAAACGTTACGGCATCTTCAATAGCATGGGAGGCATCGCCGAGGTTGCCGCCGCTTTTTAATTGCATTAAAGTAGCCACCAACAGGTTAATAACCAGCAACAAACATGCTGGTCTGAATGCCAGGCCGATGATCAGCAGGAAGCCACCTATGGTTTCAACGAGTGCGGCAATTAAACCCCATAACATTGGCCAAAAATGGATGCCTGCATAGGTTATCGCTTTGCCAAGTTCCTCCCATCTGTGCGGCCCGCCCATTAATTTTGGAAAGCCATGGTAAATGAACATTATACCCAGACCAATGCGGATCAGCAGTAAGCCAAAGTTTTTATAATTGCCTAATTTGCTAAACAGTGCCATTTATTGAAAGGATTTTTATAATTGGTAATTTGTTTTAGTCGTTTTTATACCCGGCTGATACTTGCTGGCCACCTACGAACAGATCCAGCGTTTTACCAAGTATCAGTGATTGGTTGTCGCCGATATGCCCGGCAGGAAAATCAAAACAAACCGGGTAGGCATAGTTTTTTACAACCTCAATAATGATCTCGGGTACACTTTGACCAAAAGGAATTTCATTATCTTTTATCTCGGTAAAGCCTCCAATGATGAGTCCGGCCAGGTTTTTAAGTTTTCCGGAACGGTATAAAGCCCTTATCATTCTATCCACCGCATATAGATATTCGCCTACATCTTCGATAAAAAGAATCTTACCATCATAGCAATAATCTGACGCCGAGCCCGCGACAGCGATCAACAAACTAAGGTTACCCCCTACCAATACGCCGGAAGCTGTACCCTCGCGATTCAGATGATGTGCCGGGAAAGAATAACTGATCGGCTCGCCAAAAAGAGCCTGTCGAAGCGTTTGCAATGAGCTTTTTGAGGCATCGGGGATATTTACCGGCATTTGCCCGTGAATGGTCTGCGCGCCGAAATTGGCATACAAATGGGCATGAAGCACGGTAATATCGCTGAACCCGACGATCCATTTGGGCCTGGTTTTAAAGCGACTGAAATCAACCTTGTCAATCATTCTGATGGTGCCGTAGCCACCACGTGCCGCAATAATAGCTTTGATCTCGTCGTCATCAATAAAGCCCTGCATATCTTTTGCACGCAGATCATCGTCGCCGGCAAATTGATGAAATGAAGCAGAAAGTGTTTCACCAATGATCACTACCAAACCCCATGATTCGAGCAGCGCGACCGCATCAGTCATCGGCGCGGGCAATTTCTTTGCCGGGCAGGTTATAGCCACCTTATCGCCCTTTTTTAAACAGGGCGGGATAGTTGCAGTAGAATTAGCCGATGATCGCATAGGGTATAATTTAAAACAATGATTTGATTGGAAGTAGCTGAAGCTATGCACAGCCCTCACATTCCGATTTAAATCGATTATCTTTGCACGCAATTTAGTATTAATGTCACAACTTAATAAATTTAAAAGATATACGATCACCTCGGCATTGCCTTACGCCAATGGTCCGCTGCATATCGGGCACCTGGCCGGGGCTTATTTGCCTGCTGATATTTTTGTGCGTTACCTGCGGCTAAAAAACCAGGATGTAGTATATATCTGCGGCTCTGATGAACATGGTGCAGCTATAACCATCAAAGCTAAAAAAGAAAACACAACACCACAGGTTATCATCGATAGATACCATAACCAGATCCTGGGCAGCTTTGCTGAATTTGGTATTTCGTTTGATATTTATCACCGAACTTCCTCGTCCATACACCACGACCTGTCGCAGGAGTTTTTTTTGAATTTGTATGAAAAAGACGAATTCATTGAAAAATACTCAGAACAATATTATGACGAGGATTTTCACCAGTTCCTGGCCGACCGTTACATTACCGGTACCTGCCCCAATTGCAGTAACCCGAATGCTTACGGCGACCAATGTGAAAATTGCGGTACTTCGCTTAACCCTACTGACCTCATCAACCCAATTTCAACGCTAAGTGGTAAAACCCCGGTGTTAAAGCCTACCAAACACTGGTATTTGCCATTAGATAAATATCAGCCCTGGCTCGAAAAATGGATCGATGAAAAAGAGGGTGAATGGAAGGTGAATGTATTCGGGCAGTGTAAATCGTGGTTAAAATCGGGTTTGCAGCCACGTTCTATGACACGCGACCTTGATTGGGGTATTGACGTACCCCTGGAAGAAGCAAAAGGCAAAAAGCTATATGTGTGGATGGATGCGCCTATCGGTTATATTTCGGCGACCAAACAATGGGCCATCGACAATAAAAGAGATTGGAAACTTTATTGGAAAAAACAGGAAAATGAAGCCGATAACGCCTGCCTGATCCATTTTATTGGGAAAGACAATATTGTATTTCACTGTATTATTTTCCCGGCTATACTGCAGGCGCATGGCGAATACATTTTACCGCAAAATGTACCGGCCAACGAGTTTTTGAACCTCGAAGGTGATAAGCTTTCAACCTCAAGGAACCATGCGGTTTGGCTGCACGAGTATTTAGAAGAATTCCCCGGCAAACAGGACGAGCTGCGTTATGTGCTCACCTCGATATTACCCGAAACCAGCGATAGCGAATTTACCTGGAAAGATTACCAGGCACGCGTAAACAACGAGCTGGTTGCCATATTAGGTAATTTTGTAAACAGGGTGATGATCCTGATGCATAAGTTTTTTGATGGCAAACTGGAAAGTGAGCAGGAGCGGATCGCACTGGATGAACCGTTTATCCAGTCGGAACTTGACAGGCTGCACCAGGAGCTGGAACAAAATATCGAGACCTATCGGTTCAGGCAAAGCTTGCAGAATTTAATGGACATTGCCCGGTTAGGCAATAAATATCTGACCGAAAAAGAGCCCTGGAAAACCATTAAAACCGACCCGGAGGATGCCCGTAAAACCCTGCATAATTGTTTAGTGCTCATTGGGCACCTGGCCGCCAGTATGCAGCCTTTCCTGCCATCAACAGCCATTAAAACGCTGCAGATGCTTAACTGGGAAGGTGGCAAGATAGGTTTCGATCAGGCGATCACATTCAAATCAGGTCACCAGTTGAACGCGCCGGCACTGCTGTTTGAAAAGGTGGAGGACGATACCATCAACGCCCAAATAGAAAAATTGGCAGCAAAAAAACAGGCTTCGGCACCGGCACTGCAATTGCCTCCTGCTAAGGAAAATATTAATTACGAGGCCTTTGCCGGTATGGATATCCGGATCGGTACGATCATCGAAGCCGAAAAGGTGGCCAAAACCAAAAAGCTGTTAAAATTGAAGATAGATACCGGCCTTGATCAGCGCACCGTAGTATCCGGCATAGCCGAACACTACGAACCTGAAGCCATCATTGGCCGTAAAGTAAGTATTTTGGTTAACCTCGAGCCCCGCGAAATTAAGGGCATTCTTTCGCAAGGAATGATCCTGATGGCAGAAGATGCTCAGGGTAAGCTCAGCTTTGTTTCGCCGGTTGATGATTTGCATAACGGCTCGGTTGTTAGATAACAGATAAATTTGCACCTTTGCAATGCTTTTTGAATGATGATGAGATTCAGGTAATTCCGCACCCGGCATTCCGAATTCCGCATTCAAAACGGCCCCGTAGTTCAATGGATAGAATAGAAGTTTCCTAAACTTTAGATATGGGTTCGATTCCCGTCGGGGCTACAACCACTTGATTATCAAGTGGTTTATTTGTTTAAAATGGTTTTGATTTTAAGGAAATATTCAATTTGTGTAGCAACTTGTGCAGCAAAACCACTCTTTTGAACTTTATAATAGTATTATGTCCATTCTGGAGAATACGGAGGCCTTGACCACCTAATTCCGAAATGTCGAACAGGTGATTCCGTTACACTTTGACCATGTTAACGTATTGACGGTTAATTTGATTATTCTTTTCTTTCAACACAAATCGGTGCTCGAGAGCGCACGGAATGCACTGGTCAAGGTCTCCGGAATATCCAACCAGATTACAGATTTTAATTTTGATGAGCTATATGATATTAGTAATGGTTTAGCGACAGTGTTTAAAAACAATTTGCTTTTGGGCTATATCGATAAAGACGGAACAAAATTTTGGAATGACTAATTGGTTTTCTATTTTAATATTTTACAAGGGTTGAATATGAGCGAGGAAATTAAATTTTTTGAAGAATTACGTCAAAAAACTCTGGATATATTTTATGAAAGTCCCATATACAAAAAGCAACATGAAGAAAATCAACAATGGGGCTTTTCAATTTGTGGTACACCAATCCAAATAGGTAAAGGAATTATTTTTGGTATTAACTGGGGCGGTAACGGCGAATATGAAGACCAAAGTGAAATGCCAAAAGGCAATGAAATTTTGGAATACGATTTCATAAAGAGGAGTAAGACCTTTTTTGATAAGTACTTACATTTAAAATTTGATGAGCCTAATTTTAACTACACAAATCTTTGTTTTTTCCGAACTCCTAATATTAAATACCTTTCATTTCAGGACTACGAACGTTCCTATCCATTATTCGTAGAATATGTAAAATTTATCCAGCCGCCATGGATTTTTTCATTAGGGATAACAGGTTACGATATCCTTAAAAAGTTGGGACCGCTAAAGGCTGACCCGGATATTCGAGATAGTAGTCAAAGCCAAAGAGGAGCAACAGGGAAATTTTTCGGTTTTAATTTTTATGCTGTTCCGCATCCTAATGCTCATTTAAAAGGTGATTCGAGACAAGAAATATGGGCTCAAATAGGGGAAAAATTCCAAAAAGACTTATTATAATAGCCCTTAAAATCAGTGTCGGGTAGTTCCTAAAACCCTCCATTTTTTGTTTGTTTAAGCCAATAATTGGGACTAACACCGTTTTGTAATCAAACCTAAAACCCATTAATTTGTCCTATAATGACGGAAAAACAAATTACAAGAGGTCAAAAAAAAATTAAACAATTACGCTCGACATTAGCCAATGAGAAGCGAAGATTTGGATTCTACGATGACGGCAGGGGTCTCCGGTACGTTGTCATTCGCGAATGTCTGAAAATAAACGATTATAAGGCCGGGTTGAATTTTTTAAAATGGTTTAACAAGAATTTCCCCGATGATATTGGTTATCCGGTGTTCTTGTTTGAATGCACCATTGTGTTATTCATGAATGGTAAGATAAAAGAGGCGGAGGAAATGGCTTTGAAAACGTTTTATGGAAATACCTATTTAATTGAGCAGTTCCTAAATGGGCACGCTGAAGATGATATGGGAAAAATAGAATGGAGCAACTGGGAGTCGGTTGAAATTCTCGAAGACTTCAAATATTCAGCAAACGACAAGAACCTCGTGGATTTTTCAGTTTGGCTTAAAACACTGTTTGGTTCCGAAGAGTTTAAGAAAAAGACTGAAACCTATCTAAGTATCTTAAAACGATTGATGACCGAAAACGATTCGGAGATGAGAGATTTATTGAAAGGATGGTTATCGCAGTTAAAAAGCAATCTGGTAGCAGATAAAGAACTTGAATCAGACTCGTTAATTCTTGGGCAACATGAAGACTGACTCTAAGTTCACTATAACTCCTTCGGCAAATCTTGATTTCTGTTTTTAGTCTCAATTTGATGGATATTTTGCCGAAAGACTTTTGATATTTTGCGGTCCCTGAGTAGGAGTGCCTGACGCAATTGTTCCAAAACTATTCAATTGTTTTTGGCTCAATCTGTTGAAGTGCATAAAATTGTCAAGCCCCTCTTTTGTTGATATTCTTGCGGAATTATCCACAAAGGGAAAAAACCATCCTCAGCATACTAAGGATGGTTTTTAATCCAACTAATAACCTATGTTAATGGGTTGCTAAATAGGTTATTTCTGTTGGTGATAAAACTCGGTTGTAAATCCGAATATCATCCATGTTACCTTGAAAAAAGCTATATAAAGACCCAACTCCTCCAGGTCCAAAAGGTATGTTATTGGGGTCAGATGATTGGCTTCCACCTATTGTACATCCTAAAATAGCATTTGTCGCAAGACTACCAGTCAAGGGGGGTACGGCCCCCGAATTTCCGACATATCCTAGCAAGGTAGAATTAACATAAATAACAACTCTTTGGCCAACAACCGCTTGTGTTCCATCATAAACCACAACAATATTTGTCCATTGGTTTTTAGGTACAACATTGCCGCTTGTGATATTAAGAGTAGGTGTGCAGCCAATAAATCCTTCACCTATTTGGCTAGTAGGCGTTAAATAAAAATTAACTCCGACCGGTAGTCCGCAACCAATATTAGTACTGCTCCATTGGGAGAATATCGTTTCTCCCGCAATTGGTACAGCAGTATTTATCCAAAATGAAAAACTAATTTGTGCTGTATTATTTAATGCTGAAAATGTTGGAAACAGTATATAGTTTGACTTGCCGTTAAAACTATAAGCACTATTGGCATTCCCAAACCTGTCAGGGGTTAATGTGACGCCGTTTACTGTTCCATTGTAACTATTCCCGCTCAAATCGTTTGCGTTTCCATTGAATGGATAATACGCGACCAATCCATTCGCCAGTGTTGTTGGAATAGATAATTGATTTAATATCGTGGTAAGCTGAGCTAGGAGGGAATTGTACTGCGTGTTGAGTAGGGTTATCTGAGTATCGATTTGTGAAATTTTAGTGTTGATAGAAGCAACATTTGCGTTGGTTTGGGTTAGTTGAGTATTCAAATTATTTATCTGCGTGTACGCCTGACTTACTTGGGTACTAATATTATTGATTGATGTCAGTATACTAACAATCTGATTTTTTATTGAATCGATACTTGATTTTTGATTTTTCTGGTCGGTAGTAAGCGTTATTATTTCCGTACTCAGGCTAGTAATAGTTGAATTAGACTGGGCGAGAGCACCAGCAAGTGAATCACATCTTTTTTGTAGTGCATTTACTGAGGATTGTAAGGAGTTAATTTGTGGTGTATAGTCCACTTGCTTTTGGCAGGACTGGAATATTAATCCAATAGTCAATATTAAAGAAATTACAGGTAAAGGAAGTGTTTTCATGATTTGATTTTTTATCGATTGATACCAAAGCCGTTAAACCGGTTTATTAGCGGTAAAAGTTTAAATTTTGGTTGATTGCACAAAAATCCAATTCACCCATTTAACCCATTTCGATTTTAGGCAAGGAATTGTCGAATCTTTTTTCAATCTTGAACAAGTATTGAACCCATGCTACCAGAAGAAATCAAAATCAAAATTGAGCGCCGATTCGGGAAACACATCCTTTATCCGAAGGATTGTGATGCCCTTTCAGAAAGTATTCAAAAAGCAGTCAATGAGCGAATTAGTCCCTCGACCTTGAAAAGAATATTTGGCATTGATAAAGATTTTAGAAACCCTCGACAATTCACATTAGATGTCCTAGCTGCATACGTTGGGTCTAAAGATTGGAACATCCTTACTGAAGATATTGAGAAGCAAAACACATCCGCTGATCAACCGGTCATTAAACCCGCGTCTCAACCTAAGAATACATATGGGTTGGCAAATGATGAAAAAAGATCAGGGTTTATGTTAATTCGTAAAAAATCAAACTATATATATCTGCTAATTATTCTGTTAATTTTTGGTTCATCCGCTTTAATGTTTTTTTATGTGGTTGATGCGAAAACCACCCAAAAGCCGGATGCGATTACTGTTGAAAATACAACTGCACCATACAAACCCGGATACTATGTATTAATTGGCGCTGACAAGAGAAAGGTTTATGTATATGAAAAGCCCAACGATAAAACCCAGGCATCAGCATATTTCTCAATCCAGATAAGAGTATATATAGAAAAAATCCAAGATAGGTTTGGCTATTTAACTTATATAAATAGTCGCGGAACAAAAAGTGAGGGATGGGTTGACATGCGATACCTGAGATATAAACTTTACCATCCGGATAATAAGGTGTTTCTATCAAACGGGTTAATCGCTTTCTACCCTTTTAACGGGAATGCTAATGATGATAGTGGGAATGGCTACAATGCATCAGTTTATGGAGCTACCCTTACTGCAGACCGGTTTGGAAATGCGAATAGCGCCTACAGCTTTGACGGAATAAGTAACTATATATCCGCAGGTAACATAAATTTAATCAAAACCGCAACTATTTCTGTATGGGTTTATCCTGTTAAACCAAACGGGAATGACCCGGTGGGCTTAAATGATATTTATAGCGCATCTATAATAGATAAAAACAAAGACGCCAGTAATGATTCAGGCTACGGTCTCTATTATTGTAATAAGCTAAATACCGGACTTTATGCTCAGGTTGGCTGGACTGCTGATGCTACACGTAATTGTATATATCCAACTCCCACCAAGAATTTGGTGCTGAACCAATGGAATCATTGCTTGTTTACATATAATAATGGGACTGGTCAGTTATTTTTAAATGGTAAATTAATTTATGCCAAAAGCGGGCTAAATCCGATTGCTCAAAATAATGACGTTCTGTTATTTGGTAAAGCTCCCTGGGGTGGCAATATATTTCAAGGCAAATTGGATGATATCAGAATCTACAACCGTGTTCTAAACCAACTGGAGATAACCTATTTAGCAAGCAACTAAGTTTTTACTTGTTGGTTTGGCAGATGCTTCCATAGTTTCAAATATACAAAGTTTTCTTTTTTGTAAATATTATTATTGATGTCCAAAACAGGCGCTTATTTGATATTCCGGGTGTACGTGCTACATTTAAATTTTTTGAGAAATCAGTTTTTAAATCTGATAGTGATGGTACTAATTGCGTCGTCAGATTACACCAAAATTTGTGCAGCAAAGTGTGCTGCAAACCCGGTTTTGCTACACATTTACCTACACAAATAATGGGTTAAGTGCTGATAATCAATATATAGTGATGGTAAAAAAGGAATAGAAGTTTCCTAAACTTTAGATATGGGTTCGATTCCCGTCGGGGCTACTTCTTAAGTATTAAGTCTCTGGTCGTTCAGATTGCTATCGGGAGTCTTGAGACTTTTTCGTTCGTAGTATTCGTAATATTTCAGCTGCTTAAATTGAGCTATACACAATGCTGAAAAACGTTAAAATTGCTCCCTGCGCTTTTTGTTTGGCGGGTTTGAAGTTTTAACCGATACATCAGTTACTACCCGAATGAATGTATTTTTCCCAAACTTTTAATATTTCCGCCAGGTTAGATCGACCAAAACCGATACGTACAAAAACAGTACCGTAGTCAAAGGTTTCGGCGGGTAAAAGCATGATGCCCGTATTTTTAACTAATATTTCGGCGTATTCCATAGTGCTTTTGGGGATGTTGAGCCTAACAAATGCTGTTGAGCCTCCCCGTGGTACGCTGAATTCAAGCAGATCAGGGTTTCTTTGATGAAAATCCTGGAAGTGTTTAATATTACCTGCTATTTTTTCGTTGTTTGGTGTGATAAATTTATCAGAATGATTTAAGGCGATGGTCGACAAAATTTCACTGGGACCGCTATTACATATTGATAAGTAATCTTTAAACGCTTCAACTTTAGCCAGTACGGCTTTGTTTTTGGATGCCAGCCAGCCAATCCTTAGCCCTGCAAGTCCAAAAGTCTTAGACATACCCCAAAGACTGATCGCATTTTCATATAATTCACAGGCCGGCGTCAGTTTGTAATTGGGGTTGGTACCCAGGTAACGGTACATTTCATCAGAAAATAGGTACAGGTTATTGACGCGGGCTATTGCTATGATCTGATCCCAATCAGTGGATGAAGGCATGTATCCCGTAGGATTATGCGGAAAGTTTACAATGATAAGTTTAGTCTTTTTATTGACCATCGCTTTCAATTGTTCCGGGTTGTAATACCAATCATTATGCTGGTATTCGGGTTTCCAAAAATTTAGCTTGCACCCAATACTTTCCGCAACCTGGTATAAGGACTGGTACATGGGCGACATGCAAATAACTTCATCACCTCTTTCGAGTAAAACATTCATCAGGCAAAAATTTCCCTCTCCGGGCGTAAGTACCAATAGATTATCTGTACCCATGGTTTGGTAATGCCCAGCGATTGCCCTTCGCAATTCCGGCGACCCTTTTGTTTCAGTATAGCCCAATGTTTGGTTTTCCCAGGCACTTAATTCTTCAGACGATGCATGATCAAGGAGATATTTTACAGGATAGCCATCACAATCTGAACTCGAAAGTAAATACTTTGCAGTAAACTCATATTGTGAAAAATAGCGTTCAATTTTAAAGTCATCGATATTCATGGCAGTTTTTATTAATTCAACGGGAGCGGTATTGTTCGGGATTGTTAATGTGGAAAAGGATGTATTGGAAAATTCGTGATTTGCGCTATAAAACACCTTTGAATTTTACTGTAGAATTTAATCATTTTCATTTTTCCATCCAGGAATGTGGATCATTGCTATCTGAAGTCATTACAAACCAAATTCTTTTTTTATTAATGCTATTAAACTTGTGGCTTGAATATGCAAGGCCTTATCATTTAAAATTTGTACAGCATCGTCTGGCGCGGGTATGCCGCGCAATAGCCTTGAGCGCTGGGTACTTGTGCTTGATTGCAAGGGCTTTTGCTTAGATACGAGTACACCGCCTCGCAGGCCAGCGCTGCATACTCCCGCCGGGGGAGGTCTTCAATTTTTCAATAAATTATATTGAATAGCACCTATTATTACAGTTGCCAATATTGAAAAAATGAAAACTAGAAAACATATAATAACACCAGCTGTAACACTAAATTTAAATGATTTATATTGTGATGAAATTATATATTCATACCGTTTCCTTTTAAAATAAATGTAGTTAAATAAAAAAACCATTACTATTCCCCCGGCAAGAAATAAAAACACGACATAATAAATATCTAAAATATTAATTCGAAAAACTAAAAAACAAATTATTTCAAGTCCACTCATTAAGAGAAAAGTAGATGAAATCGCCGCTAAGATTGTAGCCCGCTCAAGAGGGGTTTGCCATGTAAAATCCGTAACTTCTCTTTTTTTAAATGAAGCCATTGGATAAAAAACCAAAAAATCAAATACTCTCATTTTTAAATCTATGACTTTTTTTAATGTGAATCAGAAAAAATTGCGGAACTTAAGTTCCATATTTGCTTCACACCCCCATCTGGCGCGAGGTACTGTCATCAAAAACGCTTGCTTTTGATGACAGTACCTCACACCAAGGGGGGATAAAAGCCCAATTTAAAAATTATCTGGTTTTTTCATCGCTTTTTCCAGTGAAGCAATAGTAGCCGTTGTTTCAACATCCATCGATTGCAATACAACTCTGCATTGGCCTTTAGTAAGAAATAGATTTCCGTTGTTATACAATTTATTGATCAGGTCCTCGGCAAAAAATTGAATGGAAGGATTTTGACCAGTATGCGCATTGTAAGGAAGGTCCCTAATGATGGTCATATTATATATTCTATACCTATATTTTCCGTCTTTTACGTCAACCTGGATAGTGATTTCGTCATTATAGTCTCCTTTTGAACCATTATCTTTCCAGGATATGAAAATTATACCCTTACCCACAATTCGGCCCTGATCCTTATCGTCATTCTGTATCACATCCTTCGAACTTTTAAAATAATCGACGAACCATTGTTTTGCGTTGTTGTACAGGTCAACTTTCGTAAGATTAGGAGTTTCGACAATTCCCTCATAGAATATCTTCCCGTCTTTCATCGGAATATCTATCCTGGTTGTATCTATTTGTGCTTTAGCAACCAATGAGGCAGTTGCGAGAAAAACGAAAATGATCATTTTTTTCATTTGACTTGGGTATAAAAGGTTATTGCAATTTACGGAGCAGTAAGGATTGAAACAAACCGCTGCAACAACCATTTCCCATTTTGTGCGTACCCGAAGTCCAACGCTGCATACGCTCACCAGCGGGGATGAAAAACTATGCTTTGCAGGAAAATTTCGATCCTATTAAACCTTTCATTCTATGAGCCATCTATAAAACAAACAACCGAAAATTATGAAAAAGACAGTTTTAACCATAGCAGCATTTGCAATAGCAAGTTTAGCTTTTGCACAGGGTCCCGGTCATCAGCGTACCCACATTGCACATCATCCACGTGTTAACCAGGTTAACAAACGTGAAGACAACCAGGAAAAAAGAATAAATACTGAGCGCAAAGAAGGCGATCTGACTAAATCTCAGGCCCACCAGGATAGGAAAAACCTGCGCGAGATCAATCAGGAAAAAAGAGATATGCGCAAACAGGATCATGGACATTTGACCAAAGCAGACCAGAAGGCCCTGAACCAGCAATTGAATAAGAATAGCCAGAAGATCGACAATTAAGGGTTTATGGGGCAGGACAGACTTACGAAGTTTTTTTAAACTTCGTAAGTCTCATTCTGGTAAGAGCATATTCGTCTAAAACTTTAGGGTTTCGGGTAAATATTCTTTTACCAATGCAGTATAATAGGGTTGTAACTCTTCCCAGCTTTTTTGATTTGGGTTTTTTGAATACAAATCATAAGGGTTGAATAATTTTACCCATTTAAACATTTTATGGTCATGTTCGTCCATTAAATGATCATAGGCACCTTCGCGATGTTGCGCATAAAATGAATGATAACGTAACATGTATAAACCCTCCTCGGGTAAATAATCTTTCATCATGTGGTATACATATTCGTCATGTCCCCATGACATATGCACGTTACGCAATCCGCAATTGGGGGCGTAAACACCATACTTTTGGCTGTAGATATCGTTTTCGAAATCAGGATTATCGCTGAAGAATTCCGGGAAAACGATTTTGTCGGACCAGGCGCAACCGACCGGGAATGTATCGCCTACCACCGCCCATTGCGGTTCACCAAATAAACATAATACTTTACCCATATCATGTATCAAACCCACCAGAACCATCCAGTCAGGGTGACCATCATTTCTGATCGCTTCAGAAGTTTGCAACAAATGCTGCATCTGATCCAGATCAGTATCCGGATCCGAATCATCAACCAATTCATTTAAAAAATCAAAGGCATTCCAAATCGGCATTTCCTTTTTATTGAACTGCAAAAAATCAGCTTTTTTGTCGAGTACAAAATCGTAACTCTGATACTGATGGTTTAAACGGTAAAATTCTTTTACCGTATCCCTGGCCTCCGCTTTATAATCCCTGAATGCCTCGGTTGCTTTATTTGTTGCGATAGTTTCAGGATCCGGATATCGTTCCAGTATATCTTTTTCCCATTCATCTAAACTGGCGAGCGGTTGGTTATTTTCCATGGCAGTAATTTGATTTAAAATCGGTTAATCAAAAATAGCTTTTTTAGGATTCAAATTTTAAATTCCGAGCAAGGAAATAAGGCTTTCTGCGGCAGGTGATCTGATGATTTGATTTTCACTGTATTTAACTTTCAATTCCACTCCGCTCCCGCGAGTTTTCAACTCGTGGTAAAAATTTAAAAGCTTACAGCTTAAAGTATTAAGACATCAGTGACAGCCTATTGATTTAATTCTTAAAAATAAGCTTTCATCGGATAATAAGTAAGGTAAATTTTTAATAGTAAGTTCAGGATAATGACTAATTTTGATGATATGGCAAACAATACAGCCTTCAGAATTAGTTCACCCATTGCCAAATGGCTGCTTTTCTTATGTCTTTTTGCCAGCATTTTTACGTTCAATGGCCTTAGCGGTCAATCGACGCGGATTCAACAAAAAGCACCAACCGAACTCGTTTTCTCAAATAAAGCCGAATCGTTTGATGTAGCTCCCGACGGCAAATCACCTATAGGCCAACTGCAATGCGCCTTGATCGATCAAAATTGTCAGCACCAAAATGCTATCCTTCAATATGGTCGACTTACTAAAATTAGGATTGATGTGCAATCTCGCTGTTCTGTTTTTATAACTACCTGTTTTCACCTTCATCATTCCAACAAAATCCCACAGGTTTTGAGTGATGACGCTTTTGATTCGTTTTTAGGTTAAATTCTTCCCGATCTATTTAAAATAGTTGTACCCAAAAGCCGGGCTACAACAATTCACCTTTTATTTATTTTTATGAAAAGATTCAAAAAGGCTGTAAGGCAAATCTTTTTGGTGCTGTTTATTTTTTTGGCAGGAATGGGCGTTGGCCTGGTGGGCGGTGTTCCTGTTTCCCTATCAAAACGCAAAGAGGATGATCCTGTGTTTAAGATAGAATTGGTTGAAACAAAGGATAACGCAGATGATTAAATAAGTCTCATTCTGGTACGAACCTCGAACTAACTCCAAAAACATACCTTGCGATTGCCACGTCGCGCCCGACGCTGAAACCCTGCGGCTCCTCGCAAAGACAAAAGGCATCTGCCGGGACTTACGAAGTTTGGAAAACTTCGTAAGTCTCATTCTGGTAATAACCACCATATCATTCGAACGAGCTTGATGGGGATCGCGCCGGGCGCAAGGAGAAAACTTAAACGCCAAGCCCGGCAAGGGGGACAAGTTTTCTCCTCACCCCAGCGGCACATGCTTTGCCGGCTCGTCGAAATGACGGTTTTTTGCTATCACGCTCCCGGAAGATTATAAAAGCACGTCAAACCTTAGCCCAATACTTCCCCAAAAAGATAATTTAAAGCTGATCGGCTGTTTGCGTTTTGGGGCCCAATTTAATCGCAGACAAAAAGGTGGATCTGCTGGTCAGGCCCGGGGCAGGGTTAGTTTTCAAATAGGCCCGTCTTAACGCCGCAGCAGTATTGGCCGAGCTTTCGGGATTCCAGCCGGGGGGCTTGATGAGGTATAGAAATTTATTCTTTAGTGTCTGCGCATTTTTAATATCGTGGTAGAGGAGCACGATCTCACCAAAATACAGATCAGAAAAGTTGGTCACATCTAATTCCCTTCTGACACCATAGCCTTCCCTGATGTCTTCTTTCAGGGGTTGTAAGGTGCCGAAAATCCAATCCCATAAAGGCACAAAAGTGGCAAAGTTGGTATCGATATAAAGCGGATGTTTTTCGTGGTGAACCCGGTGATGTGCCGGTGTAATGATGAAATGCTGCAGTATACCCAATTTGCCATTTTTTAATGTGCGTTCGCTGATATGGGCAAACATCCCCCAGGTTGTGCTTAGCGCCATAATGGCCACAAACATTACCGGATTTACACCAAAAAGCGTTAGAATAATTAAGTAGATCAAATTGGAATAATAACCCTCGGCAAAAAAACTCACCCAATTGATGGTCAAATTTAGTTCGGATGGCGAGTGGTGTGGCGCATGCAGGCACCATAATAGCCGTACCCGGTGCGCACCAAAGTGGTATAACCAAATGGCAAATTCAAAGCAGAGGTAGGCATATATCCAGCTATACCATTTTAAATTGATGGTGAATAAGCGGATCTTTTGAAAATAGGGCAGCCAGATCCAAAACATGTGGATCAGGAGCAGCATCGGTAAAAGTTCGGTGATGAGTAATGCCAGAAAGGAGGGTTTGTAGTTAACCAACACTTTTTTAAAGACGTATTTATATTTACTGTAACCCAGTAAATTGCCACTTTCCTGCTTCAATAGCAGCAAAATCAGCGACAGGATTTCCCATAACACGCAAGTAGCATTGAGTAAAATAATGATCGCCATTACACTCTTGTAATAATCGTGCTTCCCAATTGGCGCAACTACGGCTTCAATAAATCCTTTGCCTTTGATGGAGTTGTAGAAATACAGCAGGTAGCCAGAAGTGAGTTGGTACATGATATAAGCAAATGCAAATACGAAAACTACGTTTTCGAGTATTTTCCAATTGCCACTCAGTTTTTTTGTAAAAAGCATCGCTGTTTTTGTATTTCCTGTACTTCAACGAAGTTAAAAAATCTTCGTTACATCGGCTTTTTAAATCGTGTGAGTCACTTATTTCTGGTTTGGCAAAACACGTTCAATTTGTCCCATGCTTAAAATAGCTATTTCGGAATTGATCGGTAAAGATGGGGTCGGCTACGATCTTTTTTACAACCAGATCTGCACCGTATCTGGAAAGGTGACTGCGGTCGAACACAAAAGGATCGGCATTTGGGCTTACCGGCGGAATCGCTTTTGGATAATAAACATCGATATAATAAGGCTGGAGTTTTTGCTTTAAGAACTCGTTGTAGGCACCAGCCTGTTTTACGGTGAAAATGGCCGTCAGATCGGTGTTATGTTCCATCCCTCTTGCGATAATGGTTGGCAATTGAAGGGTATATATATTGGTTTGCCCAATAATAACCACCGGTATCCCCAGCGCTTTTAAATACCGGGTTGCCTGTAATAAAGGCTCTACTACTTCCTGCTCCGGGTATTTGTACCAGCTACCGCATAAAATAACGCCGTCGATATGTTTGCTGTTTTTTACTAAAAAGTCGGTATAAATGTATTGGTACAGCTGATGATGAAAATCGGTGCCGGTGTTTTTGGGAATAAAAGGAAATGCTGATGATGCCGTCGCCTGCAATAAATGGATAGGATAAGCAGCAAACTGATCCTTTAAAGACGCTGACAAACTCGCGGCATGGCTATCGCCCATCAATAGTATATTCTTTTTGGTGCTGTCTATTTTTAAACAATCGCGTTTAATAAATTTATTAAACTCCTCTGGTCCGTCGGCCTCCACAAAGCAACAACCGGTGCTGAATTGTGCTTTGATCTGCCTGTCGTGTTTAACTTTGTAATTAGCCATCTCCGAGATCTTTGCTTGATAGGCCGGACTGAACCCACTAAGCAAACTGGTTGCGATCGCTAAAACTGCCAGTGCGGCAACTAATGGGATACTTGTTTTAAATTTGATCGACTCGATAAACCGATAACTTAACCAGGCAAGTAAAAACGCCAAAGCCAGGATAACGATGATCGTTAAAGTATTAAATGGAAAGCCCAAATAGCGGGCAAAAACGATCAACGGCCAGTGCCACAGGTAAAGCGAGTAGGATATCCTGCCTGTTAATTGTAGGGCGCTATTTTGAAAAATGCTATAACCACTTTGATTTGAAACCAGGATACCCATGGTAGCGATCACCGGGATCAGCGTGTATACCCCCGGCCATAATATGCTTTCGTTTAGGAATACGATCGATAAAATCAGGGCAGCATAGCATAGGGGCGGTCCCCATTTAAATTGAACGGTATACTTTTTTTCGATAGCCAGGGCCAAACCGCCTGCCAGCAGTTCCCAGCAACGGGTGTGTAATAAATAAAATGAGGTGTTGGCTGATCGGAGCGACCAGAAAAGCGAGAGGCAACAAAATAGTACTGTAGCGATGCCTATCGCTGCAAAAACATATTGACTTTTCTTTAGTAACCTAAACAGCAAATAGATGATAACAGGATAAAGCAGGTAAAACTGGCATTCGACCGATAGCGACCAGGTGTGTAAAAAGATATTATTGTCAGATGCTGGTTCAAAGTAGCTGATATTCTTCCAGTAGGAAATATTGGAATAGAACAGCAAGCTTGCTGTGGCATTTTTTTCGTTGACGTTATATTCATTAGGCAGGTAATAGAAATAGCCCGCCAGGGTAATCACTAGTGTTAGGATCATCAGTGCAGGTACGATACGCCTAATTCGGTTTGCCCAGAACCTAAGTATCGAGAAATCGTTTTTTTCGATGCTATCAAAAATTATTCTTGTCATCAGATAGCCGGAAATGACAAAGAAAATATCGACACCAATAAATCCACCATAGGAATTCGGCAGATTTAAATGAAATAGCAACACAGCTATTACTGCAAGGGCTCGTAAGGCATTTATATCGTACCTGAATTTGGTCATGTGTTTTAAAGGCGGCAATCGCTATATGCGCTAAGATAGAAATTTATACACCTGCTTAAGCGAGTTTTCAACTCGTGGTCAATTGTAAAAAGCTTTCAGCTTAAAGTCCTGATTTTATGCAATGGCAGCCGGATACATCACGATGACACCATCAGGCCCCGCCACGACAGCCTTACTGGCTAGCCGGTAGAACAGCGAATGATCGACCACACCGGGCAATAGTTTGATGAAGGTGTTCAAAAAAGCCAATTCCGGTAAAACGTTGAAAGTTACGTTCAATAGGTAATTCCCGCGCTCGTTTATGGCTGCTTCCGTTGAGGCAGGGTTTTGGCGTAAATGGTAAACAATGGCAGGGAAGGTCTCTTGCAATTGTGCAATTACTGAACTGACGGCCGCGGGGATGATTTCGATCACCACCGGAAAGCGGGTGCTGAGTTGTTCTGAATATTTTTCGGCATCGCCAACTAAAATAAATTCACCTGCCATGCCTGCTACTATTTTTTCGATGGTATGAATGCCTCCTCCGCTCTTTAAGGCATTGAGTTCGCGGTCAAACTGGTCGCAGCCATCAAAATAGCGATCGATTTTTGCAAGTTCCGAGGGCGGCAGTACCCTAACACCCAGGTCACTTAACCGGTTGCTTGTTTTTGCAGATGAAGATGTAAAAGTGAGCGATGCGGCCAGGCTTTTATCGGCAACAATAAATTCGGCCAGGTGCAGCATGGTGCTACCATCGCCCAGGCCGATGATTTGCCCTTCCTGCACAAACTGAAGTGCTTTTTCGGCGGCTTGTTTTTTATAGTCGGGTTCGCTGCTTGCTATTGACATAAACTGGAATCGTCTACAATAATATAGAAACCCAAACCAAAGTTTATATCCGGGTTCAATTTATTTTGATCCCAACCCGTACCGGTTTATGTTCACTTGCATATTTGAAAGCTTCCTCCGTTTGCTGCAAATCAAATTCTTTTTCTACCAGTTCTTCAAAAGGATAGGTTAGGTAGTTATGCTCGATGAAAGCAGTAGCGTATTCAAAATCCTGGTAGTTATAGTTGTGCAGCCCTTTTATCGTCAAAATTTTACGGACAATTTTTTGAGCGTCAACCGGTACAGGTTTCGCCGGGTAGGCAGCGCCTATCCAGATGGCAGTACCGCCAAGGGCCAGCGAATCGATTCCGGCTTTCATGGCATCAGGTTGCCCGGTCATATCAAAAACCAGGTCGGCTTCCGGCCAGGGCGGGGTAATAGCTGCATCAGCGCTGTTAAAAATGCAGGTTTCGTCGGCACCGAATTTTTTGCCCCATTGTAACCTGGAAGCATCGGTGTCGATCAGTGTGATATTTGAGGCACCGGCTTCCCTGCACATGGCCAGGCATGACAGGCCCAGTAAACCGGCTCCAAATACGATCACTTTACGGTTTTCGATAGGTCCTGCAACGCGTAGCGCCCCAGCAACCGTTGCATGAGCACAACTGATGGTTGCTGCAACTTTAAGTGGTATCGTCGTTGCTATTTTTATAAGTGCTGTATTGGCGCGCAGGATACAATACTCGGCCAGGCCGCCATTAAATACGTCATTGCCGCTTGCGAGGGTATGCCCGTACTTAAAGAGCTGATCGCTCTTCTGTGGTATATCGGCCCTGGGTGCCCTAACGTTGGCTGGTACAGCAAATATCGACCAGGTAACGCGGTCGCCTGGTGCCAGGGCTACTCCGCGTTGATCAGTTGCAGGGTGATCCCTGTCGATCCAAAGTATCTCACCAACGATTTCATGGCCCAAAACTACATTTGGTGGCTCCTGCCTGCGTCCGCAATAGGTGTGAATATCGCTTCCGCAAATAGTGGTGTACAGTGTCTTTACCAGTACCTCACCGCTTTTGATCTCGGGAAGCGCTGTTTCAATAAATTCAAAAGGCTTGCCCGGTCCGTTAAATATTACTGCCTTGCCCGGCGGGAAGGCTAATTCTCGACTGTTCATTCCTTTTAAGTTTAACTTTAAAATACACGTAACAAAATATGATGATCAATGCGCCCAGCACACCAATGCTGACCGAGGTTTTTAAAAAGGCAGCTAATAAGGTATCAGCCGAAGGGGTAAAATATTTCAGGATCAAAAGCCCGATATAACCGGTATAACCCACCGAATCTACGATATACATCAGAAAGCCCACGTTGGCCCGTTCGCGGGTAATGGCGATCAGTCGCTCGAAAATAATGGCATGCACTGCAACATAGGGGATATACACCCCCATACCTATCAGCACCATAAACAGAAAACTGTTGAGGCCGTTGTTTAATCCTATTACTGTGCCGATGATCAGGGCGAAACCAAGAAAGCTGGTAAATAACGAAAATTGAAAGGCTTTATGGTGATTCCGGATCAGTACGGCCATGCTTGTTATCAGGATAACCACAAAACTTACGATCAGCTCGGAATTAGTGAAGAGTGCCGGGGTTTTGGCATACCCCAAACCCGTCCACAGCTCTACAGCGAAATCGGCTCTCAGGCTGCGTAACAGTGTAGCGAACAGATAAATTAAAATTATACCCGACAGGCCGGGTGCATATTTATAAAAAAAGGCCCACCTGTCGGCCCTTGTCATCGGTTGACGTGCCGATCTTGATTCAACATCAGCCACGCTCGGAGGTGGTGCAACCGATAACATGGCGATGAACATTAATACTGGTACCATGAATATCAGGCCCGCAAAAAATGGCATCCAATTTTCTGTTGCACCCATGTTGAGCAGGGTTGCACCAACAGACTTCGAAACACCGTCAGATACGATAAAGCTGGCACATAGTCCGGCGATCAAAAATTCAGAGTTATTCCTGCCTTCCAGGAAACCGAGTACCAAACCGAAAATTACCCCAAGCGGCAATCCGTTCAATAGCAGGAACAGCATATTCCATGGACGGGGTGTAATACCAAAAAGCAGCAACATCAATTCAGCTAAGCCAAGCAGCATCAGGATGGCCTTAACCCTGTTTTCACGACGGATCTCGGAAACAAACTTTATCCCGAACCATTTTGCGGCCATGTAGCCGATGGTTTGTGCAATAACCAATAGGAACTTATAATTAACCCCTAAAAAGTCCGAACCGTTATAGGTTGCAGCGGTATAAGGCTTTCTGAATCCGTACATACAAAAGTACGTGCCAAATGCTGCAACCAAAACCCAGGCCGGATTTGAGATGATCTTGTGTTTCCACGCCGGCGACATTATTTGCATTGGATCAGCATTTGGTTGCGGTAAACTGAACAAAGTTCACGAGATACAAAACAAAATATTGTTAAGGTTTGATTAACTTATTTGCATGAGCGGCTATCCTTTTAGAAAGTAGTAGTTGGCGAATTCGGGCTTCGGGTAAAGATTTGGCCGTTTTAGAGGGAAGCAAAGGAAAACGGGGGATTTGGTTATAAATAGTTAACAATTTAGTAACAACGATATCATAAGTTAGGCTTGGATATTTTCAACAAGAGTTGATAAAATGCAAAGCAAATTTAAAAGCACTTTTAACTTATTTTTTGTTGCGGTGTAATTATTCTTCGCCTGCGAATATGTATTGCTTTGCCAGCGTTCTTACTATCCAGCTTTTCAATTTTTGCCGCAGCAGTCGGTTCCTTATTTATTGCATTCAAAAACAGCTAAAACTAAGCCTATCCAAAATAAGTTTGTTTCACGGCCACGCTTAATACTCAATAAACGGGTATCGCTATTGCCACAAATTGGCATGGTTGCTGTTTTTTGTTTACATTTTTGTTGCACTTTGCTTAAACAGGTTTGTCACAAATACCTGGATAAAGTTCTTCTTCGTCTAAAATTCGATTTGCTTCTGTTCAATCGCTCCTGGCGCATCTGATTGCCGATTGTTACGTTTACCCCATTTTTACCTAACAATTTTTTAATCAGATCAGTATATTTTATATGGGCTATGAATAATTATACCATGACCGATGCAGTTATAGTTCGGCAGCTACAGGAACGGGAATCTCAGTTGCTGGCCGATTTAGATAAAGTAAGGCTGGCACTCAATGCCTTTTTAAATAATAGGCATGTTGATACGAAAACCGGTAATGAATTGGAAGAAATAACCGGAGAATATTCTCCGGTTATGACCTATAGTAATAAGATACGCTTTGTTTTGAAAGAACAGTGCAGACCCATGCTGGTTTCAGAGATCGTTGCAGCCATCCAGTCGTTAGAGCCTGGTCTTGAAGTTGAAAAGCTTCAAAAGAATGTAAGTTACAATTTGTCAATGCTTGCCAAGTATTCGAGAATAAAAAAATATCCATTTAACAGAAATATCAAATATTCGTTATAAAATACAGTTTATCAGTAAGAAATGAATTTGCTAACAACGGTGGCAGTGAATTACTTTGCTTTTAATTTTAGGAGCAGGATTTTTATGGCAACTTGATTTTTCGTGATAATTAACTAATTTTCGGAATAACGATTCCATTACTTTAGTGAAATCTCAAGTTAACAAACAAGGATTTTGGGTCGATTTGTTTAGTATTTGTTAACTTTTTGTTGTTGCGCCTGCAACTTTTTAATAACACAGCCCGAATAGTTTTGTGTCGATAAAACACATTCACATGAAACAAAAACTACTCACATTTTCCAGGCTGCTGTTAACACTGATTTTAGTGTTCTCGGTGTGCGGCAAACTTTTTGCCCAAACTAACACCATACGAGGCATTGTATTGGACAACAATAGCCAACCAATACCGGGTGCTACGGTAAAGGTAAAGGGTACCAACCGGGCTACGGTTACCGGTATCGAAGGTCGTTTTACCTTCGCTGCCGATAAAGGCGAGACCCTCGTAATTAGCATTATCGGTTATGTTACAGTCGAAGTTCCTGTAACTGGCGAAGCCAACTATTCTATCCAGTTACAGCAGG
The DNA here is from genome assembly GCA_903863845.1 of uncultured Mucilaginibacter sp. GTDB lineage: Bacteria > Bacteroidota > Bacteroidia > Sphingobacteriales > Sphingobacteriaceae > Mucilaginibacter. The sequence continues at coordinate 24,930 of CAIPDP010000075.1, read as the reverse complement.
AAACAAAAAACCTTAACGAGGTTGTTGTAACTGCTCTGGGTGTAAAAAAAGAATTTCAACGCTTAGGCTATTCACAATCGCAGATCAATGGCGATGATTTAACTGTTGCACGCGATGCCAACCCATTACAATCGATGGAAGGTAAAGTTGCAGGTTTGACCATTGGCGCAAGCAACGAATTTTTTGGTGCTCCAACCGTAGTTCTTCGCGGTAGCATGGACGTGCTTTACGTTGTAGACGGTGAGCCTGTTGAATCAGATACTTACGACTTCAACCCTGATGATATCGATACTTATACAGTATTGAAAGGCCCTAACGCTGCAGCACTTTACGGTTCACGTGGTATCAATGGTGCTATCATCATCACAACAAAAAAAGGTACTAAAGATAAAAAAGGGTGGCAAGTTGATTTGAACAGCACAACTGAGTTTGAAAAAGGCTTCCTTGTTCTGCCAAAAGATCAGTATCAGTATGGTCGCGGTACCAACTTTAAATACGCGTACGGTAACCAGTTATATGATAACAACCAACGTTTACCAGAATGGGGTCCACGTTTCGACGGAACTTTTGAAACTACGCAATTTGATAGCCCTTACAATACGGTTACAGGTGTAAGAACTCCTACCTTATGGGCAGCCCGCGGTATCAATAACTTTAACGATTTTGTTCAAACCGGTATTACCAATACCAACTCTTTTTCGGTTGCAGCAAGTGGTTCAAATTATGATATCCGTATGTCATACGGACATACCTTCCAGCAAGGTGATTTTCCAAATACTAAATTGAATATTGATAACTTCAAGATCGCTGCTGGTTATGATATTACATCGAAGTTGCGTATTGATGGTGATTTGAATTTAAATCTTCAATATTCACCTAACATCCCTGATGTGAGCTACGGTCCTAACAGTTACGCTTACGAATTTTTCGTTTACGGTTCATCAGATTATCCGATCAATGAATTGAAGAATATCTACCAGGGTCCGCAGGGTGTTCAAAACCTGGTTCAGTATGCACAGGAATATGGTCGTGAAAACAACCCATGGTTCCAGGCTGAAAAATGGTTACGTGGTCGTGATAACCAGGTGATCAATGGTTCATTAGCACTGAGTTATAAATTTACCAAAGATTTGAACTTACGTTTACGCTCATCGATCGATACCTACAATGAGTTAAATACTGAACAAGTTCCATCATCAGCCAACTTAAATCAGTACCTGTCATGGTATTATTTTGGATGGTATGGTGATTACAGGCAAGATCAGCGTAATTTGTTGGATAACAACACCGACCTGACCTTAAACTATAGCCATAAATTTGGTGGCTGGAATTTCGGAGCTTTGGCTGGTGCTAACGAACGCTCTTTCCGTTATTTATCTGATTGGGGAACAACCAGAGATTTGTCACTACCAAATGTTTACAACTTAGCAAACTCGACAAACCCGATCCTTGATTATAATTTTAACTCGAAGATGCAGGTTAATAGTGCTTACTATTCATTTGACTTTGGTTATAAGAACTATATCAATATTAACACCACTGGTCGTGTTGATAATATCTCAACTTTGCCTGCCGGTGCTAATACTTTCTTCTACCCATCGGTATCAGTGAGCTCAGTAGTAAGCGACTATATTAAACTTCCGGATGCGATCTCTTTCTTTAAGGTACGTGGTTCATTCGCCGATGTAAAGGGAGCTTTAACTTCTCCAACAATAGGAAGTTCTTATAACGCCTTACTGTCAACAGCTTTAGGAACTGGTTGGAACTCGCAGCCAGTAGGTAACTTGTTAGGTTATGGTTCTGAATTGTATACCCCATACAACGGTCCAACTTATACCAACCAAAGCCCATCTGCAGCTTCTACTTACTTTAACGGAACGCCGTCAGTGAGCTTGTCAAACTCAATTTCAGATCCTAAGATCAAACCTTTTGATGTTACTTCTTATGAGTTTGGTTTTGACGCCAAATTCCTTAACAACCGTTTAGGATTAAACGCTACTTACTTTACTACTACCAACGGTCCGAACATTATCCAGTTACCAGTTGCAGCTTCAACAACCAATACGGTTCAAACCCTAAACGGTTTGACAACCAAAAAGAATGGTGTTGAATTGGAGCTGATGGGTTCGATCTTGAAAAATCCAAATGGATTGAGCTGGGATGTTAACGTAAATTACTCTACCTACAAAGAAACTTTGAAATCAGTAGGTAATGGTTTAACATCTATTTATCAAAACGGTCACCTTTACAAGGTTGGCGAAAGATTGGATGCAATTTACGGTACCAAATTTGTTAGGGATGCTCAGGGTGATATCATCAATAGCGGTGGTGTTCCTCTTCAGGCCCCAAGCCAGCAAAATAACGCCAATTATGGCCTGTTAGGTTATGCCGACCCTGATTATGCTTTCGGTATCACCAACAAATACACTTATAAAGGTTTTATTTTAAGCTTCCAGTTTGATGGTCGTATAGGTGGTAAGATCTATGACTACACCTGGTACCACGCAATGAATGGTGGTACAGCTATCGAAACAGCAAGTGGTGCATATGGTGTAGCTCGTTTGGCAGAATGGAACAGTACAGCTGAAGGCACCAAGGCTGCAACACCAGCCTACGTAGGTCCGGGTGTAGTAATTGCTAGCGGAACGCCAACTTACGGACCAGGTGGTGTGATCACTAACCTTGGTTCATTGACTTTCGCTCCAAACACAACAGCGGTTACTACTCAGGCATACGTTTCCAGCGGTCTTGGTTCAAACTTTGACGAATATTATATGATCAGCCGTTCTTACGCAAAATTGCGTGAAGCATCTATCGGTTATTCATTACCAGCTAGCTTACTTTCGGGTTCGTTCATTAAGAAAGCAACCTTCTCTATCGTAGGTCGCAACCTGTTATACTTTGCTGCTCGTAAAGACATCGACTTAGATCAGTTTGCTTCAGGTTATGATGCATCAACAAGGGCCCTGGTTGGTTATGATGGCAGCACCGGTCTTACCAGCCCGACTGCGCGCCGTTACGGTTTCAACCTGCACTTAACATTCTAATTGTTTAACAATGATTAATAAGAAATTTATGAAAATAAAATCATTTATCCCATTAGCTCTATTGTTAACAATAGCAATGGTAACTATCACAGGATGCCAGAAAGGCGACCTGATTGATAACCCCAACGTGGCGGCATCAACAGGTACGATACCATCCTCATTATTGCTCAACCACATTACTTCAAAATTGATCAGAGGTGATGAGCAACCGTTTTCGATATCTTCAAAAAACGAACAATACGTATTGTCAAATTATGCCTATTACTGGGGTAACAATAACTACGGTTTCAGTAATACAGAAGATTCGTACGATATCTTAAAATATGCTTTGGCACTACAGGCTCAGCAAGGCACCAATACTACTAACAAGTACTATGCTTTATCGCAATTCTTCAAGGCGTATGCTGGAATCTGGTTGGCACAACGGGTTGGTGATATACCATTTTCGCAAGCTGGCAACGCATCAATATTGACGCCTAAATATGATACACAACACGATGTATACAAAAGCGCCTTAGCTATGTTGAATAATGCAAATTCAATTATTGCACCACTTGCAACTGCTACACCTAACGTAAAGCTGGATGCAACTGGTGATATCTTCAGCCTTACCTATTTGCAATGGCAAAAATTGATCAATACATACACCATCAGAGTTTTGATCAGCCTGAGCAAACGTGCAACCGATAATGCAGATCTGCAGATCCCGCAAACTTTCGCTACCATCGTCAATAACCCTGCTACTTACCCGGTTATGACCAGCAATGCAGATAACTTGGTTTATGCTTACAACCAAACTTATAATCCTTATGCTATTGTTAGTGAAGGCTTACAGCCTTATGATAACTTTGGTAGCATGGGCCTACCTTATGTGAGCATTACTTCAGCAACTCAGGACCCTCGCCTGATGGTAGTGGCTACACCAGCTCCACAGCAGATCACTAATGGTAAACTGGTAAGTGATTTTACTGCATGGGTAGGCGCAGACGATAATGCTTCCATCGCTACTTTGAATACAAACGCAGCAGCAGGCCAATACTCTTACCTGAACTATAACAGGTATTTCTCACTACCAGCTGCTTACAGCGGTGCCAATGCCGAACCCTTTGTTTTTATCGGTTATCCTGAATTGTGTTTCAATATAGCTGAAGGTATCAACCGTGGCTGGGCCACCGGTACAACCAATACCTGGTACCTTGCTGGTGTTAATGCATCTTTAGCGATTTACAAGATCACTAATGGTCAAACACTAACAATTGCCGATTTGAAAGGAAATACCCTGGGTACTACTACTGTAAACCTGCCCCAATTCTTTACCAATATTGCATACGCAGGCGATAATGCTGCAGGTTTAGCTCAAATATTTACGCAGCGTTATGTTGCCATGTTCTGTAACTCAGGTTGGGAACCTTATTATGAGTGGAGACGTTCGATTGATGCGAATAATCCAAATGGTATACCTGTATGGAGCCAGGGTGTTGCCGGAAGTATCGGTACAGCAAGTGGTGCTATCCCACGTCGTTGGTTATATCCTGCCAGTGAATCAACTAACAACACCGCTAACTATAATGCAGCTTTAAGTTCTCAATTTGGTGGAACTGATGATGTTAGTAAAGATACCTGGCTTACAAAATAGTTAAATTAAATTTCAACCTTAGAGCAGGGGGACTTTAGCCGGGTCCCCTGCTCTTTTTTAGTTTTATGGCGATGAAAAAACTTACTTTATTTCTGTTGCTTGCTCTGGCTGCCTTCGGTGTAAATGCACAGGTAGCCGATAGTGCCAAAAGACTCGTGGCTTTGCATGGCGCAGCTAACTTTCGCGACCTTGGTGGCTACGCTACTACCGACGGTCGTCATTTGAAATGGGGCGAGGTTTACCGCAGTGCGGATATCAGCAAACTGACAGATTCAGACCTGATGGTGCTGAAGAATAAAAATATCGCAGTTGATGTCGATCTGCGCGGCCACCAGGAACAGGCACAGGCACCGGATAAATTGAACCTGGGTACTGATTATATTCTATGCCCTGCCGGCAGTGATAATATGGATTGGGCCAAAGAGATCGCCAAACTAAAAGGCAAAGAGGCCGATAGCCTGATGATCGTTTATTACAGCAATACCCAATACCTTGCCGACCGTTATAAACCCTTTTTTGATAAACTGCTTAACCTGCCACAGGGCCAAAGTCTGGTGTTTCATTGTTCGGCAGGCAAAGATCGCACGGGCATAGGTTCGGCTTTGTTCTTATACAGCCTTGGTGTGCCTTACAATACCATTATGGACGATTACCTGGCTTCAAACTTTTACCGTAAGGCTGTCAATGCACAATTGATCGGTCAAATGGTAAAATACATGCATATGGATCCTGAAGTGGCCAAAAGTATGGCAGGCGTAAAAAAGGAATATCTTGACGCTACGCTAAATGCCATAAAAGCCCAATATGGCTCGATTGATAACTACTTGAAAACGCAGATCGGATTGGACGACCAGAAAATTGCCCAACTGAAAGCAAAGTATCTTGAACAATAATTTTTTTCTGCCTAAAAATAGAACCTGGTTTCTTATGGTGAACGCTAAAAAGCTGATCGCAGCAATAATACTATCAATTGCACCTATGTGCCTGTTTGCGCAACAGGCCGATCTGATCTTGAATAATGGTAATATCATTACCATAAAACAAAAAGGCGACCGGGCACAGGCAATCGCTATTAAGGATCATGCAATTCTTGCAGTTGGCAGTAATGAGGAGATCAGGAAATTTTTGGGTAGTAATACCAGGGTGATCGACCTTGCCGGGCGTACCGTGATACCCGGATTTAACGATGTACATCAGCATCCTGCGCCGATCTATCCTTTCGAGGCAGTTTATTCGACGCTGGAACTGGATACGGTAAGTTCGATGAAAAACCTTATCGCCTTACTGAAACGCAAAGCGGCGATCATGCCTAAAGGAATGCTTATTCGCGGTGTGGGTTACAATGAAACCAAACTTGGCGGACAACCGATACGTGATAGTCTTGATAAGGCCAGTACCGATCATCCGATACTGATCACCCACGTAAGCGGACACCTTTCGGCAGCTAATTCTTACCTGATGCGCTTGAACGGCATCGATCAAACTACAAAAGACCCTGCCGGCGGTGCATTTGAACGTTACCATGGCACCAATATACCCGATGGTATTTGTAAGGAGTCAGCAGCCGGTTTTCTTCATCGCTCAAAAAATATTGTACATCCGCCTGCGCCTACGCACGATCAGGAAATGGCAGGATACCGTTTGTATTTTAACAAAGTGCTTGCCAGTGGCGTAACCAGTATCGGAGATGCCTGGACCACGCCGGAAAAAGTTAAAGTTTACCAGGAGCTTGTGAAAGAGGAGTTCCCTGTAAGGTTCAACCTTATTATTGGTGTCGATTACCTGAACCAGGTGCTGACTGGTAAGATACCACAGATGCAAACTGATTATCTGCGGATATCAACGATCAAGGTATTTCATGGCAATTCACTCAGCGGCAAAACCTGCTGGTTGTATCAACCCTATGATATGATCAACCCGGTAACTGGTAAAAAAGATTATTACGGCATACCGCCGGCACGCAGCCAGGCCGGATTGGATAGCCTTTTTTATAAAATACATCATGCAGGCTGGCAGATCGCTTGTCACTCTAATGGCGACCGGGAAATTGAGATGGTGATCAAAGCCATTGAATATTCAGAGAAAGCCGATCCAAGGCCCGATCCGCGCCACCGGATAGAACATTGCAGTATCACCAACCAGCAAATATTAGATGATATAAAGAAAGATGGTATCATCCCGGTTTTTCATTGCTATATGTATGAACTGGGCGAAAAGATGCTGGTTTACGGACCAGAGCGTATGAGTATGCTGCACCCTACCAAAACAGCTGAAGATATGGGCATAGTTTATGCCTTACATTCGGATGCACCGATTTCACCCTACCAGGCCATGCCACGCTTAGGCAGTGCGGTAACCCGGAAAACCAAAGAAGGTATAGTGATTGGCGCCAATCAATGCATCGATGCCGAAACCGGTATCAAAGCTTATACTTACGGCGGCGCTTATACCTCGTACGAAGAAAACAAAAAAGGCACGCTGCAGCCCGGTCGCTTTGCCGACATGGTGGTACTTGATGCCGATCCAACGACTGTTGATCCGGATAATATCCGCAATATTAAAGTTCAAATGACCATCGTTGGGGGTAAGGTTGCTTTTCAGCAATAATTAAATTCGTTGATGGGTCTCCGCCTGTTTCATATTAGTGAAGAGCCAGCCATTGAAATTTTTGAACCCAGGCCTTCACCATCTGATTTTGCCGCGATAACATCAAATGTGGTTTTCGCAATATCGGGCGAATTGCTGCATAATTACCTGCTGCCAAGGCAGTGCCCAAGAGTTACTTACTATCAAGTTCCAGGTACATCCGCAGCCGACAAAATGGAATTTTTTGCATCAAGTTCGGCTGATTTTATCATCACGGTACCTTCAGTTTGGTATGAATCGATCAAAACCACCCAGTTGTATTGCTATGAATTTGCTCCCGATAATTTTACGCTGCTGGATGAATGCGCGGGGTATTATATTTCCTACAAGTCGGAAAAGCCGATTGGAGTCAGGACCGTTATCGATCCTATTTCTGAAATATTATCCAGAAATGCTGAATTGCGTTTTAGTCCTGCTATTTTACCTTTGGCTACAGCGGTAAAAAAATCGACGCTTGGTTTTTCACTGATCAGAATGCATAATGCAAAAGCCTGATCGAACAGCAATTCGATTTAAAAGCATTATTTTCGAAATTTAAACGATGAAAACAATTGATTTCGGCGAGTTCTCCGATCCCTGGCGCGGTCCGGACCAAATGACTGAAGAGCCATGGATCCATAAATCATCTGTAGTAAAAAATTGCCGCATGGGCTTATGGACGGTTATTGGTCCGCGTTGCGAGATGATCGATTCCGATTTGATGAATTATTCCTATATGGTGAAAGATGCCCAGGTGTTCAATTCCGAGATCAAAAAGTTTGTGAATCTGGCGTCTAATGTGCGCATCAACCCCACCAATCACCCGATGTGGCGTGCCACATTGCATCATTTTGCCTACCGTTCGATATCACACCTGATGGCTGACCATGACGATGAGGAAATAAGTAACTGGCGCAAACAATACCGTACGGTGATCGGTCCGGATGTATGGATAGGACATGCCGCTATCGTGATGCCCGGAGTTTCGGTAGGTGCAGGCGCTATAATAGGTTCCGGTTCAATTGTTACTAAAGATGTGCCCGACTATACCATTGTAGCAGGTAACCCGGCCAGGTTCATCCGGCGCAGGGTTCCTGAAAATATTGCTGAAAAATTGATACAAATAGCCTGGTGGGATTGGTCCCGCGAACAAATTATAGCTGCAATACCCGATTTCAGGCTGCTTGACGCCACCGGATTTGCCGAGAAATATGGAGATATCTGAAATGATTTACGAGTTTAACCACTAACCATTAATCATTGTCCTTGCCGCCCGTCTTTCCCGGGTAAGCCTTTTTACCGTTTGCAGCGTACCAAAGAATCTGGTTCAGCAGGTCGTCATTACCACCATCAACATGGTCATACTGGTGCCCTGACGAAGCTTTTGCATAAAAAAGCGATCTGCCTTTGAGGGATGACAGGCCGGGATTGAGGTCGTCTAGTTTTATCCGGTTGGGTACAACATCATAACTATTTAACGAAGGTCGGTTTGAAAAGCAATTGAACATAGGCAATGCGGTAGCATCGACAATATTCATTGGCGGTATACCCAATATCTGCTCGATGGACCGAACTATGCTGGTTTGGTTATAATTAGTGCTAACTGTTTTTTGCAAACGACTGTAGGGACTCACCACGAAGCCTGTCGTCCGGTAAGCCGATACATGGTCCCAGCCATCTTGCGAATCATCTTCGGTCACAAATATCACGGTATTTTTCCAATAGCGGCTTTTGCTGACAGCTTCAATGATGCGGCCCAGGGCCAGATCGTTATCGGCTACCATCGACTGGGGTTTTGGAAGTCCAGGCCGCGTACCTTGCGTATGATCTGCTGATAGGGCCATCACCATCAGGTTGGGTAAAGCATCACCGGGTTGCGCTTCATAATCGTGCAATTCTTTAATAAAGCCGGCGGCTCTTACCTGGTCGGGTATTTGCAAAACATCAGAGCCCGGGTAATTTGGCGATAACATGGGTCTTACGCGTGATATGGTACTGGTATTATAAAACCGGAAGGGGATACCATTTTTGTAATTATTGTAAATGGTAGCCCAATTCAATTTCTCATCGAAATGTGGTTGTGAAGCTTCACCATAGATCCTTACCGTTTTACCGTGGTCGGCAGCATTGTTCCAGATAAATCCTTTGGCATCATACACCAAAGCGTCTTCCTGAACATGCGGGTAGCTTCGGAACCAGGCCCGTACATTTTTCTCAACATAATCGCTCACCATGGCTGCATCGGTCCACTGGTGCCCCTCGGCAGAGCATTTACCCGAAGCATAGTAGTTGTCGAGTAAAAGGAAGTCGCGGGCCAGCTGGTGTTGATTGGGGGTAATACTATCGCCGTAAACACATAAGGATGCCAGACCATTACCTTGCGGCATATCGCCAAGCACCTGGTCGTAGGTGCGGTTTTCTTTGATGATGTAGATCACATGCGTAAACACCGATGGCTCGCCTATGCGTTCAGGCATGGGTTTTGGGGCAATATTTTTTCTGGGTACCAGGTTTGCGATTTCCTGCCTGAAAGTGAGGTTAAGCTGTTTTACCTCGTCGGTATAAAATTTAAGCTGGTTCTCCCCCGGTAAAGGAATTATGGATAGCGTAGCTTTTTCGTGGTGTGCATTGTAAGCATTTATCCCGGCTAAACGCCTCCCCGACTTAAAATCTTTGGCACTGATCCTCGAACCCTCACCCTCGAGATTGGTCACGTAGAGGGTGTTTTTGCCAAAAAATAAGCCGCCCGGGTAGGCTTCTGTTGGGATAAAACCTTTGATATAAGTATCGCCAACGCTATTGGATGCTACTCCTGCGCCAAGTTTTACCAAGGCCACAGCATTGTCCAAACCATTGGCAACATATAGTGTTAAGTTATCATTGCTGAGCGCCAAAGCATTGGGCGAGTCGCCGATAAAGGCATTTTTGCCTGGCATCAAGCTTACCGGTATGTTTGTTACGAGTTCTAATGCTGAAAGTGATATCACGGAGACATTATCGCTATTGGCATTGGCCACATAAGCATATTTGCCATCGCTGCTGCTGATGATGGCATTAGGATGCAGCCCGACGCTGATTTCTTTTTTAAGAGCACCGTCTGTATCAAAAACCTGTACGTTTCCTGAACGGGTAGCGCCGGTTTTAGGGTCGATATACGTTTTGCCGTAGGGTATTCCTGCAGATTCCTGGCTGGTGGTATCGGCGCCTGGCTGGCTCCCACCCCAATTGGTAAGCAGTATGTTATTGCCCGAAATAGCGATACCATAGGGTGCTACACCGGTTGGCTTTGTCCAGGTAATTTGTTTTGATGAAAGATCGTATTTAACCAACTCATCATTGCCATTTAAAACCACATACAGGAAATCTTTCCCTTTCTCTGAATTGATGGCCAGTTCGTTAGGTAACGCAAGCGGTGAAGGGTCTTTGGCTTTAAAAGCGATGGTGTCATCGATACTGATATTTTCCCCATCCCATTTTGCAGCTATGACATAAGACCTTTTTGTGTCACCCTCAGCGGCACTCCAGAATATTTGTGGACCATCCGGCGTACTTCGGATAGCCAGGCCCGAATAGGTACTCATCAGGCCGTTTAATTTCGTGTCTTGCTTGTAGGCCCATTCTGCTACTACCTTATGTGTGGCCGTATCAACCAAAGTAATTGCATAGCGACCTTCGACCACCAGTATTGAAGACCGGGGAATCATTTTTGCTGTAAGGCTGTGATTTTCAAGGCCAGGGTCGCCGAAGCTGATGCTAGTTCCGGCAGGGGCTATCAGCCGGTTATAAGGTAACATTACCGGCAATACCCTGTTGGTAAGCGTGCTGTCGTCATAGGCAAAATGCATATTGCTTTGCTCGCTGTCACTCGCACTGCCGGTTTTTACGCGCTGACAGGCGCTAAAAATGCTAATGTTTACCAGTAATGCAATTGTAATGGTCAGACGCGCCTTCATGTGATTCCTATAGATCTTAAACGGGTTTTATTTGCTCAAATATAACTAATGCAAGGGCGTGGCTATGGGGCGAAGCGTTTACGGTTTGTTAACTTTTTATTAAATGTTCGGAACACTTACCGGCCAGTTCACCAAATAGTAACAAATACGTTTAGGGTATCCGCTTGAAGCCCTGATTCTGGTGAAAAACTGACTTGACCGTGCAATTTTTTTTCATTTTTTGAAACACTAAGGTTAAATATTTATTAATTTTATGTAAAATTAGAATGAAAAAATTATTAATAACCGGACTTTTGCTGGCACTTTCTATCAAGGGCTTTTCAACTTGCATTGTTATTTTTATAAGTAGCAACGGGCATATTTATGTAGCAGCTGACAGCAAACGCACCTTTTATTTTGATGACTCTTCGCATTCAGAAACCATCTGTAAAATACACCATGTGGGTGCCAGCTATTTTGCGATAGCCGGTATCGATGATGCCGGTCTCCTTGCCCGTGCAAATACAGCACTCGCGGAAAAAGCCAATATTGATTCAGCCATACATGCCTTCGGGGAAGCAATGGTACTTCATTACAATAAGCTGATCACCGATATGATCAGTTACTACCCCGATAAAGTTGAGCATTTTTTGAATGATGGCCTTGCGCAGGTAAGTTTTTTTGGGTTTTATAATGGAAAGCCCCGGATAACCAATATTGAATTTGAGTGTCGTTTGGGTGTAAACGGTGCGGTCATCACCAGCTATCGTACCATACAGATCAAAGATATTACCGTTATCGGTATGTCGGGCGATATAGCCAATGCCAGTTATAAAGACATGCCTTCGGGCTATACCCGCGAACATAATCCGGCTTTGTTTGTGCAAAAGCTGGTGGAGATCGAGATCAAAAGCCAACCCCAGGCAGTAGGTGGTCCGGTTGACGTACTCGAACTGCTGCCTGTAGGCGAAGTTTGGATCAGGAGAAATGAATCAGCCGCGGTTTATTAGATTCAAACTGTCATTCTTTACCCCCATTAAATTATTTGGTCTTCTTTCTGATCTTTAAACAGAAGTATCTTTAACCAACAGTTGAAGTTTATCTGCTTATCTAACAAACATTTAACAATTTGATAAAACTTTACGGGAGCGCAGGAAAGCAGGTAACAGTAAATTAGTGGCGTCAACTAAAATATCCCTTTAAGGGATTGAATTAAAAATAAAACAATGAGCGATATCAAAATGGTTGTTTTTGACATGGCCGGTACAACGGTTAACGAAAACAACGTAGTATATAAAACTTTGCAAAAAAGCATTAATGAAGCCGGTTACAATTTTACTTTAGACCAGGTATTGGAGCAGGGAGCGGGTAACGAAAAATCAGAAGCGATACGAAAGGTGTTAAAGGCCTACGCAGGCATTGAAGACCCGGCGCTGGTTGAATCTATCTACCAAAATTTTGTTCTTCAATTGGCTGATGCCTATCATCACCTCGAAATCTTGCCTGCTGATAATGCCGGTAATTTATTTGCGGCTTTAAAGGAAAAAGGCATTTTAGTGGTACTTAATACCGGCTATAACAGGGAAACGGCCCAATTGCTGGTAGACAGACTGGGCTGGAAAGAAGGGCGCGATTTTGATTTGCTCGTTACCTCATCAGAAGTGGAAAAGAGCAGGCCAAATCCTGATATGATCCTTTATGCAATGGCTCACTTTGCCATTGAAGATGCTGGCACGGTTGTAAAGATCGGCGATTCGATCATTGATATAGAAGAGGGAAAGAACGCCGGCTGTGCCCTGAATATTGGTATAACCGGTGGCGCACATACGGCCGAACAACTGCACTCTGGAAACCCGGATCATGTGTTGAATAATTTGATAGAATTATTGCCGGTTTTAGAAAACAGGGTATAAAAAAAGATTTCCCTACCCGATGTAGATTTTGCAGGTACAAATGTTGTCGTAGGACTCCCTAAACCCTTTAGCGATTTTCCCCATTTAGCTATTATAATTTCCGAATGCCGATGTGCTTACTATGGTTTGGTTTCGCCATAGCCCGGGCAATTTGTTAGTCATTGTTTATTTTGCAAATTGTATCAAATAAAGTCTATGGCTAATGCATTTGGTACGTAATAAAAACCGGATCGATATTGGCCTTGACAGGGCTTTATTGTTATATTGTGGTCGATAAGCCTTTAAAAAAGTAGCAGGATAAATGGAAATTAATAAAAACAAACTTTTTTTATTATGGAATAAAGCCGCCTCATTTAAACTGTTATTGTTGTTTATTTTTTCTTTTTCTTCCGCCACTTCACTTAATGCGCAGAATCCGGGAAATATAATTCTGGAAAAAGTTCAGTCTGACGGGCTAATCAATGATAATATCACCTGCATCAGCCAGGACTCAAATGATTTTATGTGGTTTGGTACCACTGAAGGGCTATTTAAATATGATGGCAATAGCTATGTGTCATACAGGAATTTTCCGGGTGATCCTACTTCGATCATTAATAACGCGATCCTATTTCTCTACCCTGAAAAAAATAGGCTATGGGTAGGTTCTGGAACTGGTTTAAGTTGTCTTGAAAATAACGGGCAAACTGTAAGAAATTTTCACTGTGATGAATTTTTACAAGTGTATGCTATTCTCCCAAAAGACGATCATACCTTCTGGGTCGGAACAGCATCAGGCCTTTTTGAATTCAATAAAAGCAATTCAACTTGGAAACGAAATGCTGCCTTAGGTAAGAATGTGTTTATCCGTTCAATCTCTGATGATAAAAAAGGGCACCTCTATATTACAACCCAAAATGGGTTTTATTGCTATACCGAAAATAGTGGCACAATAAAATATTTTCAACCTGATTTAACTTCATTTCCAAAAAAAGAAAAAAGTTCGCCACTTACTTACGGCACATCTCTTTTAGATAAAGAAGGAAACCTTTGGATGGGCACTTGGAATGCTGGCCTGGTGCATTTCAACACCAAAACTGAAAATATTAAGGTGTGGTCGCACCAAACCGATGACGTACATTTTTTGCCTTATAAAATAGTAGTCGGCCTATTGCAGGATGATAGTGGCAAAATATGGCTCGCGAATATGGAGGGTGGTTTGAATATTTTTAACCCGGCAAAAAATAGTTTCAGTAATTACCCCGTCGAATGGAATAGTGAAAATAAATTGTCTGGCGTAGTTACTGCTTTATTTCGTGATCGGTCCGGTACGATTTGGATTGGAACAGGAAATGGTATTTTCAAATATGATCCCCATCGGTTTTTCCTGTCGAAGCAAGATGTGTTGATAAATACCGCGCATGGTTTGATACCAACCCATACGTCGCCAATAGCAATGTTAAAGGATAAGGAAGGTTTGTGCTGGATGGGAATGTATGAAGGCATATTTATTTTCGACAAAAAGACAGGCATTAATACTAATTGTAACAAGCTTTTTGGCCTTTCGGCAAATTTGCCAGTATTTAACATTTTGCAGGATACAAAAGGGAACATTTGGGTAACAGCTAAAAATTTGTTGGTCAAAATCACCAAAAATGCGGAGCGAAACCAGGCTGCGTTCAAGGTGGAGAAATTTAGTACACCCGATATCACCAGCGCTATGTTGAGCCTTTATGTTGATAAAGAAAACAGGATTTGGATAGGTACACATAATAACGGTATTTTCAGATTTGACCAGGATTCAAAGAAATTTATTTCCTGCCATTATGAAAAAAAAGGACTCCAGTCTAAAATTCATGAAATCCGCACAATTTGTGAGCTATCAAAAGATAGCCTTTTAATGGGTGGGGAACATACCGGGCTGTTTCTACTACATGTAAATAATGGTCGTTTTGAACAAATACCCTCCGACAGCTATAACGAGCCGGGCATCGATCCTTCAATCAATGTTATTTATAAAAAGGGAAAAAAAATATGGGTAGGAACGGAAAATAACGGCCTATGGTGTATGAACTGGCATTTGAAAAGAACCCAGACTGAAAGCTTAAGCGATGGTTTGCCTTCGATGGATATCAATGCCATACTGTCCGACGGGCAGGATAATCTTTGGTTATTAACAAATTCGGGCATTGTTGAGTTTCAATTGCCGGAAAACAAAATTACTGTTTTTGACAAAAATGATGGAATTGAAAGTTTAGATGCGTTAAATACAATGGTTACCGAACCTGACGGTAGTATTTCGGTTGGCAGTCATGGTTGTATTTACAATTTCAACCCGGCCCGCATATTAAATAATACCAGGCCACCCAAGGTTTCAATTACCAGTTTAAGAGTATTTGATACCAACTATACGATGCATAACGGGGAAAGTATAAAACTCGATTACAATCAAAACTATTTTTCATTTGAATATGTAGCCTTGAATTATACCCAATCAAAGCTGAATAGGTATGCTTATAAGATGGAGGGTTTGGATAAAAAGTGGAACGACGCGGGCGCGCGGCGGTATATTTCATACGCCAATTTAGATGAAGGCACATATGTATTTAATGTAACGGCATGCAACAATGTAGGGGTTTGGAACAAGATACCGGCTAAGCTCACTATTGTCATTAGCCCTCCATTTTGGCATCGGTGGTGGTTTTATCTATCCTGTGCTTTAATCACATTGATCATTATTTATAGCTTATATATTTATAACCTCAATCAACTTAAAATCAGGCTTCAACTACGAGACAAAATTGCTCGTGATCTGCACGATGATATAGGTTCATCGTTAAGCGGGATAAATATTTTTAGCAGGATTGCTTTGCAGAAAGTTGGGTCAAATAAGCACGGTAGCCGCGAATTGTTAGAGAAAATAAGCGAACGGTCCGAGAAAACTCTTGATGCGCTATCGGACATTGTTTGGTCAATAAATACCCGAAATGATAGTATCGATAATTTTTTATGGAAATTAAGAGAATTTCTTTCTGAAATGCTTGAACCCCTGGATATAAAATATGAATTGACTGTTGAAAAAGAGATCGAAAATTTGAAATTGGGAATGATAGCGAGGAAAGAGCTTTACCTTATAGGTAAAGAAGCAATTTGCAATGCCGCTAAATATGCCCATTGCAGTTCGGTTCAAATTAGCTTATCGCGGTATAAAAATACCTGCACCTTAACGATTAGCGATGATGGTAACGGGTTTGATGTAAATACTGTTTCAACAGGTAACGGCATTTTTAACATGAAACAAAGAGCAAAGAAAATAAACGGAACTATTAGTATTGAAAGCAAACTAGGGTCAGGCACGTTGATCACCGTTTCCTTTCCTATCCCCCGATTTCGGTAGTTGTTAATGCATTTAAACTGGTTACATTTATCCAACTCGTCCGCTTATTCAATTTTTATATTACCGGGTTTTAACTGCTGAAAAATTAATACATGAAAACGGGGATTTTACTATACGAGGATAATACGGATTTATGTGAAGCGCTGGTGCAACTCATTAATACATCTGATAATTATACCTGTGCAGGCGCTTTTTATAATTGCAGGGAAGTACTAAATGATCTGCAAACGTTAAAGCCACAAGTTATTTTGATGGATATTGATTTGCCCGGCAGAAATGGCATCGAAGCAGTTAGACTAATCCGCGAGGTCAACAAAGAAGTAAAAATAATTATGCTAACCGTTTTTGACGACAACAAAAATGTGATTGCAGCTATTTGCGCGGGCGCTTCGGGATATTTGCTAAAGAAATACTGTTTTGAAAAATTATTTGCCTCTATATCAGAAGTACTCAGCGGAGGAGCGCCCCTAAGCGCTAATATAGCTCGTATGGTTTTGGAATACCTGGCTCAGAACAGCTTGGGAACAATTGAAAAGTTTGAACTTACAGCAAGGGAAAAGCAGATTTTAAATAACCTGGTAATGGGACACAGTTATAAAATGATCGCGGCATCCTTAAATATTAGTTTTGAAACCGTAAAAAGCCATATCAGAAATATTTATGAGAAGCTTCAGGTTCATAACCAGTCGGAAGCGGTCGCAAAGGCTTTAAAAAACAGATTAGTGTAAATCAGGGTATTTGCTTTGGTTAGGCTGATTGGTTATCGGAACCAATAATTGTTGGGTTTAGCGTTTCAGTTTGGTGCAAATTAAACGGTTACTGAATAACTTATCCTTTTAGTCATTTAAGCCCGGTTAGTTCAGTGGTATAACCCTTACCCTTAATTTTTACTGCACCAAAATCTGGTACATACCATATTGTACTTTCTGATGAATTAGATGGCATTTTTGGGGCAAACTTGCCAAATTTTGCTTTGAGTTTGTCGAGTGCGCTCATGGCATTATTAATAGTATCAGCGCTTGCTCCTTTAAAAGTGGTGGTTACAGTTGATTTGGACGTAATTTTAAAGCAATCCCAGGTACCTGATGCGGTTGTCACGGTCTCTTTTCCAATAACAATTCTATCCGTAACCTGAATAATGGTGACGGCTGTCATGCCATTACTCATAGACGATTCCATTTGCGTGCTGGCATCTTTAAGGTGATCGCCTACCTTCATGGCTCCGGGATACTCTGTAAAACTCTTATTGATTATTTTAATGGCAACTTTCGTCTTTTGATCAGACTGTTGTGGCGAGTTGAGACTCATATCCATCATCATGACACCACCATCGCACTTGTAAGTAAAATTTGATGAATTGATTAATTTTCCGCTTTTGTCATAAGCATCTGCAACTACTGTTGCTGTAGTAACTCCGTTCGCGGTATTTACATTAGAAACCTTTGAAACTGTTTTAAAAGTTATATCACCCTTATCGTTAAATGAAGTCATTTCTATCGACTTATTTTTTTGCATATACATGTAATGTGTACAATCCTGTGCCAATAACTGATGTGAGATTAGGAAAAAGGCAATGATCAAAGTGATTTTTTTCATAGAATTGAGTTTACCTTTCAAAAATATCGCATTTAAAATGCTTGTCAATACCACAAACGGGGGGGGATGGTGATGTAAAAGAGCTGCCACGAAAGCTGTTTTTAAATGTAGCTGAAAATGCAAAACGGGTATGACCCTATGCTTTTTGGAATTGGATTGTTCCTATCACCCGACTGATAAATTTGATAAAAACAAGAGAGGATCACTATCACAGATCATGTCAAAGCTGTAATCAACAATTTAGCTTCTATTTTCATTTAATAGCTATGCTTTATCAGCATTCCAATTAAAGACAATTTTTGTTTATCGGTCCTATTGCTGTCATGAGTGAACTTATAGAGTTATTATTTATCTGATTTTTAATGATTTTGGCATCAATACCACAAACGGGGGATATCCTGCCCGTCGGTCAAAGTGTCCTATCGTGTTGAAAGTAGTATGATCTGTCAAATTAACCCCCAAATGGGTGATTGACCGGGTATTAAATCGATTGTATTTTTAATACTATCAAATAAACGGATCACTTAATAACTAAACATGAAACCAAACCGAAACCTCTATTGCCTGCAAAAAAGGCTCCCTTTCAAATTTTATTATTTGTTTGTAGCGGCTAACTTACTTGCTTTTTGTGGAAATGCCCAGGTTAAGAGAATAACGGCTCAACCTGTTAAACCTGTTGTGCTTTCAAATGCCACTACAGAAATAAAGCCCCAGCAAGCCCGTAATATGGAAGAGTTCAGAACAACTCCGCAGTATGTTCAACGAAAAACGAAAATAGAGGCCAAAAGCGCGCCGAAAGTGCCACAAACCAAGACTGTTACTTTTCAGGATGGAACAAAACTTACGGTATCATTGGACAGTAAAGTTGCTCCGGGCACTATGCTTGGGCCCGTAAAAAAGACGATAGGAGAGCCAAAAAAGACAAGTTCGGGGGGGATGGATTGTATTGTCACGAACGTAAACTTAACCGCGACAAGTGATAATTTTTTAAACAATGACTATTCAGGAACAACTGCTAATATATATCCCGGGGCTTGTTATACCTATGCAAATTTGACCAATGGTACCTGGAAAGAGCAAACAGGGGCCAGGAATCCAATCATGATCACAACAAATAATCCTAATATTAAAGGGCCGTCGTATGTGATTGTCAAAGACCCTAATGTAGGAACCTTGAATTCAGCTGTAGCGAAACTTTTTGCGGGGATGAATAATACAAACGCTACGGAAAGTTTAACCTACCAGGTTACCGAAGCCGAGAATAGTGCCACTTACAATCTGGAGATAGGCGCAACAGCAAGTGGTTACGGTGTTGACCTCAGTAATGTATACAGCACAGCAAACCAGTCAAACCACGTTCATATTACGATAGACGCCACTAAGACATTATTTACTATTATGACAGCCCCACCAGATAGCGGTTTCTTCAAAGACCCAAAAATTGAAGCTACACCATATTTGTCGGTAATTGGGGAGGTTAGCTATGGCGTGCGCGTTTTGGCAAACGCAGATCTCACATTCGCATCCGAACAGGATGCTGACCAGTTCAAAGGTTCCTATTCTGGGTATGGCGTTTCGGTTAGTTTAGATGTTAATTATGGCGCTACCAGTAAAAATGTTTCAGCGAATATCAATGGTTATATGATTGGAGGACCCGGAAGTCAGGTGGTTGCCTATTCGCTGGCTGAATTAAAAAGCCAAATTGAAAAAGCTTTTGCTGGCGCTACTTATCAAAATGCCAGGCCAATTAAATACAAAGCTTACAGCATGGCAGGCGACGTATTGAATACCTATAGTCTTACTAATTTTAACGAACGGAGTTGCGTGCCTTCCGATGGCGGTTCGCCCGAAATTGATAATGTTACTTTAACTTTCAGGCAAGGTAGCGATGGCAAAGATCCTGAATCATTTTATTGGGTGGGATTATTTCCGGGCATCAACAATGACAACAATCCAGACCACGCGATGTTTTTATACAATGCGGGTTTACCCAATTCAGGGAACCAGCGATACAACGACAACGGCACAGTTACAGTTATCTTAAAGCCAAATCAATGGATGTATTTACAAAACGGAAAAAAGATGACAGGTGGTTACCAGGGAAAATTTGATCTTGCAGCTTTGCAAAAGGCAGGCGGGCATATATATTTAACGCCACTTTATTCTAAGGTTGGGCTTGATATCTGGAAAATAGATGGAGTCTCGGTAAAAATAAACCTGAAACCTACGGCAGCAAATCCGAACCCGCAGCCAATGGGTAACAATTCACTTTCGTGGAACCTCCAGGGTCCTAATGAAATACAATTAAATACGACCAATCAAACCCATGGATTGTTCTTTTTTGACCGAAATTTTAATCCACAAGGGAATCAATAAAGAAATCTTTAATAATTAATTAGTAGCTGCCTTGTTGTTATCAGGGCAGTTTTTTTATGCATCAATAATTTCAGCCGGTTGGATAGTACAACCGGACCAACAAAGAAATTTAATTTAAAGGCTCGAGGCGGTTTTTTCATTTCCTGTCAAAACGCCTCGCCAAGGTTGATCAGGATCGCTACGTACCCTTTGCTAAAGCCATAGTCGATCCCTAGGCTGGTGGCGGAGCCTTTGTTGAATTTGATCCTTAAACCTGTGCCTGCAGCCGGATGCCACGAAGTAAATAGCGTACCCGATCCGCTGACGGTATTGATATTACTAAATACCACAAATCCCAAAAGGCCGTTTTCGGTGATATCCCGGCGATATTCTCCTTCAAAATAAAATAAGGTTTTGCCACGATAGCGGTTTTGATCGAAACCCCTGCCCGAACGGTTGTAAAGGTCCCAGCCCAGGCTGGGCAGGTCGAGGTAGGGTACATTGCCGAACGACGACCATAGATAGGTCCAGAAGGCCAGTATATTTTGCTGGCCAGGCTTACCGGGATTTAATGACAAGTATTTTCTAAGGTCGATATAAACTGACTGCCAGTTGCTGTTGCTTCCTAAAAAAGTAGGGTTTAAGCGGTAAACAAAACTGGTATAAGCCCCGGGTAGCGAATTATTGGAGTTTTTCCTGCTATCATAAAGCAGGTTAAAAGTGATCCCGGAAGAAAATGAACTTCCCGCGGTACCGTAGTTATACTTAGTAAAATTTTTTAAGTCGATACCGCTTTCATCGCTGTGAATATTGGAATGGAAATCCAGATCGTAACCAAATCCTGCAAAAAGGTAAGGCTCAATTTGCTTTAAGGCTGCCTGGTAAAATCGGATATAGTTATAATCAACCAGCGAGCGATCGGATTCTTCGTTGGTACTGCCTAAACCCCAGGTAAATTGGGGATACCTTAAAAGCCTAACATCGCCTTGTATCGTCCAGGTATTGTCTGACAGCCAGATGCTGCTTCGTAAAGGTAACCCGAACCTGCTGCCAAAGTTCCAGTAGGGTGTAAACGACATGTTAGAAAGATTGGTGGTGCGTTTTGGGCCAAGGTAAATAGACGCACTTGTGCTGGTAACTAAAACCCGGCCACTTCCGCCCGGTACTGTTGAACTAATGGGGAGAAAGGAAAAATAGACTCTCTTTTCGCCCAGCGTCCGGACAATTTTCGGACGTATATGAAACAGCAATTTACCGATATCGATCAGATCCAACTGCCGCAGCGTATCGCTTTTTTTTACGGTATCCGGAATAATTGAACTTGCTGTTTGGGCATGAACGGCCCAGGGTAAAAAAATCATCAGTGCTATTGTAAGCGTCTTCACAGGATCGATTTATGCATTTGATTTAATTAGTTAAATAGGCAATATTGCT
This sequence comes from uncultured Mucilaginibacter sp., assembly GCA_903863845.1. Lineage (GTDB taxonomy): Bacteria > Bacteroidota > Bacteroidia > Sphingobacteriales > Sphingobacteriaceae > Mucilaginibacter. The sequence goes on along the minus strand of CAIPDP010000075.1, from coordinate 3,016 downwards.
TTTACTATGATGTCCTTTCACCAAATAAATAACCTACCAATGCGGTTATGCACATGGCTATTGTACCCCAAAAGCAGATCCTGAGGATACTCTTCAATACTGCCGAGCCACCGGCTTTAGCTGCAACTGCACCCGACAAAGCAAGAAACACAATAGCGAAAGAATAAAGCAAATAAACCATTAGGTTAAGCGGCGCAAATATTGAAACCAAAAAAGGCAATAGCCCACCCGCAATAAAGGATGCGCAAGAGGCTAAAGCAGCTATCAGAGGTCGGGGTTTCGAAATTTCATTGATACCTAATTCGTCTTTGGCATGGGCTTCCAAAGCATTTTTTTTTGAAAGTTGTACGGCAACCTGCATAGACAGTTTTTTGTCTAAACCACGTTTCTGATATATTTTGGCTAGTTCATTTAGTTCAACATCAGGCATGGTTTCAAGCTCTTTTTTTTCGCGGGCAATGTCGGCAGTTTCAATATCCGACTGCGAGCTAACGGAGACATATTCACCCGCCGCCATTGACATGGCACCTGCAACTAAACCAGCCAATGCAGCTAAAATGATATGGCCTCGCAGCGTGCCGGCAGCGGCAACACCAATAGCAATACTGGTTGTTGAGAGAATACCATCGTTTGCGCCCAAAACAGCTGCTCTGAGCCAGCCAGTTCTGTTGGTATAGTGCTTTTCAAGTTTCATTTTTGCATATTTTTCCGATAAAAATCAATGTTTGTCGCATAGCGGCAGCCTGACGGATAGCTAGTGTCGGTCGTTAAAAAAATAACTATCAGCAGTCGTTTTTGTTTTAGACGGCATCATGCCAGACGCTAACTAACCTTGCGTAATTGGCGGATAAATTAAAATGGCGGGCTAAAATGGACGCCAATAGAATTCAATTGAGATTAAATGAAATTATAAATGGGACTATTAGGAGTTCAATTTGATTCATTTTTATGTGCATCAGGTAGGCTGAAATCAATAATAAAAAGCAACTATTGTTTGGATAAAATTTTCTTTTTAACTTTATTACAGAACAGATTATTCCTCTATAATTGGTTATTATACAGCCTATTGCAATTAAACTTAATCCATTAAATCCTAAATCATGAAAATGTTCATTCTCTTAGTAATTGTCATTTTTTGTATGACAACAGTCAATCGTGCATTTTGCCAGGACCTTGCAAAAACAAATCCTAAATATTGCAAAGTTTTGAGCGATACCGGAGGTGTAAAAATGGTACTTGTAACACTGCCACCGGGAGCTAAACTTGGAACACATACCCATCCGCTTAATTTTGGTTATGTGCTTAAGGGAGGCTTATACAAATGGACCTACACCAACGGCAAAACCGAAAGCGACGATTTTAAAGCTGGTGATAGTTTCCATGGAGGTGCCGAGACGGCTCATTATTCCTGGAATGCCGGTAAAACGACGATTAAATTTATCCTGGTCGAAAAGTATAAATAACTGCTGCTTTTCATCCGTTTATTTTTGAATTCGGGTAATTATATAATGAGCGATCAGGCTATTTTCATAAAAAAAACTGGCCTTATAAACATTTGGATCTATCGCCCGTAGAAAACTGCCGTTGCTGTTGGGATTGCTTTATGGGTCGATAGTGATATATTTAAAAAATGAATGTGTTTGTACGTAAGGTCCTGGTTGGTTTTTTATTCTTTAGCATTTGTTGTTTAAGCTTTATTTCCTGCAAGCGAAACCCGGCACCAGCGCCTGCGGTTATTAGCACAGCATATGCTATCTCCGGGACAAAGATAATGTACCAGTCAAAGCCGGTTCAACTTATTGGCGCCAATGCATTCCATGTTTTTAGTGCAGGAGGATCGGATATGATTGGCTGGCATATGGATGTTGCCCGGGAGTTTATTGGCAATGTGAAAGAAACACCACTGAGCGGATCGGTCATAAAAGATTCAAACGGTTCGTATTTGTATCCCTTGCAAACGATCGTGGATAGTAACCGGAAATCCGGGCGGGTTACCATCATCGGCGCTTTTGGCTGGGATGGTACGGGCAATACGCTTTTCACCGGTGCGAGGCCAAGCCAAACTGCCTGGTGGGGCGCATTCCAAACGATCTTACAGCAATGGGCACAGCAGTTCAAAAACCAGCCTGATGTATGGCTCGAGGTCTGGAACGAACCTTACCGCTATGATGGTACCGACGGTTATACCGATGATATCTGGATGAATGATATGAATACCCTGGTCGGTATCATCAGGAATGCAGGTAATAACAATATTGTACTGGTCCCCTGCGCAAAGCAAGGGCAGGATGAGTCGGTTTTGCTTAATAAAGGACGTTTGTTTTTAAATGGGAAAAGCAATATCCTGTTTGATGTGCATGCCTATGAAAGATGGCTGCTTGATGCACCCGCCAATATCGGTTCCCGCCTTGGTTTGTTGCAGCAACAGGGCCTTCCCCTGATATTTGGCGAAACAGCCCCGATGAATGCGGGCACGCTGATGAATCCCCAGCCATTGCTTGATTCAGCTTATCATCGCGGCATTTCGGTTTGTGCATGGGCATGGAAATATTCCAATACCGACCAGGATGCATTGCTCGGCGCCGATGGTTCGCCCAACAATACCATTAACAATAATTGGGGATCGGTATACCAGGCTTTCGCAGCGCAAAGCCGGAATCCATAAATGTCAGGCTTGCCATTGGCATTTACGCTGACAACATGCCGAAAAGGGGGCACCTACGGAGCCCTGTCTTTTTTATCTTTTTTGCTACCAACAGGGTACTCCTACGGAGTACTTTTACACTTTTAGATTCTGGTAAGCACTCCAGCGGAGTGCCCTGTTTATAGAAAAAACGCCAAACGGCAAAGGCTCCGTAGGAGCCTCCTGTTCCCCCGTATTTCTTTAGAATCACAGATTTAATGGATTTACGGTTTTTCACAGATTTAGGAACCTATACCTAATACCAGATACCCGATACCCATTTTTAAACACTCCGGAGGAGTGCCCTGTTTATAGAAAAAACGCCAAACGGCT
>CAIPDP010000074.1 GCA_903863845.1 uncultured Mucilaginibacter sp. | reverse complement strand
GAACGAAAAAATTTTCAGGATACGCATACGCCAGGGTTTTTGAGCGAGGGTAAAGGTATCTCTCCAGCTGAATCCACGCGTTAAAAAATTGTTACCTTATTTCCTCTTACTAACCTACCAGCCATTTGCTCTTCGGCAAAAAGGAAAGTAGTTTGATCAATATTACCGTGGTAATAAATGTAGACAAAGCGATCAACGGTATTTTAATTGCGGCGGTATCAAAATGCGGATTGATCAGATTGTAATAAAAATTAAGCACCATGATATGTGCCAGGTAAGCCCCATAACTGATGGACGAAATGCCTGCAATAACCTTCACAAATAAGGAATTACTATTTCCGAAAGTGATGTTTTTAAAGATGAGGATGATCCCGGTAGTCATCATTGCCACATTGATGGTATCAAACCCCCAGGAAAGTTCGAGTGTATTAACCATTTTTTCGGTGGCTAAGCGTTGTTCAAAAAAGCCTCCTGTTATGGCATATCCAACAACTATTAGCACCAACCCAAGTGGCAAATTCCATGATTTTGCTTCCATGTGAAATTTCTTGATATAAGCAGCCAGAATCACATAGCCCAACAGGCCCGAAAAATAGTAAAGCAAAGGAGTCCGGTTCCAGAAGCATTCGCCCAAAACTTCGGGAAATACCAGGTGGATAAATGGCAGACTTAGCGCTACTGCCCAAATAATCAGGTACAATTCCATCCCTTTTTTATCAGCTTTTTCAATCCAGGGCGATAATATCGGTGCAAAAAGGTAAATGCCTATCAGCATATAAACAAACCAAAGGTGACCAACCTCGGTACCGTAATTCACCGGTATATGCCAAATATGATTCAGGGTATCCCCCAAACTCACATTGGTGGTAAAATAGAAGTAGAAGGCATACAGTATACACCATAACACAAAGGGTACCACAACCCGGCTCAGGCGCTTTTTAAAAAACGTAGGATTATCCCCCACCGGAAAAAGAAAAAACCCGGATATCACCACAAAAAGCGGCACACAAACACGGAACAGTGAATTGTACCAGCCCACTGTATGTGCATCGGGTGTATTTAAAACATTGCCTCCCGGGCCTATATAAAAAAACTCGCCGGTATGTATCTGCATCACCATATAACAGGCAATTACGCGAAGCAGATCGATCCCGTAATTACGGGCAGGTTTACTATTGGTCATGGTTGAAAGAAAGGTGAATTTATTGTTTTTTAGTTGAGGATGAAGAGGTGCGCTAAATTTTTTGTGATTTTAAGCGGGACGTTTATTCTAATATCGATAGTACCTGCCCGCGATGCCGCTCTATATGAAAACGCAAAAACTCCAGCCGTTGCTGAAAATCCATGGCACCTGATATGGGATGCGGATGCGCCTGCAGGCGGAGCTCATCATCAGTCAGGTCATCCCCAAAAGCTTGCAATACTTCCTGTAGACTTAGTAAAGAAGATTTCCAGAAAGCAAGTGTACCACCAAGTCTTGGTGCTGCAACAGCGGGCACTATTTCCTTTTCATTCCAGGTTTCATCGATTATTTGTTCAACGCTCCATTCCCTGTGGGGCGATTCATAGCTGCGTTCGAAGGTGCCATTACGAATGGCATATAAGGTCTTCCACATCCCATAAATGGCACCCTGCTCAGCCCAAAACAAATGTTCGGTGATATCAGTAACACTCCATTCATTTTCCGCACGCTTAAAAGCAGCAGCAGATTCACTAACGGTTGCTATCAGCAAAATATAGGCGTTACGTGCCTCCGCAACCTCGCCAATAAGTTCGAGCACTCTGGCCATAATTTTTCAGACTTTTTGGTAATTCTGATTCGATGAGCTGCAACCAAGCAGTTAGCCGGAATCATCAATACAGTATAAATATAAAAAAATCCTCAAGCTTTCCGCTGGTCCGGGAGCTTACTTCAATAACAGAGGAGCAATAATATACCGGCTTGGGGTCTAATTAGATTTAAAGCCCTTTTACGATCGCCAACGCTTTATCAACGTGCTCGGTAGGTGAAATATGATCGGTTTCGGACGAAAAGACAGCTATTATTTTACCGTCTTTACCTATAACAAAGGTGGTTCGTGGAATGAAACCATGTGTCAGGTCCTGACCAAGTGCGTCTTTAATACCCACTCTAGCAGCACCCATTGTGAGGCCGTATTTAGCAGCGATCTTGCCATCCGCGTCTGATGCTACCGGGAACTTACCTGCACAGTACAAGGGATCGGAAGAAAATTTATTCAGTCGTTGAATATCGTCGGCCGATACCCCGATAATAGTAGCGCCAGCTGCTGTGAATTTTTCTTTCAGTTCGGCAAAGGCATGTGCTTCTGCATCACAACCACCGGTATAAGCCGAGGGGTAAAAATAGACCACAACCGGCCCCTTGGCAAGTGCTTTTTTTAATGAAAATTTAAAGGCGCTACCCGCCAAACTGGCATGGGTGCTGAATACTGGCGCTGCGTCACCTTTATTTAAAACGGCTGTTTGGGCAAAACCCGACAGAGTTATCAGCAACAAAAGGCTAAAAGTTAAAAAAGAAAGAGAATTATATTTCTTGAACATAGCGGATTTTTTTAGTAGTTCATTAATCTTATGATCAAATTTACGATAGTCTGGGGATAAAGTGTTGGTATGTCATTGAAATATTACCGGGGGTATAATTCCGCCTTGACCCGAGAACAAAGGATATGGCTTACATCAATTCTCACCTGAATTGGCGGAATTGCTTGTATCTTCAAAAAAGCTTTCCCCTAAAATGGACGCCTTAAAAGCAGGCATTCAACAAGCAAAGGGTGATTTTGAACCTTCAGCAATACCTGATTGGCTCAAACAAGACCGGTTTAAAGAAAAAAATGGTAGAGATGTATTTCGATTGGATGACAAGAATATCGAACCGGACAAAGATTAGAATCCCTTTTGCTGGTGAAAAAAGAAAAATCTATCATGTCCATTAAAATGTTCATTCATTCTTCATAGCATTAACTATGCGTAATTCTTTATTAAAAAGTCAGGTCGGGAACTAATTGGCAGCTATTTAAAAAAATGATCATAAACTGTCCTAAGAAACATAACCTCCTCTTTGTTCAATCCGTTTTCTTTTGATCCTTCGTGGGCCAAAATATTTCTATGGGAATTAAACACAGTAATCCATTTTAGTTGCTGTTTTACTCCGTGAACTCCATATCCTACATCAATAGTAAATTCCTTTTCAAAAGTTTTAAATCCGACTCTGTCCTCAGCTTCATCAGGGATTTTAGACCAATATGTGGACAGGATATTTTTATAATCCATTATATTGAACATTTCTGTCCATTCAACTTTCTGCTTTGATAATCCTTCTTTATAGTTTTTTGCATTTTCCTCTTCGGCTCTGCCTAAGCAAGCCAACCAAATATCTTTAATCTCTAACGTCCAGTTGTCTTTAAATAAGATTTTCATCTTTTCAATCACAACTTTTTTAATGTGTTTTTCAACGGATATAATGAATTTACGTCCTTCATCTTGCAACTGATCATCGTGCATTTCTTTCCAGGCTGTTAACTCTGTTGGCTCATAGTCAGGATACTTAGAGTTGATTATCGTTTGAAAAAATCTTAGCCATTTAACATCTGCACCTGTTCCAAGTAAGGTTAACTGCCTTTTTTCTTCTTCAGGTGTAATATTACTCAAACCATCAAGCAATACTTTTAAGTAGTCTTTCAACGCATCAAATCGATCTTGCGGTGTAGTCTTAAAATTTAATCCATCCTTTTCAGATAGGTATGTATTTAATAAACCAATTAAAACGATAAATGCATAGGTTCCTCGTGCAGACACTATAAATGATTGCTTTTTATCAAAAATTGAGGGATAACTGTCTGCCACATAATTATAGCAAAGAATAAGAAACTGAACGACCGATTTTTTAGATCGTCTCATTTCATCGTCATGGTTTTGATTACTTAAATCATATATTAATCCAGCGTTATTTGCATTAGTATATTTATTACCATTTGCAGTGGGAACTAACCCTGATTTGCTGATGGCTGTCGTAAAGGCTTTCATCCCAAGTAATGAGCCGTCTTCACCTATAGTAATCTTATTGAATAATGAACTATCTTGGGTATTAGACAGCCCCTTTACAATTGCAGATCTTAATGCCTGCATTCGATAGACTGCTTTCGGATCGTTCCAATAAATATCTTCTTCCAAATCGATTTTTAAACTTGGACTAACTGCTTTTTGGTTTTGGTTAATATCCATAAATGTCTTCAGTTGTTCGTGTGAAGACAAATTTTTAAATGCTACGACTGGGATTGTGTTGGTTTCTTTATATTCAGAATTGGCATACCCATATAACCGGTGTTGTCCATCAATAACATAAGCAATCGCATAGGCGTTTGGAATTTTTAGCATTCCGAATCTTGATGAAGAATCGCCAGAACGGGAAGATGCCTCGAACTGTACTTCATGTTTATGGGGGCTAAAATTTAAAATAATTGAGTTTGGGAAATAGCCCCCGTTATCAATAAATTTAGTGATCCCATTTAATCTTTTAGAAACAAGCAAACGCTGATAGGTTGGTAATTCTTCGACATTTGCCCGTGTTCGATGCATTATAAAACTCATCTTCAATAGCAACTTTGGTTCTATTGAAAACATATAATACTTTTTACCGCCCATATCACCTTCAACGGCGGGCACTTCTATTTTATCAAGATTGATCAGCTCATTTTTAAATAATAGTCCTAAAAATTGATAAGTAGCTACAGATTTATAACTTTTAATAAGACTGTTGACGTAGTCGTAGGTGTTATCGTTATAATAAAAAGATCCGGTCGTAAATAATCTTTTGAAATCTACATCATCAATATCAATTCGAAGATTTCTTGTTGCAAAGATGTATTTTACCTTTAAGCCGCGGCCGAAAGCCTGCTCCAGAACTTTCTTAAATCCATTTAGTTTGATTGGTAAACCTTCAAAAAGTTCTTTATATGATGGTGCTTTTTTTAACTGTTTACTTGACTTGCATTCAATTAGTATAATAGTTTCATGGTCGATAGCTATCACATCGATCTGTTTGGTATTTTCCTTTTCTTGCCCAAATGGCAATATAAAATTCTCATCATAGTTCAAATGCCGATAACCCAACTCATACATTTGACACCAAACCTGATCCTCGAAAAGGCGAGAATAGTGTTTAGCTTTTTGCATCTTGGTTTTTGTAGCCATTCTTTTCCGTTCAATGACTATCTCCCATCCATCCAAAAGCATTTCATCAACCCTGGAATGGTCGATACTTAAAGTCTGAAATTGACTTTTTTTGGCTTTGTAAATTTTTCCTAAAACTGAAAGATCATTAGTCAATTTACTTTTTAGCTGATCTATTGCTATCTGGGGAAGGTAACTCATGCTTTTACATTAGTAACTATTAATTCACTATACTGTCCCCTATGTGCGTTTTTTCCGCCAATGAGGCTGGCCCGATTTAGTTTTAAAACTTTGTCACCATCTTTATAAAATATCTTCTCAATTTCTTCATGCGCAGCATTAGTTAGTATATAGTAGGCGTCCCTCTGTTTAATTTCATCGATATACTTTGAGAGCCTGAATTGCGAATCCAGATCAAACAGATTTTTATTATATTTTATAAATCCATTATTATTATGGGTTACCGTATATGGTGGATCTATAAACACTAAATCGTTTTTTTTGATATTGGCTAAACTGTCGGTAAAGTCATTATATAATAATGTGCAGTTTTTTAGCGATCTACTTGCTAATAAAAGATTCTTCTCATCAATGAAATCTTTATTTCTGTAGCCATACGGTACGTTATATTCACCTTTTAGGTTAACGCGGTATATCCCATTGAAAGAGGTTTGATTCAAAAATATAAAACGCGCCGCATTAGCTGCATTATCTTCGAATTGAGCTTGCCGCAATTGATAGTAGCATTCCTCTGTATTTTCAAATTTTTTCAATTCATCTATAACAGAAGAAACATTATTCTTTATCTGCGAATAAGTCTCAATGAGATCTTGGTTCAAATCCGATAAAAATGCTCTATTGGGTTTTAGATGAAAAAATATCGAACCTCCGCCTAAAAATGGCTCGTGGTATCGATTATATCCAGATTGGGGGATGAAACTTGAAAGATGTTTAATTAACCAGCTTTTTCCTCCTGCCCATCGCAAAAATGGCTTTGTGTTAATTTCTAATTGGCTCATGGTTTAGTAAATGTAAATATAAAAATAAATACACAAATAGAGCCGCTGTGATTGACTTCTCTAGTAATCAACCAATTTGGGTAAAATTATTCAAAATATTTTATTGTTCTCAACGGAGTTATCTACGATTTTTATTGCTGTGCAATGTTCTTTTCTGCCTTCATCAAAATAGATAATCTCAAAGTATAATCCGTTTAAAGCATCTGGTATCTTCTTAGCTATAATTTCGTCTGCTACTGTATGAACGTCTTCGACCCCATCCATATAAGTCGCTTTTAACCCTATATAGTCGTAGGGAGGTAGATTATTCTTTATTGGAAGCTTTTCCAAAGTAGTGAATTTAAGATCACTAACTTGCCGGAAGATAACATTATATGCAGGATAACTGGAATTGTTATAAATTTTAAGAGCATAACTCCAACTTAATTCCCAATGAATAATTGGTTTTACGCCTGCACCTATAATCATTACCCATCGACCGTGCTCATCTTGCTCAACGGGGTTTTTATTGCTATGGCCTCTTGGGCTTCGACCACCTCTTTCCCAAACAAGATCGACTTCTAAATAGGGTTCATTAGATGCAGCCGCTTCTTTGACTACGCCTTTTAAACGCATGTGCATGTCAAGTTCTGCACCTGCCTTCCAACTATTTAAAAGTATCGTAGGGAATTGTTTCTCGTCTTTATCTATCAGATCAGCACAATTGGCACAAAGCCAAATACCATTACTTACATGGCTTCGTTGTTCTGGTGATAAACTGACATCATAACGAGGGCCACCTGTAGCTGCTGCGGTTATGTGCGCTCCTTTTCCTATTCTTGTTGATTTTGTTTCCTCTGTGTTAGGCCCAACCGTATGTGTGCGACACGCCGGATTACTGCACAAGAAACCAACCCTTTCGGCAAGTTTCGTAACAGTATCTTTTGAAAAATCATCTCGAGCCATAATTATTAATCAGCGTGATTACCACGGTCTGCTATAGGTTAAACTTATCAACTTTTTTTGTTGGGAATAAATATTCATTAATCTATTACTAAGGTATCAAAAATGTAAGCTAAAAGAATAGGGTTCAGGCCCGAAAATCTTACATATTTCTTTGGTCATGATCAGAAATTTTCTTATTTTTAAGTATTAAATCACTGCATGGTGCAGTGATAAGGCTGGTCACTTTTAGTTGTAGAAACGCCTTGTTTAAACATTGTTTTAACAGAAAAACAAAAGCCGTTACGATCTCTCATAACGGCTTCATTTTCAGGTAGCGGGAGCAGGACTCGAACCTACGACCTTCGGGTTATGAGCCCGACGAGCTACCAACTGCTCCATCCCGCACTCTATTTCCAACGCAAACAGGCGAAATCCTATTTTTTATTGGGACTGCAAAGATATAATTCGTTTCTTTGCAGTCCAAATTATATTTTATATATTTTTTATGAGTCACAAGGCGGGGTTTGTTAGCATCATCGGGAAGCCGAACGCGGGTAAGTCGACCCTGATGAACGCGCTTGTGGGCGAAAAAATGTCGATCATTACGCCTAAAGCCCAGACTACCAGGCATCGTATACTCGGTATCGTGAACACCGACGATTATCAGATCGTATTTTCAGACACGCCTGGCATCATTAAACCGCATTATGCCCTGCAGGAAACCATGATGCATCAGGTTGAAGGCTCATTAGTGGATGCCGACCTGGTTTTACTGGTGACCGATATCAACGAGAAGTACGACGAAAGTGATATTTTCGAAAAGCTGCAGGGTTCATTGGCGCCCCTGGCGGTTATCATCAATAAGATCGACCAGTCGGACGAGGAAACGGTTAAGAAAAAGATCGAATACTGGCAGGAGAAACTGAATCCTAAGGCCATTTTTGCGGTATCGGCACTAAAAGAACATAACGTATTAGCCGTGATGAACTTTGTGCTGGATAACCTGCCCGAACACCCGGCCTATTACGAGAAAGACTTTTTGACCGATCGTAACGACCGATTCTTTGCTTCCGAGATTATCCGCGAAAAAATATTCAGGATCTACGAAAAAGAAATACCCTACAGCACCGAGGTGATCATCACCGCGTTTAAGGAGGGTGACGAATTATACCGCATCAGTTCTGAGATCATAGTAGAACGCGATTCGCAAAAGAATATATTAATTGGCAAGGGCGGCGAAACTTTGAAAAAAGTTGGCACTTACGCCCGCAAGGACATGGAAGAGTTTTTCCAGCGTAAAGTATTCCTGGAAATGTTTGTAAAAGTGATTCCCGACTGGCGCCAAAAGAAAAATTACCTGAAGCAATTCGGGTACGAGAATTAGATTTGAGATAGGAGATTTAAGATATGAGATGAATTCATTTCAGTCTTATCGATTTATCAGATTGTTAACCAGGTGTGAGCTGAGTACGAGACCAAATTCTCTTATCTCAAATCTCACATCTCACATCTAAAAAAAATAATGAGCAATATAGTAGCCATAGTTGGCCGCCCCAATGTAGGCAAATCAACTTTATTTAATCGCCTTACCGAGACACGCAAAGCCATCGTAGATGACTTTAGCGGCGTTACGCGAGATCGTCATTATGGCGTAGCGGAGTGGACACACCACAGCTTCACCGTAGTGGATACCGGCGGTTATGTGGCAAATTCTGAAGATGTATTTGAAGCCGCCATCCGCGAACAGGTGGTCATCGCCATTGAAGAAGCTACGGTTATCCTATTTATGGTAGATGTTACTACCGGCATTACCGATTTGGATGATGAGATCGCTTCCCTGCTCCGCAAAAGCAAAAAACCGGTTTTAGTGGTGGTAAACAAGATCGATAACAATGCCCTGATACCAGAAGCTGCTGTTTTTTATAGCCTCGGTCTGGGTGAGATCTACAATATCTCGTCGATGACGGGCTCTGGCACCGGCGAACTGCTCGACGAAATGGTAAAGCATTTTGACGAAGAGCCGGTTGGGGAAAATACGCTCCCAAAATTCGCTATCGTAGGCCGGCCGAACGTAGGTAAATCGTCAATCATCAATGCGTTCGTCGGTAAAGAACGTAATATCGTTACGCCTATCGCCGGCACCACCCGCGATTCGATACATATCCATTATAACCAGTTCGGTCATGATTTTATGCTGATCGATACCGCCGGGCTGCGTAAAAAAACCAAGGTTAAAGAGAATATCGAATTTTATTCGGTGATGCGTACCATTAAAGCGCTGGAAGAAGCCGATGTTGTTATCCTGATGATTGATGCCGTTGAAGGTATCGAATCACAGGACATCAATATTTTTCACCTGGCTGAAAAGAACAAAAAAGGAGTCGTTATTGTGGTGAACAAATGGGACCTCATCGAAAAGAATACCAAAACCACTAAGGTATTCGAGGAATTGATCCGCGAAAAACTATCACCTTTTACCGACGTGCCTATTGTATTCACTTCGGTGACTGAAAAACAACGCGTTTTAAAGGTGATTGAAACGGCCGAGAAGGTTTATGCCGATCGTGCCAAAAAGGTACCCACTTCAAAATTAAACGATGTGATGCTGCCGATCATCGAAAGCTTTCCTCCACCGTCAATTAAAGGCAAATACGTTAAGATCAAATACATTACCCAGATTAAAGGCACCTCACCTATGTTCGCCTTTTTCTGTAACCTGCCCCAATACATCAAAGAGCCCTATCAGCGTTTCATCGAAAATAAACTTCGCGAAAACTTTGACTTTACGGGCGTGCCTATACAAATATTCTTCAGGCAGAAGTAGGGCAATTTCGTTGGGATTTGCCCCCGATTCTATCGCGAGGTTTGAATGTTTAAAGGATGTAACGTCAGTTTTTATTGGATAGCATAAAAAATACTTCCTGATTTTTCCGGTTAGTGTTGCATTGGGTTACTTTGCTGCGTAATATCATGAAACGCTGGCATGAGAAAGGTATTTATTTTGTTTTCAGGTTTATTGCTTTTGCTATCCTGCAAAAAAGGCATTAATTATCCTCCTGACAACAATTGCATTACCCGTATAAATTACCCGTTTGACCAGGTTAGTTCGGCTGACTCCGCTGCCGCAATCCGTTTGTTGGACCAAAACAAAATTTCTCATACGAATGCCACCCTGGCCTATGTATCGATCTATAATGTTCCGGATGGGCCCAATTCCGGCAATTATGCGAATATTTTTGTAACGCAAAATATCAACGGGCTGCCGGTGCTATCTGGCGATGTATGGTATCAGTTCACAAATGGTGTGCTGCAATCAACAAACGGTACATTTTTTAAAGGTTATTACCCCAATTCCCTGCCCGATCTTTCATTACCACAATTGCGGCCTTTATTTTTTAGTGCAGTAACCAGGCACGCAAATCAGCAATATGCGGCACAATTTCAGGATTCATGCCTCGTTGCGACCTTGGGTTATTATAATTTGAATAGCGATTTAAATACTGCAGCGAATTTAGTGAAGGCATGGCTGATCATGCCTCAGCATGGTAGCTACCCACATGTTTATCTCCGCGACGACGATAGTGCGCTGATCTTATATGACCCCGGTTTGCTATATTATGATGAAAACGCCGGAAAAAAGATAGCGGCTGACAAAGTACTTAAACACTAATAATAATTCACATAGTGAGAAAACAGGCCATACTGATATTGATTCTTATCCTTTTTGCAGCTTGTAAAAAAGGAGTAAATAGTAGTGGAATTGGATCGATCATCCTAAATCAATCGCCAACTGCAAATTCAGGTGCAACTTTCGTAGTACCGCCGTTTACCAGCCAGGACAGCCTCACCGTTCAACAACTGATGGCCAGCAATAACTTGTCGACAAACGGCTTTGCATTTTATTTCTATGAAACCTACAATGCACTTGATCAAAACAACCAAATGGGCTTTTATCAAATAACAGAAGCAAGGCAGGTTAGAAACGGGTTGCCGGTTTTCTTTGAGGACATTACCTTTCCTTTTGAAAATGGCAAGTTAAACGAGCCACCACCAGCTACCCAATTTTTGGTCGGAACCATAACGTTAGACAATAAACCAAGTCTTGGCCTGGCAACGCTTAGGGACATCTTTATTAATATGGATAACGCGAATGAGGCCCGAAAGATCGGTATACAGGATTCGACATTGGTTGCTCAGTTGGGCTATTACAATCTAAACATCAACCAACAAGCCGCTGGTGGCACTCCTGCTTATATTAAAGCCTGGTATGTACACCCTGCCCATGCTGCGTGGCCATTTGGCTATTTTCGTGATGATTCGGGTGCTGCGATCAATTTCCAACCTTATACCCATAGCGGACCAGTAACGCCCTGATTTTAATTGATTGATGCTATAGCCTTTTTCAGGGTATTATCGTTACTGTTCAAAACTTCGAAATAAGCATTATCGCCCCATTTGTAACGGGCAGCAAAGGCTTTAAGGATCAATTTGATATTATCCCTTGATTCTTTAACCTCGTTCGAGTTCATCTCCCTGATCGTTCCAGAAGCATAAACAATAAAATTGTCGAACTCATCGTCGCCCGGATTGAAGTTTTTCAAAAAATCATCCGCAGTCTTAAAATTATTCAAGGCCGGAAGCATCCTATCAATAACAAAGGCATTGAATAACTGCTGGTGGTTAAGCTCCTGTATCAATTGGGTACTGCCCGCGGTATCTGCTGGTACAAATATGTCGGGCATAATGCCGCCGCCGCTATAAACTTTTCGTCCGCCTGCAGTATGGTAGGTTTTGCTTTTCTTGAATGCGCTATCAGCAAGGTAATTTTCTTCCGAAAATAATTCGCCTTTTTGCATACGCTCGGATACTTCATTGCGGTAGCTTTCTAAACCGTCCTTGTAGGATTTCTGGATCGATCTTCCTGAGGGGGTATAATACCTTGCTACAGTTAAATTTACTGCCGAGCCATCGTTAAATCCAAACTGTTGCTGTACAAGTCCCTTGCCAAACGAACGCCTGCCTACAATAACAGCCCGATCGAAATCCTGTAGTGCACCCGCCAATATCTCGCTGGCCGATGCCGAATATTCATCGATCAAAACTGCTACTTTGCCATTGTGAAACAACCCCGAATCCGTCGCAAAATAATCAGTCCGTGGCTCATGTATGCCACGGGTATAGACAATCAGTTTGCCCTTTTCTAGAAACTCACTGGCCAGTGCCGTTGCCGAATTTAGGTATCCGCCGCCATTGCCGCGAAGGTCGAGTACTAATTTTTTCATACCGCTTGCCTTAAGGCTGTTCAGGGCTTTACGGAAATCAGCATCGGTATTGGCGGCAAACTTACTGATCTTAATGTAGCCAACTGAAGGTGCAACCATATAGGAGGCGTCAAGACTGCTCAGATCGACCCACCCGCGCTTGATCCTGATCACACGGAGGTCTTTTTCGCCCGGAGCCAAAACAGATAAAGCAATGAGTGAGTCTTTTTCGCCCCTGAATACTTTATTTACTATCGCCGAATTAAGGTGTGTGCCCGAGAATTTCTTGCCATTGACTGCTATCACCCGGTCGCCTATACTAATCCCAGATCGCATAGCGGGCCCCCCGTTATAAACCTGGGTTACAAATAAAGTATCACGCAATAACTGATATTCGATGCCTATGCCTTCAAATCCGCCATCAAGTCGTTCGTTGATCGTTTCAGCTTGTTGAGGCGGGAGATATAGTGAATGGGGGTCGAGGTTCTGAAGCAGGTTGTTTACTGCAACACCTTCCAGACTGTCCGTGTTGACCGAGTCGACATAATCGTGGTGAACCAATTGCAGTACCTTGCCTATTTTACCACCACTATGCGAAAAAACGGGGCGCACCGGATCTGCCAGGTATAAGCCAATTGCAATACCCACCAACAATATGATAAAGGTTCTGAAAATAATTGATGCCGCTCTCTTCATTATCCTGCTCCAAAAGTAAGCCTTTGATTGTAATCGAAAATAATTAATAAAAATTTGTTGTCCATTGGTTTTGACGTTTTTTAACGATTTTTGTTCTAATAATTTACATTAAAATGGAAAAGACCACCGAACAGGATTCCCATTACAGCAACCTGGAAAAAATGGCGGTGTCAGAGATACTGCAAAACATTAATAAAGAGGACCATACCGTTCCCGATGCTATTGCGAAGGCCTTGCCCCAGTTAGAAAAACTGGTTTCGGCAACTGTAGTAAAAATGAAGGCTGGCGGCAGGTTGTTTTATATTGGGGCGGGCACCAGCGGCAGGCTTGGCATTGTTGATGCTTCTGAATGTCCTCCGACATTCGGCGTACCCTTTGACCTGGTGATAGGAATTATTGCCGGTGGAGACGGTGCCATCAGAAAAGCTGTCGAATTTGCCGAAGATGATGCAGATCAGGCCTGGAAAGATCTTGCTGTTTATGGCATCAGCAATAAAGATGTTTTGGTAGGTATTGCTGCTTCGGGCTCAACCCCTTACGTTGTTGGCGGCCTGCGAAAGGCTAATCAGCATGGTATTATAACGGGTTGTATCGTATGTAACACCGGAAGTCCCGTGGCAGCAGCTGCGA
The DNA here is from genome assembly GCA_903863845.1 of uncultured Mucilaginibacter sp. Classification (GTDB taxonomy): domain Bacteria; phylum Bacteroidota; class Bacteroidia; order Sphingobacteriales; family Sphingobacteriaceae; genus Mucilaginibacter. The sequence continues at coordinate 13,565 of CAIPDP010000074.1, read as the reverse complement.
AATACCCCGTTGAAGTAGTAGTGGGTCCTGAATTTCTGACTGGCTCAACCCGGATGAAAGCAGGTACTGCCCAAAAATTAGTGCTCAATATGTTATCTACTACCGTGATGATACAGTTGGGTAAGGTGAAGGGCAACAAAATGGTTGACATGCAACTAAGTAACCATAAACTGGTTGACCGCGGAACCCATATGGTGATGAACTATACCGGCCTGCCCGAACAGGAAGCTGCTGCCCTGCTCCTGAAACATGGCAACGTACGCAAGGCGGTGGAAGAATATATGCAAAAAAGATGATCGGGAAATTATACCTGACTTATCAATTATTTAACAGGATTTGCTTATTATAGCAGTAAATTTTTACCCTGTAAAGGGAGTTAGGAGAGGGTTATGCACGAGATAGAGCCCTATTATAAGTGGCGGGACGATTATGTGGCGGCGGAAGATGAGTTATCGCCATTCTATGCTACGGAATATAGCGAATTTGAATTCGATAAACAGATATACAATTACCTGTTGCATCCGCAATGGGACTCATTCGGGTCAAATACTTTGTACCTGAAGGTACTTTATGCCGACTATGAGCGCCAATATGCAATTATTGAATTCATAGGCGAGTGGAACGATGCCATTACCAATGACATCATGCTGCTTAAGCGCGAACTGATAGACCTGATGGTCGACAGTGGAATCAACAGGTTTGTGTTGATCGGCGAAAATGTGCTCAACTTTCATTCTTCCGACGATTGTTATTACGAAGAATGGTTCCAGGACCTGGATGATGGGTGGATAGCCGGTGTGAACTTCCGCGATCATGTGATCGAAGAGTTTAAACGAAACAACATTGATTATTACATTAATTTCGGCGGCGAACTGGACGAGCTTAACTGGCGTGGGCTAAAACCGCTGCAGTTTTTTAAGAAGGTGGAGGAGCAGTTGGTAAAACGTCTGAGTTAACGGGCCGTTTTCATGACAAAATTTCAGTTTGGATAACATAGGCATCATTTATGTGTTCATATACTGTATAAAAACGTGCGTAGTGCACGGAGATAAAATTTTGTAAATTCGTTTTTTTAAATAATTAATTTAAACAATGGAAAATCAAACACCGGATTACACTAATGTGATCCAAATAGATGAAGCGGATTCATCACGGAAATACCTGGCAAAGGTTTTTACCTGGATGTTTATCGGATTAGGTATATCAGCAGCAGTAGCATTCGAATTCTACGGGAATGCAACTTTGCAAAGTCTTTTATCAGATCAAACCACCCACCAGTTAACGGGGCTTGGATATTTTGCAATTTTTGCTCCTGTTGTTTTTTCTTTCGTGATAAGCTTCGGATTTAATCGTATTTCATACCCGGTATTATTATTTCTATTCATTGCGTATGCTGTTACAACCGGCATAAGTTTAAGCTTTCTAGGCTTGATGTATACAGCAGCATCAATATTTGGAGTATTCCTAAGCTCCGCCGCCGTGTTTGGTATCATGGCAATTGCCGGGTATACGACGCAAATGGATCTAAGCAAATTTGGTTCAATTCTGGTTATGGCATTTTTCGCGGTTTTTGCAGTGAGTCTGATCAATTTCTTTTTAGGAAGTGCGCAAATTGAATATTTCCTGAGTTTTGCATTTGTAGCAATTATGATCGGACTAACTGCTTATTACATGCAAATGCTCAAAAGAATCGGAGCTGGAATTGAGTTTGGAACAGATAGTGCAGGCAAATTAGTTCTGATTGGTGCCTTCGTACTCTATACCACTTTTATCAATTTGTTCATATCAATGCTTCGGATATTTGGAAGCAGGAAGTAATAATAGCTTTTAAAATTTTTAACTGCCTCGCGATTAATTTCGCGGGGCTTTTTTATTAAATTCGTTCCAAGGCTTATTTATGGATAACGCCATCGTAAAGGACGAAACCATTTCCAACAGGTTTATTGCCAGCGTCTTTGTCTGGATGTTTATCGGGCTGGCTGTAAGTGCAGCAGCGATCTTTGCTTTCAATACTTACACGGTATGTATGCGGCTCATCTTTGTCAACGATCATTTTACCAGTTTTGCCTGGCTGGCTTTGCTTGGACCCTTTGGTTTGTCGCTTCTGATCAGGCGAGGGATCAACAGCATTCACTATTTGGGGCTGATCGTATTATATCTATTATATGCCGCGCTGATAGGTGCTTGCTTTTCCTTTATTCTGCTCGATTTTGTCGACGCTTCCTTATTTGGCATTTTTGCTGCGATCAGCATCGTATATGGTATTGCGGCTATCGTAGGCTATCATTCAAAAACCAATTACAACCAGGTCAGACCCATCTTCAGGATGCTGGTTGGCGGTATCCTGATCGCCATCCCTATTGTATACCTGTTTCCCGATTTGCAGATGCAGATCAGTTCGACCATTATTGGCGTGTTGATTTGTATCTGCGTAGCCGGATTTCGTTTCCAGGATATCCGGGAGCTTGGCGCCACGATAGACCCGAATGATCCTTCAACAAAAAAAATGGCCCTGTTACAGGCCCTGAAATTATATGTGGATTTTGTAAATCTGCTGTTTTTTATCATCCTTTTTTTCCTGAAAAAGAATTTCAGCAACCGTACACCCTGAAATTCTGATAGCAACAGTTTTGGATTGAAAGAATTTAACTTATTTTTAGACAGTAATTTAACAATAAAAACAACGAAAAAATGAAACGAATCCTATTAATTTGCTGCCTGTTTATCACCTATGCTGCAGTGGCGCAGGTGAAGTCGACCAACGACCCTGTAGAAAAAGCAAAAGGGCTACAGAAGCAATTGAAGCTCACCGATGCCCAGGCAACTAAAATTGCAACGATATACAAAGAATCTTCACAGCAGTTTGACAAAATAAAAGCAGCTGAGAAAGGCAATACCAACAAAATTTCCGCCGACCTTGCCCCGCTACGCACAGCAACCATCAAAAAGATCAAGGCATTATTGACACCCGCTCAGGCCGTTAAATACGATAAACTGGTAAAACAAAGTACCACCGCTGCCGGCAGTGGCTGGAGTGATGGCTGGACAGCGGCATCCACCAATTGATTGCAAGGCAAACTAAAGAACAACAAAAACGCCCCGAAATTCGGGGCGTTTTTGTTTTACGATCATCGCGATCAGGTTTCCCGATAGCTACCGGGCCAAACAAATCAGCGGTCTTATTTAGTTACGTATAATACTTCCTTTACCGCCTTAATGACTCTTTCCGGATTTGGTAAATATTCCTGAATCAATGTTGGTGCGTAAGGCAGTGGCACGTCGCCACCCATGATGCGAAGTATGGGCGCGTCAAGGTAGTCGAACGCGTCTTTTTGCACTTTGAAGGCAACTTCAGTAGCGATAGAACCTAAAGGCCAGCTTTCCTCAATAATCACCAGGCGGTTGGTTTTTTTAACAGAATTGATCACCGTTTCGTAATCTATAGGGCGTACAGTGCGCAGATCGATCACTTCGGCATGGATACCTTCTTTTTCTAATTCAGCTGCGGCAGCATTTACCACTTTCATGATCTTGCCAAAACCTACCAGTGTAACGTCTGAACCTTGTTTGGTAACATTGGCTTTACCAAGAGGAATATAATAGGTTTCTTCAGGTACTTCGCCTTTGTCGCCATACATCAATTCAGATTCCATAAAGATCACCGGATCCGGATCAATGATCGAAGATTTTAACAGGCCTTTTGCATCATATGGGTTGGATGGAACAACCACCTTTAATCCCGGGCAGTTGGCATACCAGTTCTCAAAACACTGACTGTGTTGTGAGCTCAACATACCTGCATTTCCGGTTGGGCCACGAAAAACGATCGGCACCGAAAACTGGCCGCCGCTCATCGACATGATCTTGGCAGCACCATTAATGATCTGGTCGATCGCTACCAGCGAAAAGTTGAAGGTCATGAATTCAATGATAGGGCGTAAACCGTTCATTGCCGAACCAATGCCAATACCGGCAAAGCCCAATTCAGAGATCGGGGTATCTATCACCCTTTTCGCGCCAAATTCATCCAGCATACCCTGGCTTACTTTGTAAGCACCGTTGTATTCGGCAACTTCCTCGCCCATCAGGTATATTTTATCATCCTTGCGCATCTCTTCGCTCATAGCTTCGCGGAGTGCTTCCCTGAATTGTATTTCTCTCATTATAATTTAAAATGAATTTTGCGAACGCAAATATAGGCAATGAACTTATAAAAACAACTTTCATCGTTGTTGGGAATACAAGACCGATCAGCAACTATAAAATATGAAGTACAGCTGACGCTTTTTCTGGCGAACTACAACCCCATTATCGTCGCTGAATGTTTATAAAATGAAATCACTCACTACCTTTCAAACGGTTTTAACCATTATTTATTGACAAATCTTAAAAAATATATAATTTTAAGGTGCAATTTTCGTTTTCATAAACCATTGTTTTTCATATATTTACATTGATTATTTTAACTAAAGTGAAATTATTTTCGTTTAATGAAACATATTTTCATTGGATTCGTATAAAGGTTGCAGATGCACCCGTTGTGCGTCAGCTAATGTTTACCTGGTTTGGGCAGGAGTGGGAATGTTCTGCAATTATCCGGAACGAAAAATCGGCAAATGCCCGATGGAATGGGGAATTGACCAGGGGAAAGCATAAAAAACTCTTTCACACTGGTAACGCTATTTAAAATATAACCTAAAAGGTATCGCATGAAAACAATTTTACGCATTTTAATTGCCGCAGTCATCCTGCTGGTATCAAGTGCGTCGGTTTTTGCCGCCGCCAATATTACGACTACCGGATCGCTTTCAGCAGTACCTACTACTTATGGCACTGCATCATCAAATACTATATTTACCGTCGCGGGCACCGGCTTAAGTGTTGGCATTACGGTAACGGCGCCATCTGGTTATGAGGTCAGTACTTCAAGCAGTGGACCATTTTCGGGTTCTATTCTAGTTGGCTCAGCGCCAACTGTCAATACAACCAATATTTATGTAAGGATAGCTGCTGCCACAATACCGGGAACTTATTCAGGAAACGTGAACTGTTCAAGCACCGGCGCAACCACCCGAACGGTGGCAACAGTTGCAAGTTTAGTCAGCCAAAAAACTATTACAGTAACAGGCGCTGTTGCCACAAACAGAACATACAACGGCACAACCGCCGCAACGATCTCAGGCGGCGTTCTGGTAGGTTTGGTAGGATCTGACGTGGTGACCTGTACCACAGGCACATTCGCCAGCGCAAACGTTGCCAATGGCATAGCCGTAACTATAATTCTTGGCGGAGCAAACGCCAGTAATTATATACTGACACAACCGGGTATAACTGGCAATATAACCCAGGCAGCATTAACCATTACCGCCAATGATGTTTCGAAGGTTTACGGCACCACGATCACAGGTGCATCGGGATCAACGGCATTTACAAATTCTGCCCTACAAAACGGCGAAACTATCGGTAGTGTGACCATTGCTTATGGTACAGGTTCGGCATCAACTGCTATCGTAGCGACCTATACCGGTTCTGTTACACCTTCAGCAGCGACTGGTGGCACTTTTAATCCGGCAAATTATTCTATAACCTACGTTACCGGAAAGATCACAGTTACCCAGGCTACACTCACCATCAGCGGGCTTGCTGGTGTAAACAAAGTTTATGATGGCACCACAACTGCAACCTTGAGCGGCACCGCAACACTTGTAGGTGTTATTGGAAGCGATGTAGTGAATTTAAGCGGTACGCCTTCGGCTGCATTTCCATCAAAGGTGATTGGCACTGGCCTGGCCATTACTGTAACAGGTTATACCTTGACAGGTGCCAATGCAGCTAATTATACTTTAACCCAGCCTACAGGACTGACAGCTAATATCACCGCTAAAACGCTAACGGTTTCGAGCGCAGCTGCAAGCAATAAAGTTTACGATGCCACTAATGCTGCTACAATTACTGGCACGCTGGTTGGGATAGTTGGAACAGACGTGGTAACATTAAGCGGCACCGGCACATTCCCTTCTAAAAATGTGGGTACCGGACTTACAGTTACCTCAACCAGTACGCTTGTTGGTGCCGATGCCGGCAATTACGTGCTGACGCAACCCACAGGACTTACAGCAAATATTACGGTAAAAACGCTGACTATAAGCGGTGTAACCGCCAGCAACAAAGTATATGACGCAACTACTACAGGTTCGATATCAGGTTCAGCTTCGCTGGTTGGTGTTTTGGGTACCGACGTAGTTGTACTTGGAGGAGCGGGCATTGTTACTTTTGCCAGCAAGAATGTGGGCACCGGTATTGCAGTTACTGTAACCGGTTATTCTATCAGCGGTACCGATGCCGCAAACTATACCCTAACGCAGCCCTCGGGGCTAACTGCAAACATCACTGCGGCTGCGCTCGTGATCCAGGCTATTGGCCCCACCAAAGTTACCGGCAACACTTCGCCGGTGGTGACGGGCAGCACTACCAATTTTATTTATTTTGGTACCGTTAACAGTGAAACTGTAACCAGTGTAACGCTGACGCCAAGTCCAACTGCATCACAATCTTCAGGGTCAACTTATACCGTAACACCTTCAGCCGCTGCCGGCGCCGGCGGTTTTGTTGCTGGTAATTATTCAATTACCTACACCGCCTATAACGGCGTATGCTCGGGACACAGTTACGTATGGAACGGATCATCGGGTACCACCTGGAGTACCGCAAATAACTGGACACCATCAGGTACACCAACGAGCACCGATGATGTAGTTATACCCAATACTACAAATGCTCCGATAGTTACCGGAAGTACTACAGTTAATACGATTAATTTTACCGGCAATAATACCATAACTGTTAACTCTGGTGTAAAACTGACAACAAATAGCGGCTTTACGGTAAACTCTGCTGTTACCTCGGCCAATGTTAACTTTGTTGGTGCGTCCACTTCAACGATACTTGAATTCAGCAGTTCGATATTCGCCAATTTCGGCACGTTTGCCTTAAGTGGTACCGGGCTTTTCCAGATCGACAACAACGGCTCCTATATCTATAATTCAGGTACTTTTACAGCCAATGGCAATGCCACTTTATACCTGCAGGGCGGAAGCAACGTAACGCATGCTTTAACAAACGCAGGTTCATTTTATGCCGGTACATCAGGTTCAGCCTGTTATATAGAAATGGACGACTACGGCTCGATCGAGAATTCGGGAACTTTTAAACTCGGACCAACCTCGCTGATGTATTTTTATAACGATAACGCCCAATATGTAAATATCGTTAACGAAAACAGCGGAACGTTTACTTTGCAATCGGATGCAACCGGCTCGGCTAGTATCGGCGAATTGCCGCAAGGCAAGAACAACCAGTTTATCGGAAATTTTAACGTGGAAAGATTTTACCAGGGGAGTTCGACGTATTCGGGCGGGCGTTGGATTGAACGGGCCTACCGTATCATTTCTTCATGCGTCAATACCGGTACTACCGTAAACGGAAATTATGTTTTTGGTCTAAATTACATCGTAGGCGCAACTGCCGGACAAACTACCACAGCAAACAGCACCACCAACTCCTTCATTACCGGCTGTACCGGTGGCAGTACCAGCGCTGGCAATCCTTCCATTTACCTTTATAACGAAAGCTTTACACCCAGCAATCTGACTTTTATCAGCGGCAATTTTTTAGGGATAACCAATATAACAAACTCCACTACCGGTGGTACCATTACTGCCAGTAACGGGAGCACCTACAGTTTACCGGTTGGTACCGGCGTACTCTTCTTTTTCAGGGGAGCCGCTACCAATTGGGCCACCCGAACGGTTTTGCCATACATCGCTCCTGAAAATGTAACGCTAACCTCAGTCGGTCAGATGAATTCAGGGTCCTACACTTTTAAAGACTGGTACACACCTGCATCTTCCAACCTGGCCTATACCGGTTCGGGTGGTGGCGGCAATTCAGCAGTACGTGGTTTCAACATGATCGGTAACCCCTATCCCTGTGCGATCGACTGGCTGCAGTTCTATTCGGGTTCCAACGGAAACGTTCGGACAAATCTAAGCACAACGATCTGGGAATTTAACCCGGTTACTTACCAGTACGATACCTATACGGCTACCTCTTCAACTACGGGAACGGGTACGGGTCATGCCTCGCGTTATATCGCCAGCGGACAGGGATTCATAGTCCAGGGCACTAATACCAATCCCGCACTTACTATTTCGGAATATGCAAAAGTGGTATTGAATGCTAACGGAAGTGTGGGTACAGGATCAGTTCCCGCCGCCGCTCAGTTAACGGGATTGAATTTGCTTATGTCAAAAACAGCGCCTCAACCTGCAATAGACCGTTCGCTCAGATTGAAATTGGCGGTTGATTCACTTGACTATGACGATATTTTTATCGGCTTCAATGCATCTGCATCAGCGGGGTACAATCCATACGAAGATGGCAAGTATATTGAAAGCACATCTGCAGCCGAAGGCTTGTCGAGCATTTCAAGCGATAACGTGCCTTTGTCCGTTAATTATTTACCCCTGCCTAAACAGGAAAAGCAAGTGATCAGGTTGTATGTTACCGGTAAAAATTCAGGTACCTATACCCTACTGCAAACCAGCCTAACCTCCATTCCGCAGATATATGACCTGTGGTTAGTAGATAAATATAAGCGCGATTCAATCAACCTGCGAAGCCATACGAAATACGTCTTCAGCATAAACCTGGCTGATTCCAATAGCTTCGGTAGCAATCGGTTTAATGTTGTGATCCGTCAAAACCCGGCGCTTGCGCTAAAATTGATAAGCTTTAGCGGTAAAAAGACAAGTGATGGTTCGCTGATCAGGTGGACCACCGAAAATGAAGCGAATTATACCACTTTTGCCATAGAGCGCAGCCTGGACAATGGCACTACCTTCAGTATAGTTGGCGGTGTTCCTGCTACAGGTTGCGGGCAATACAGCTTAATTGACAAATACCCACAGTTGGGCGCTAATCTATACCGGCTGAAAATGGAGGATCTGAATGGCACGATCAACTATTCAAGCACCATAACCTTAAGTTACAGCAATCTTGATCAATTGGCCACCAATCCGGTGTCCCTGTATCCGAATCCAACGAAAAGCCTGATCAATTTGACCATCAATACGATTTCCGCAGATGGCTCCAAAAACGGTATCGGTGTTAGTGGAACCATCAAATCAAATAGCACTGATAATTCAAATTATAACATCAAGATCATGAACGCCTCGGGCCTGATCATCAGGAACGAATCGACCCGATCGACCACCTGGCAAACTGATGTTAAGAACCTGCTTCCGGGAACTTATGTGATGCAGGTTTACAATGCGTCAAATAACAGTCTGGTAGGCAAAGGTACTTTTGTAAAAATGTAGTTTAGTAGTAGATGTCTCATAGTAAAGGCGGGGCTTGTTTAGTGGGTCAGCCTTTATTTAAACTACGTCTATAAAATTTTCAAGCCGCTGTTAGAAAAATATATCATTTCCCTGCCGCTACCATTTTTGAAGCATTATCCAGGGCCAGATAAGCATTGACGATACCACCTGCTTTGGAAAGGCTGCTAAAATCAACCAGGTCATGAGTACCCGGCTTATAGACCATTAGTCCCCGTAAAGGCACTACCGATTGCATAATGGCTTGCTTCACTTGCCTAACATTCAGCCCGGGATAGTATTCCATAATCAGGGCGGCTACGCCTGCGACGATGGGCGACGAAAAGCTGGTACCATCATCAGTCGTGGTTTCGGCATCCATATCGATCGAAGTGATCTTAACTCCGGGCGCAAAAAGATCGACATTTTCTTTACCGAAGTTGCTGAAGTCGGTGGCCAAACTGGTATCGGCTTTCAAGCCCGAAGCACCAACGTTGAGTACATTGTCGCTCCCGCCAGCCGAGCCATCCAAAAAATGATCATTAGGGTATTCCAATTGCTTGTCCAGGTCGAGGTTCTCATTGCCCGAGGCCTGCACCAGAAGTACATTATGTGCTGCTGCATATTGAAAAGCCGAATCGAGCCATTCTTTATGCGGAGAAACTTTCTTACCAAAACTCATATTGATGATCCTGGCGCCGTGATCAACCGCAAAACGGATGGCGTTCGCCTCGTCTTTGTCGTATTCATCACCAACCGGGACCGCTTTGATGATCATCAATTGCACATTGTCGGCAATGCCGTCTATACCAAAACCATTACCACGTTTTGCACCAATCAAACCAGCAACTTCCGTACCGTGCGAGCTGTCTTCAAATTTCAACTGGTTATTGCCATAAAACTGATCATGAAGTTTATCCGGGTCGTCGCCAATGATGCGTTTCCTGGCATCCAGATCCGGACTGATATCATTATTTAATTTTGTAACATATTCACTCATTTCCCTGATCACTTTGACATTGGTGCTGGTAGAAACATCCTGACTAAAAGCAAGCAGCCATAGATTTTTGACTTGCAACAAAGTGTCATTTTTAGCCACAATCTTTTCCAGGTCGACGCGGGAAAATGTTTGATTGTCCTTCAAACCAAGTTCGTGCCTTATAAAGCCACTTGTCTCTACCAGGGCATTCAAAACTTGATTCAGAGGCGGTAATTCTGTTTTCGCTTTTGCGACAGTTGCATCGTATTCGGTTTTTACTTGCAGCCAAAAGGCATATTCTCTTTTATTGCTGTCTCTTGAAGCTATCGGATTCAAGTATTTATCCTTCAACTTAAAATACTGCCGCACTTCTTCCGAGGTTTCGTTGAAATCGCACCTGCGACCCGGACCGCCCAGAAAATTCCATCCATGTACATCGCCCGGAAAATCTTTATCCTTTACTGGATTGACCCATAAAACACCCTGGATATCTTGCTGCAGGGTATCAATCCCGCTATCAATAATTGCCACGATGACGGGCTTACTCTGTTTTCCCTGCAGGAACTGGTAAGCTTGTTTAAGGCTGATCCCCATATATCCATCAGTCTTTGGATCCAGCGCATACCAGTCTTTCGGCGGATCGGGTTGAAGAGCCGGAAGCTGCTGGGCCTGCAATGGACAAGACAACAAAAGTGAGCCAGCCGTGATCAGGCTTAGCAAGTATTGACGGATGATATGCATCAGGGTATTAAAAAAACTAAAGGTCGAATTTGATGCCTTGAGCTAGTGGTAATTTAGTTGAATAATTGATAGTGTTAGTTTGCCGGCGCATATATACCTTCCAGGCATCGGAGCCCGACTCGCGACCGCCGCCAGTCTCTTTCTCGCCGCCGAATGCGCCACCGATCTCGGCACCCGATGTACCAATATTTACATTGGCAATACCACAATCAGACCCCGCATAAGAAAGAAATTGCTCTGCCTCGCGCAGGTTGGTGGTCATGATAGCCGACGAAAGTCCCTGAGGAACGCCATTCTGCAATGCGATCGCCTCTTCTAAAGTAGTATACTTAACCAGATACAAAATAGGCGCAAAAGTTTCGTGTTGCACAATAGGGTAATGGTTTTCCACTTCTGCGATGCAAGGTTTCACATAACAACCCGAAGTATAGCCCTGACCTTCCAATACACCACCTTCAACCACAAATTTTCCACCTTCAGCTTTGCATTTTTCGATCGATTCAAGGTATAGTTTTACTGCATCGCGATCGATCAGTGGTCCCATATGATTGTTTTCATCCAAGGGATCGCCAATGCGTACCTGACCATAAGCCTTCACCAGCTTCTGCTTGAACTGCTCGTATATACTTTCATGGATAATTAGCCTGCGGGTACTGGTACAGCGTTGACCGGCCGTACCTACTGCGCCAAAAACCGCTCCAATCAACACGGTATCCAGATCTGCATATTGGCTAACAATGATGGCGTTATTTCCACCAAGCTCCAACAAACATCTTCCCAAACGGGCGCTAACCGCTGCTCCCACAGCTTTTCCCATCCGGGTTGAACCTGTTGCGGATACAAGAGGTACCCTCGTATCATTCGCCATCAATTCGCCAACGGCGCGATCGCCAATCAGCAAACAGGAAACACCCTCCGGTACATTATTCTTTTCAAAAACTGCTTGTATGATCCGCTGGCAGGCGATAGCTGTTAAAGGCGTTTTCTCAGAGGGCTTCCAAACACAAACATCACCACATATCCAGGCCAGGGCAGCATTCCAGCTCCATACGGCAACCGGGAAATTAAAGGCTGATATGATGCCAACGATACCCAGCGGATGGTATTGTTCGTACATCCTGTGCTCAGGTCTTTCAGAATGCATGGTAAAACCGAATAATTGCCTGCTTTGCCCTACGGCTAGGTCACAAATATCTATCATCTCCTGCACCTCGCCGTATCCTTCCTGCAAACTTTTACCCATCTCATAAGATACCAGTACACCCAGGTCCTGCTTGTGCGATCGAAGTGCATCACCTAACTGTCGTACCACCTCGCCGCGCTTAGGGGCAGGCACCGTGCGCCACTTAACAAAAGCTTCGCTCGCTTTGGCGATCACCTGCTGGTATTCGGCTTCACCAGCGACCTGCACAGCTGCAATTGCTTTACCGTCGACCGGAGAATGTATTGTCCTGGTTTCATTGTTTTCACTATCGCCCCAAAAACTACCAGTACTAAAAGCAGGGTTTATGTCGTTGATATGTAAACGCTTCAGGATATCAGAAATATTCAGGCTCATAATTGTAAATTTGTCAAAGGTAAAAATCTTTAAGGCAATTTATTATCAACTCACGCTTTGCCAGATAAGTTCATATATGCTTTTCATTTATTATCAGGCACTTGGCAAAAGGCCTGTTAACAATGTTTGAATGTTGAAAACTTAATTGCTTTTTGGCTGCTTGTAATTGTAATTTGAACTCAGAAAAGACAAATCAATCCCCTGTTTAAATCCCTTGAGGGGCAGGGTCATATGGCCGTCAGCGTTCTGAAAAATATTTTTAATGGAAGAAGACTTTGAATTTGGATTCGCCGAAGACCCCAAGTTTTCGGTAGAACGTTACGAAGAGATGATTCGTAACAAAGACCAGTATTTTTTTGATGCGCAGGCATTTGAGAACATTATCGACTACTACATCGAAAAAAATGACCCGGTAAAAGCCCTGCAGGTAGTAGAGTATGCTTGCAACCAGCACCCTTTCGCGGCGGTATTCCTGATCAAACAAGCACAGCTGATGGTGGTTACCAACCGCGCTAACGAAGCTTTTGTTTCGCTGGAGAAGGCTGCCATGCTCGAAGCGTCTGACCCGGATATTTACATCATCAGGGGCAACCTGTACGAGAACATGGAGCGCTACGCAGAAGCGCTGGAAAACTACGAGAAAGCGCTTGACCTTGCCGAAGAAACAGACGAGATATTGCTGCACATATCTTATGTGTACCAGAATATGGGCGACTATGATACGGCGATCACCTACCTGAAACTTTGCCTGAAGCAAAATATGGAAAACCAGGATGCGCTTTACGAACTGGCTTTTTGTTACGATGTAATGGATAACCAGGAGGAAAGCGTACAATTTTACCAACAGTATATTGATAGCGAACCATATAGCTATGCTGCATGGTACAACCTGGGTAACGCATTTACCAAG
>CAIPDP010000073.1 GCA_903863845.1 uncultured Mucilaginibacter sp. | reverse complement strand
TGAATGTGAAGACGTGATATTAGAGATGGCCGATTATATTGGTTCGACAACGGGTTTGCTGAAATATGCAACAAAAAGCCCGGAGGCTGAATTTATAGTAGCAACGGAATCGGGTATATTACATCAGATGCAGAAAGACAATCCTGCTAAACTATTTATTCCTGCACCACCGAATAACCAGTGTGCCTGCAATGATTGTCCGCATATGAAAAGAAATTCTTTAGAAAAGTTATACCTGTGCATGAAGAATGAATCACCTGAAATAACTGTCCCACAACATATCATCGATCTGGCTGTTAAACCGATCGAAAGAATGTTAGAGATTTCAGCCCAATTAGGTTTATAAAAGCGGAGAAATAAAATAATATCCGGAGTAATCCCATTATAATGTTCGAGAACGAAGAAAAGACCAATATAGAAACCCTGGGCGAGTTCGGCTTAATCAACCATCTGACCAGGCAGTTTGAGCTAAAGCATAAAAACACACTAAAAGGTGTCGGAGATGATACCGCAGTAATAGATTTTGAAGGAAAGAAAACACTCGTTACTACCGATCTCTTGCTGGAAGGAATTCATTTCGATCTGGCATATACGCCGTTTAAGCATTTAGGCTATAAGGCTATACAAGTTAACCTGAGTGATATTTATGCTATGAATGGTACCGCTACCCAGGTTACCGTTTCTATTGGTTTATCAAGTAAGTTTACCCTTGAAGCAGTAGAAGAATTGTATGAAGGAATTTACCTGGCATGCGACAAATACAAAGTTGACCTTGTTGGTGGCGATACCAGTTCATCAAAACAGGGTTTGGTGATCAGTGTGACTGCCCTGGGATATGCCGATGAGAAGGATATCGTATATCGAAATGGCGCCCAGGAGGGAGATCTGATCGTAGTTTCAGGAGACTTGGGTGGAGCTTATGTGGGCTTACAGTTATTGGAAAGGGAAAAATTGATCTACCTTGAAAATCCAAATATCCAGCCTGATCTGGAGGGTAAAGATTATATCATTGAAAGACAATTAAAACCTGAATCGCGACGGGATATTGTTCAATTATTGAAAGATCAGGGTGTAAAACCTACGTCGATGATCGATATATCAGATGGGTTGGCTTCTGAATTACTGCATTTATGTGAACAGAGTAATAAAGGCTGTAACCTTTATGAAGAGAAGATACCGATCGATCCGATGACCTATGAGACAGCACGCCAGTTCAACCTCGATCCTACCGTATGTGCCCTAAGCGGTGGAGAGGATTATGAGTTATTATTTACGGTTAAACAAGCCGATTATGAAAAATTGAAAAACCTGGTTGATATCAGCTTTATTGGTTATATTACAGAAGCATCAGCAGGACGAAATCTCGTTACAAAGACTGGTACGGTACACCAACTAACGGCCCAGGGATGGAATGCATTTAAAAGCAAATAAGATACTTCAAATAGAAAAGATCATGAAAAAAACCATCTTAGTGGCATTATTATCACTGATTTTTGTGCAGCTTAAAGCACAAGACGGTGTAGTTTTTAAAATAAAATACGAGCCCAACAAAACTTACAAATCTGACATTGGTATTGTAATAAAACTCAACGCCAATGTTACCGGAGATCCAGGAATTTTAGATAAGCTAAAATCTTCGGGTATTACTTCCCCCATTACGGTAAATATGGAAATGGGAGCCAGTGGAACGATGCAATCAGGGTCAGTGGCAGCTGATGGTAGCTTCCCGATCAACATGGAATATAAGGTCACTAAACTAACTGTAGGGGCTAATGGGCATGAGGCACCGATACCACCAACCATCAGCGAAAAAGTTATGAAGGTAGCTGCCCATATCACCAGAGATGGTTTGATGGAAGTCGATTCGGCAGATGGAAAAAAGACTGACGATAGCACGAAACAAAAGATCCAGCAAATGACCAGTCTGTTTCAAAAGCAAATTAAATTTCCAGACAAGGCATTGAAACCAGGTGACTCTTTTACACAGGCAAATCCGATGAATATACCACTTGGCAATAAGATGGGTGGCTCGGTCAAAGTCAATTATGCAGTTACCTACAAGCTAACAAGTATCGCCGATGGTAAAGCATATTTTGATGTTACGCCTAACTTCTCAATGGATTTTGGTATCCAGGGTAAAATGACAGCCAATATTACCGGCACAGGTACAGGAAAGCTGGTTTACAGTATAAAAGATAGTTTCCCGATCTCTAACACCGGCGATTATACCATGACATTCAAAGTAACATCGCCGCAGGTAAACGTGGATGCAACGGGCAGTGTAACATCAAACGCAACTACCGGTATCAATTGATCGGTTGAATTCTATTCTTCTTCGATAAATTTTTGATCGATCTGTTTGCTGGCTTTTGCACCCAGTTTTCTGAGAACCTCAACACGGCCAACCAGGTTGCCGCTACCTGTTGAGAGTTTTCCGAAAGCTTCGTTATAGGCTTCTTTCGAACGGTCGAGATTATCGCCGATCTTTTTAATATCAGTAATAAAGCCAACAAATTTATCGTACAGTAAGCCTGCTTTGGTAGCTATATCGATAGCGTTTTTGGTTTGCTGCTCCTGTTTCCAGATAGAAGCTACTGTTTTGAGCGTAGCCAGCAAGGTTGATGGTGTTACCATCACCACCTTTTTGTTCCATGCAAATTCAAACAGCTCAACATCGTGCTGTATAGCCAGCACGAATGACGACTCTATCGGCACAAATAACAAAACAAAATCTGGCGAGTTAATTCCATACAGGTCCTGATAGTTCTTGCCACCCAGCCCGTTAATATGGCTTTTAATGGATAATATATGTTGCCGGATATACGTTTCCCTTTCTTCCTCCGTCTCGCAGTTAATCAGGCGGTCATAAGCAACTAACGACACTTTCGAGTCGATGATAATATGTTTATTATCGGGCAGGTTAATGATCACATCGGGTTGGAAACGATTACCGTCTTCATCCATCAGGTTGAGTCCTTTGCCTTGTTTGGTATAACCTTCACCTTCAACCAAACCAGAAACTTCGAGGATACGGTCGAGTACGATCTCGCCCCAGTTACCTTGTTTTTTTGAGTCAGATTTTAAAGCTTTAGTAAGGTTATTGGCTTCTTCGCTGATCTGTTTGTTGAGCTCCATCAACTTGGTAATTTCACCCTTCAACACATTGCGTTCATCAGATTCGGCCTTGTAAACCTTTTCAACTTTCTCTTCAAAAAGCTTGATATTTTCTTTAAGCGGATTAAGAAGCTGATCCAGGTTAAGCTTATTGGTCTCAACAAATTTTTGCGATTTATCATCCAATAATTTCGAAGCGATGTTTTCAAACTCCCGCTGAAAATTTACCCTTATCTGTTCTACCTCGGCCTTCTGTTCCTGTATTTTTTCCTGCTGGGCTTTGTAATAAGAGCGGGCACTTTCAAGCGATTGGTTAGCCTGGGCCAACTTTTCACGCTCCTGCATGAGTTCGGCGGAAATGCGCTCCTTTTCGTCCTTTAACAATGCAACAACCGAATCCATTTCAGAAACAAGGCCGTTGATCTTACCATTAAGCGCTCCGGCTTCTACCTTGAGCCGCTCATTTTCAGACTTTAATTTTTGTAATTCCTCCGCGGAAGCCCCTTCGGGTACAGTAGGTTTTTTAAGGAACAAAGCGACTGCTATCAACAGGATAACCAAAGCAGCAATAAGGACAATAGCTGAACTCATTTTGATAAAAATATTAGCAAAACGAAGGTAGGAAAATTAAGATTACGCCGGCAAAAACTATTTACAAAACTTGTCGAGATTCTCCTGGGCGTATGTATTACCCAATTCCAATGCCTTTTTAAAATCAGCACAGCTACCGGCATTGTCGCCAAGAAGGTGTTTAACTATTCCCCTGCTGTTATAGGCATCGCTGTATTTTGGATCTAGTTCCAGTGTTTTGTTGTAGTCGGCAATGGCGCCGGTATAATCTTCAAGATGCCTTTTGGCAAGCCCCCGGTCAAAATAGGCGCTGGTGTAATCAGGTGATAGTGCCAGGGTTTGGTTATAATCGTCCAAAGCGCCCTTATAATCTTCGAGGCTCAACTTAGCATTGCCCCGTTCCAGGTAAGCATCCGCATCATTTGGGCTGAGGCCAAGGTAAGTTGTAAAGTCATCCAGTTCTTCAACATAGTTGTTCATTTTGCCTTTAGCAAGCGCACGGTTATAATAGGCATTAGCATATTTGGCATCAATGGTTAATATTTTGTTATCATCGGCTATTTCCCCGGCGTAGTCGCCGAGGTTATATTTTGCCAAACCGCGGTTATTGTAAGCGTCAACATAATTGGAGTCTATTTCTATCGCGCGGCTATAGTCAACGATAGCTGCCTGGTAGTTTTTTAAATGACGACGAGCATCTCCGCGGGCATAAAAGGCATCGGCGTCTCTGGGCGATAGAGCGATCGCTTTATCAAAATCTTCTATAGCGCCCAGGTTGTCTTGGCTATCAGCTTTTGCAAGTCCACGGTTATAATAGGCTCGGGTATATTTTGGATCCAGCAATATGGCCTGAGTATAATCGGCTATTGCTCCCTTATAATCCTTGATGTTTTTCTTCGCAACTCCCCTATCGTTATAGGCATCAATATCTTTTGGATCAAATGATAATGCGGTGGTGTAGTCAGCTATCGCACCATTAAAGTCGTCCAATTTTCGTTTGGATAGCCCCCTGTTATAATAAGATGCACCTACGTTAGGTTTAAATGTTATTGATTGAGTAAAATCACTAATGGCACCCTGGTAGTTTTTTAACTCATATCTCACACGTCCACGGGAAAAAAAGGCTTCTTCGTAATTGGCATTGAGCGCAATGGCTTTATCCAGATCTGATAAAGCGTTCTGATAATCGCCAAGATTATAATAGGCATCGCCGCGTTTGAAGAAAGTACTTGCATCGGTGGTTTGCGGAGTGATCAGTCTGCTATAATACTTTACGATGCTATTATATTTTGTGCTGTCGGCTATATTTGTTGTTTGTGCCAACAATGCCAGGGGCATAAGAACAGCAATCAGGAGGATCAGTTTTTTCATTTAAATTAGTTTAGGATGCCTAAACTAATTTAAAGATTTTTTAAGAAAATACCGGTAATCTTTAAAAATAATGTAAAAGGTAAAAAAAGGCTTATTGAGCAGGAGTTTTCTCAACCCGCAAACCAGCATCACTCACCTCATGCAGGGGATTATCGCGCATGTTTTGTTCAAGTTCGAAATGGTATTCTCCTTTTGCCGGGAATTTGAACTGAGTTATCAGCGGAACCTGGAAACTATACAAATTGCCTGAGCCCGTCCCGAGCCATTGCCCATCGGCTTCAGCTAGTTTGATCTCGTAACGGGTAGTAGCATTTAATTTTGGCCCCTTTTTTTTCAGCAAAAGAAAAATATTAGAGTAACGGTAATTGCCCGTAACCCGAAGGTTTAAATAAATATTATAGGGTATCGAGGTATCATCGATCTTAAAATCGTTTTTGATCTTATTGGCATATGACCAGTTGAGATTTTCGATCGATGTATTCTGATCAATGATCATATTAGAGTCGGTACATCCGGCCAGTGCAAACAATAGTATTACCGGTATCAATCCCCAAAAAATATTACGAGCCGCTTTCATTCCCTTTTTGCTGATCGTTACGGTTTTTGTTTCGGTTAGGGCGATTACGCCTGTTATTCCGGTTGCGTTGCGCATTAGGATTCGCTTCCCTTTTTTCAGCGGCAACCGGGTTGGCTGAAATATTTACTTCTGTGACAGCTGCTTTTGGCTGGGCTGGTCTTGGCGCACTGCCAGGCTGCTGTGGTTTATTGCCCTGGTTCTTATTTTTATTCTTGTTCTTCTTTTTATTGCGGTTTCTTTCGTCAAGCCTGGTTAAACTGTCCTGCCCAACTACATTTTCATAGTCAAGCACTTTTGCAGGTTTGGTTTCAGGTTCCTTAGTTTCGCCCAGATCAGGTGGCAAAACCCCTTCTTTATTTTGTTGTTGTATTTCTTTGACTTTACTGATCTCAAGCGGGATCCAATTATCATCCATAGGATAGCTAAACCACATTAGCTTTTTAAAGATGTCGGTTTTTTGTAAACGGGCATCACCTTTTTCGGTTTTCAGTACATTTACATTATCGGGGATACCTTTCAGCGCATCCATATAGGTATCCAACTCATAGTTCAAACAGCATTTTAATTTACCGCATTGCCCTGCCAGTTTCAAAGTGTTTAATGAAAGGTTTTGGTAGCGTGCAGCCGAAGTTGATACCGTTTTGAAATCCGTCAGCCAGGTTGAGCAACAAAGTTCGCGCCCGCATGAGCCTATCCCGCCAAGGCGACTGGCTTCCTGCCGCATCCCTATCTGGCGCATTTCGATCCGTATCCTGAACGACTCGGCCATTCGCTTGATCAGCTCGCGAAAATCTACGCGACCTTCAGCAGTATAATAAAAAGTTGCTTTTGTTTTGTCGCCCTGGTAGTCAACATCACTTATTTTCATCGACAGACCCAATTCGAGCGCCAGCTTACGCGACTTATGCATGGTTTCCCATTCCAGGTCTTTGGCAGCTTTCCATTTTTCGACGTCGGTTGGTGTAGCTTTACGGTAAATTTTCTTGACAACTTCTTCTTCTTTTACCCGACGTTTAAGCATTTGCATACGCACCAGCTCACCGGTAACCGAAACGTGGCCAACGTCATAACCACCCGTGGTGGTTTCAACCGCAACCAGTTCTCCCGATTCCAGGTAAATGTTGTCGTTATTCAGATAAAAGTCTTTTCTGGACCCCTTGAATTTGACCTCTACAACCGAAAATGGTTTATAATTGGACGGCATATCCATGTCGGAAAGCCAGTCGTAAACATCTAATTTGCTGCAACCGTTAGTAAGGCACGAGCCGTTACTCTTACAGCCAGCGGGTGCACATCCACCCGTTGAGCAACTACCACATCCCATAATTTAGTTCGGTATATAATGAGTCCCTTGCGGGAGCGTTTTAAAGCTTAAGATTTTTATAATTTGTAAAGATACATCTAAAAATAGAATTTTAGGGTTTGCATTCCTTTCAACATGATAATGTGCTTTTTCGAGCTCGGTGCTTATCGCCTGTGCCATCGCTAGGTTCATAACACCGGTCATTTTTTGCCCGGTTTCCAGTTCGGCGGGTGGCAAATGCACCAGGCTATCGGCTCCCGCCATGATCAGGCAACATTCGCGTAAAAAGCTGATGCCGTAGCGTAAAAAATTCTTTTGATTTTCGCGACCAAGTTTTGCGGCCCGGTCTACAAAAGGAAATATTTCCAGGCCTTTATTACCATAACACAACCGTAACCAATGAACAAATAAAGCGTGGAAGCCCTTGTCTTCATGATCCAACATGGTCATTGCTTCCGTAAATTTGCCATTGCTGAGGTAAGCTATTTCGGATGCAGCAAGCTCCTGTTGGTGGTAGTTTTTGATGAGTGCTTGTTTGATGTCATCGAAACCAAGGGCAGGTATCTTCACCAGTTGAGTTCGCGACAAAATGGTATTCAGGATCTGGTCCTGGTTTTGCGCCACCAGCAAAAACACCGTATTGGGTTGGGGCTCCTCGATAATTTTAAGCAGAGCGTTCCCCTCCTTATCGAGGTATTCGGGCAGCCACAGGATTAATATTTTGTAGGCCGATTCAAAAGGCTTAAAACTAAGCTTTTTGATGATCTGGTGACACTCTGCAATATTGATATTGGCTTGTTTATTCTCCGCATCAAGGTAGCTGCGCCAGTTATCAAGGCTAAGATAGGGGTTGGTTAAAAATGCTTCACGCCATTGTTCAATAAAGTTGAGGGCTGTGTCTTTTGCATCTTTAGCAAAAAATGGGTACGAAAAATGAAGGTCGGGATGAGCCAGCTTTTGGTATTTACGGCAGGAGGAACAAACCCCGCAGGAGTCGTCAGGTTGTTGATCTTCGCATGAAATATATTGGGCATAAGCTACCGCCAGTGCTAAACTTCCCGAGCCCTCAGGACCCAAAAACAATTGCGCATGACTAACCCTGTTTTCTTTAACCGTGTTAATAAGCCTTTGCTTGACGGCCTTCTGCCCGATAATTTGCTTAAACTGCATTTGTTGCAAGTTATAGATTAGATTTGAGATTTGAGACAAGGTTACGAGGGGGATATTTTTTACATTTAACTTAAAATTAGAAAGGAAAAATTTAACCAATATCTTTGAACATGCTCTCAAATATCACATCTAAAAACTCAAATCTAAAAAGATGAGAGTCATGGCCTTCGATTACGGTACCAAGCGTATCGGTATAGCGGTGACCGATCCTTTAAAGATCATAGCAACAGGGTTGGATACTATCCACCCGAAGGATATTATCGAATTCCTTAAAAAATACTTCCAAACCGAACAGGTGGAGCGTTTCATAGTAGGCGAACCAAAGCAGATGGACAATACACCTTCGCAATCAGCTATTCATGTAAAAGGTTTTGTAAACCTGCTAAAGAAAACCTTCCCCGATATTCCGGTCGAGATGCTGGATGAACGGTTTACTTCCAAAATGGCATCGGCAACTATTGCTCAAAGCGGCATGGGAAAAAAAGCCAGGCAAAATAAAGAGCTGGTGGATAATATTTCGGCCGTGATCTTGTTGCAGAGCTGGATGGAGGGTCTGAACCGCTGATTCGTATGATTATAGTGATTACACTGGTTTTTTTGTCTGAACCGCTGATTCGTGTGATTTGACTGATTACGCTGGTTTTTTTGTCTGAACCGCTGATTCGTGTGATTTAGCTGATTAGGATGATAGATTGTTTTTATTTAGCCTCGCAATTTTGTGTTCATTGGTAATTCGCTTGACTTCGATGTGTCTCGAGCCAAAGTTAATTAGTAAGCCTATCTCAAGTTTATAGGCTTCCAGGTAATTTAACGCTTGCGCCAAATGAATGTCCTCTAATTGGCAGATAGCTTTTAACTCTAACAATACTTTATCTTGAACAAGGAAGTCTGCGCGCCGGGCGCCTACTTCGACAGAATCATAATAGATCTTCATTTCCAACTCTCTTGCAAAAACCAGTCTTTGTTTTTCCATTTCTACGGCCAAGGCACGCTGGTAAACAACTTCCTGAAATCCGTTGCCAAGGGATGCATGTACTTTCATTGCGCACCCAATTATCTTTCCAGTCAACTCCGAATACTTATAAGAATTATCGATGAATTCTTTCATAAAACCCAAGTTAAGACGTTTTTAATTTTAAAAAAACCACAAAAAACTGTAGTCCATCAGTTCTCAGCGTAATCACTATAATCATACGAATCAGCGGTTCAGACAAAAAAATCAGCGTAATCACTATAATCATACGAATCAACGGTCTATCTTTGCCCCATGGAGATCCTACCCCACGACCTTCAGCTTTACCTCGAAGATCATTGTGATCCGGAACCAGCGGAGTTGCAGAAGATCAACAGGTTTACTTACCTGAAGGTGCTTCGGCCACATATGCTGTCGGGCCATTACCAGGGGCGCTTGCTGAGCATGCTCAGTAAAATGATACAGCCCAGGCGTATCCTGGAGATCGGAACTTTTACCGGTTACGCTACAGTTTGCCTGGCTGAAGGCTTGACAGAAGACGGATTGATCCATACGATAGAGATCGACCGGGAGTATGAAGAAATGCTTCACCAACATTTCAAATCGACAAATGTGGATAAAAAAGTGGTGCAATATTTCGGCCCTGCCGCGCAGATTATCGTACAAATACCCGAGGAAAGTTTCGACCTCGTGTTTATAGATGCGGATAAAAAGAATAATTTGCTTTATTTTAATACCGTATTTGATAAGGTAAGATCGGGGGGATTGATTATTATTGATAACGTTTTGTGGAAAGGGAAAGTTTATGGTGCCGAAAATGACACCGATACAAAAACGATTCGCGAACTGAATGACCATATTGCCAAAGATATCCGGGTGGAGAAACTGATACTCCCGGTACGTGATGGATTTATGATCATTCGAAAAAAATAAATAATGAAGAGAACTATCCTGTTATTATTCTTATTGATCGCTGCAATTGCTGCTTCGGCGCAAAACACCTCTATATCCTATATTGAAAAATTTAAAGACAATGCCGTGCGTATCATGCACGAAAGCGGTATACCGGCTAGTATTGTTCTTGCCGTTGCCATGCACGAATCGGGTTGTGGTAACAGCACCCTGGCACAACAGTTCAACAACCAATTTGGCATCAAGGGTTATGATGCGCATTTGTTGTTTAAACATAAAAAAACGGTAAGTACGCATTACAAAAAATATGCTTCAGTAATGGATTCATTCCAGGATTTTGCACGCATCATGACCGAGCGCAAACAGTTCAGCCATTTGACCGAAAAACTCTCGCACTACGATTATACCGGCTGGGCAAAAGGCATACAGCATAGCGGCTATGCAGCAAGCCGTAAGTGGGCCTCGCAGGTTTTGGGGCTCATCAAAAAATATCGGCTCAATCTTTACGACGAAAACCCTGCTGATCAGCAGCTATTAGCGGCAAAAACACCATAAATTTATTTAGAAATCTTAAGTTTGGGATGGAATCATATTCCGCCACTTTAGAACTTGTTAGGAATGCGAAAAACAACCTATCCTGCCTTTGCTATCTTACTTTCGGTGTTATTAAGTGCTTGTGCGGTACACAATAACCTGGTAAATAATCGTGAAGCACGCCGTAACAACCAGGAAATTCAAAAAGAAAACAGCGATGCCATAGCTAATTTCAAGCCGATGACCTCGCTTGAATACATCGATCATTTTAAAACCATTGCCATACAGGAAATGAACCTTTACGGTATACCTGCAAGCATTACGCTGGCGCAAGGCTTGTTTGAATCGGGAAGCGGCAACGGCGAACTGGCAAGGGTGGCAAATAACCATTTTGGCATCAAATGCAATAGCCAGTGGCAGGGCAAAAGTTATTACAAAGATGACGATAATCATAACGACTGTTTCCGGGTATATGATAAGGCCGAAGACTCCTATCGCGACCACTCGGAATTCCTGAAGCGACCCCGGTACGCCAATTTGTTCAAACTCGATAAAAATGACTACAATGGCTGGGCCAATGGTCTTAAGGCGGATGGTTACGCAACCAATCCAAATTATCCCCAGTTGCTGATCAATATCATCAAAAAATACAATCTCGATCAGTATGACAGATCTGAAACCACCGAGCAGAAAGAGAAACGCGAGGACAGGGTATTGACACAAATTGAAGATAGCGCTGTTACTGCGCTAAAAGATTCGGTTGCGGCGCTTGGTGATAAGCCCAATCCAGATAACGCTAACAATACCCTTTCCGGTAAAATTTATATTGTGTTGCAGGGTGATACACTATACTCCATTTCGCGACGTTTTGGATTGACGGTTAACGAACTTAAGGGTATAAATAACCTTCCCGATAACCATATCAGGATCGGGCAAAAGCTTATCGTATCGAAATAGCCGAATTAAATGTTTGTTGAATGAAGATGAAGGCCGGCAAAAGCCGAAGTTTGGTTTGGTTAGTATGCTGGATATACTTACTCCTGTGCGGACCGGGCGTTTCACGGGTGTTTGGACAGGATAAACAGGTACAGGGAATTGTTTTTGACAAAGACACCAAAGAACGTGTTGCGCGGGTTAGCATAATCAATCTGACATCGGGTCTAAGCTATTATGACGATTTCAAAGGCGAGTTCAATGTTTCAGCCAGCCCTGGCGACAAACTGGTCTTTATAAAAGAATACTATTTTAACGATACGGTATTGGTCAAAAACACCAATAGTATCATTGTTTACCTGCCCCGCAATTCTATCATGCTGCACGAAGT
Organism: uncultured Mucilaginibacter sp.; assembly: GCA_903863845.1. Taxonomy (GTDB): domain Bacteria; phylum Bacteroidota; class Bacteroidia; order Sphingobacteriales; family Sphingobacteriaceae; genus Mucilaginibacter. The sequence goes on along the minus strand of CAIPDP010000073.1, from coordinate 57,459 downwards.
TACGATCCGCGATTCGCTGCACACCCCAATGCAACGATTGCTGGCAACCCGACGCGAGTACAGTAAAGCCTATGGCTCAAGCGCCTTCAGTAATCCATTCAGCATTGTTCCTGGCGGAGGCGCAGGCTTTAACCTGGATGCACTATATAATTCATTGAGCCGCAGTGGTCGCAATGCCGCCCATTTACAGGGTCTGATACAGGAAGATTATCACCAAAATGTGATCGACTATCGCTTTAACCGATCTTATGTGGCTAATATTACCAAGTTGAAGGGTAATGATCTGAACGAATTTATGATCAGGTACAGGCCAAGTTATTATACCGTTACTTCAGATACCGAATACGAGTTTATTTCCTATATCCGAACCAGTCTCCGCCGATTCCTGCGCAATAAAAAAGGTAATTCATTACCCTCGTTAAAATCAGTCCAAACCGGAACTTAATAGGACAAAGTACTATTAAATTGCGTATGATGACAATAAATAGTATCGAATTAAGGTTAATGCTGATAGTATTTGCTTTTTAAAAACCAGCATGTTTTGCGTTAATTTGCACAACTATGTTTAAAACATTTCAAGGTATTTTTGTTTTCCTCCTCATTTCTGCCGGCGCTTTTGCCCAACAAACAGATACCCTGAAAGTCGACACTAATTTACTTAATAAATACCGGCTCGATCCGCCGAAGAATGCGCTACCTGTGCGTATCCGGCCTATACAGGTAACCGAACAATACATCCCCGTCGAACTGCTGGATTACAAAGTAAGTTACTGGCGGAAAAGCCTGGTGTGGGGTCTTAATTTCAATCAATCAGCCTTTACAACCAACTGGAGTGCCGGAGGTATCAGTTCGCTGGCTTTGGGAACCAACTTAGATTTCAAAGCAGAATATAACAAGTCGCCCCTGGATTATGCCACCGAAACCAATTTTTTATATGGTGTAGCAGCAACCAAAGGGCAGGGCTCGCGGAAAACAAACGACCGGATATTCCTGGACAATAAACTTGCCGGGCAGATCACAAAAAAATGGTATTTCTTTGGATCGCTGAGTTTTGAGTCGCAGTTTGCCGCAGGATACACCTATACCGACCCAAGCGGGAATTCGGTACCCGGAGGTTTGCTCATCTCAAATTTTATGGCGCCAGGCTACCTAACGGAATCGGTCGGCTTTGAATATAAGCCCAATAAATATTACGACCTGCGGCTGGGTACCGGTACTGCCAAGCAGACTTTCCTTTTGGATACCGCTATCTACCATAACCTACCGGCAAACTACGGTGTTAAGCCCGGCCATACTTTTTACAACCAGCTGGCAGTACAGGCCGTAGGCAGTATTGACAAGGACCTGATGAAAAACCTGCACCTGAACGCACGCTATGCTTTATTTATACCTTACATACAACCGCTTGCCTATACTACCCATCGCCTTGACGCAACCTTAACTGCCAAAGTAAACCGACTGATAGCCGTATCAATGAATGGCACTTTCCTGTACGATAAAAACACCTCGCACACGCCACAAGCTACTGAAGGATTATCGATGGGAGTTGCTTATACATTCCCCTAAGTTTTATTGGTCGGAATGTATTATCTTGACCTGAAATATCCGGTCATGAACCTTAAACGCCAGGTCCCCTTTTTCATCCTGATTTTCCTGTTTTTTCGCATAAGCGCTTTTTCCCAATCTGTTATCGTAACCGAAATGGCAAGCCTTGCGAAAGACACTTCGGTCAGGAATCAGCTGATCAGCTCGCTGAATGGTTTTTTAAAGGAAAAAGACGGGCCAAATAAAAATAATACGTATGTTTTGGCAGGAACACTAACCGAAACAACTGCATTGCTGGATGAGCTAAAGCATATCGGGCAAAGTAATCGCTTTGGAGATCAAAACTTTTATAAATGCCATCTAACCAATTTTGTAAAATTAGAAGCTAACAAATACCTTATTCAATTAGCCTTTATTGGTGTCGATAGCAACCGGACTCCGGTGTTCCGTGCCGCATTCCGGTTTATGGCCGAGCTGACTGATGGTAAATTTTACTTCTGCTCGCCTTTAAAACAAAACACCCTATCGTGGAAAAGCAAGCGCCTGGGAAATATTGATTTTCATTTTAAGGATACGCTGGTAAAGCGCGATGCGGAGGCTTTTTTAAAGTCGGTTAGTTTTTACGACAAAAAACTGGGTATCGCCAGTTCGCCCATCGAATATTATTATTGCGATAACTTCCCGGAGGCTCAGCAAATACTCGGTTTAGATTATAAAAGCGATTATAATGGTGTCAAATCTGATATCCTGACCGGCCGCGAAAATAATACGAGCGTCATACTAAGCGGATACAATTACTATAACCAACGCTTCGACCCCCACGACCTTTGGCACGACCGCCTGCGCATCGTTTTAAACAGCGATACCATCAACCGCCCGGTAGACGAAGGTTGCGCTTACCTGTATGGCGGCAGCTGGGGTATACCCTGGAAAGACGTATTGGCCAAATTCAAATCTTATGCCGCCGCCAATCCGGATGCCGATTGGATGAATTTGTATATCCAATCAAAAAACTACGAGGATGGTGATAAACCCTTAAAAATAGCCTATGCTTTAAATGCACTGATCGCTCAAAAAATCGAAAAGGAAAAAGGCTTTGCCGCAGTGCTGACTTTATTGAGCTGTGGTAAAAGGCAGGTGGGTGATGAGAATTATTTTATGGTGCTGGAAAAGGTAAGTGGTATCAGCAAAGCCGATTTTAATAAAGAAATGTGGAAGCTGATAAAATAGCAACACACACAAATTTCGCTTATGAAAAGGTTTCGCTCCAAAATCTTAACTTTGCAGCCTAAATTGAGCTAAATACAGATGTTTGAAAATCTTTCAGATAAACTCGACAGGGCGTTCAAGGTCCTGAAGGGTCAGGGAACGATTACCGAGATCAACGTGGCGGAGACCATGAAGGAGATCCGCAAGGCCCTCCTCGACGCCGACGTTAACTATAAAACCGCCAAAACTTTTACGGACGAAGTAAAGCAAAAGGCGCTGGGCCAAAATGTGCTAACCGCCATTTCGCCGGGGCAATTGCTGACCAAGATCATGAACGACGAGTTGGCCGCCCTGATGGGAGGAAGCGCCGCCGAACTGAACCTGAGCAGCAATCCTACCATTATCCTCATTGCAGGTTTGAACGGTGCCGGAAAAACCACTTTCAGCGGTAAACTGGCGAATTTCCTTAAAACCCAAAGAAATAAAAAACCCTTACTGATAGCTGGTGACGTTTACCGCCCGGCTGCGATAGACCAGCTGAAGGTTTTAGGTGAGCAGATCGGTGTACCGGTTTACGCCAACCTCGAATCAAAGGACCCGATAGCTATTGCTAAAGAAGGTATCGCCCTGGCAAAACAACAGGGTAATAATGTGATCATCATTGACACCGCCGGCCGTTTATCGGTTGATGAGGCGATGATGCGCGAAATAGAAGAAGTTAAAGCCGCCACCAATCCGCAGGAAATACTGTTTGTGGTGGACGCTATGACTGGTCAGGATGCCGTAAATACCGCGAAGGTATTCAATGACCGCCTCGACTTTACCGGTGCCGTACTGACCAAGCTCGATGGTGATACCCGAGGTGGTGCCGCGCTATCGATCAAATCGGTCGTAGATAAACCGATCAAGTTTATCGGTACCGGCGAAAAAATGGAAGCGCTCGACGTGTTCCACCCTGACCGTATGGCATCGCGTATCCTGGGTATGGGCGACGTGATCTCGCTGGTTGAACGTGCACAGCAACAATTTGACGAGAAAGAAGCCGCCGAGCTCCAAAAGAAGATCCGCAAAAACAAGTTCGATTTTAACGACTTCTACGGCCAGATACAGCAGATCAAGAAAATGGGTAACATGAAGGATCTGATGGGCATGATACCTGGTGTTGGCAAAATGATGAAGGATGTTGAAGTGGGTGATGATGCATTCAAAAACATCGAGGCCATCATTCAATCGATGACACCATTTGAAAAGGAAAACCCGGATGCCATTAACCAAAGCCGCAGAAACCGTATCGCCAAAGGCTCAGGCACCAACCTGCAGGAAGTAAACAGGCTGCTGAAACAGTTTGAAGATATGCGCAAAGTGATGAAGCAAATGAGCAATCCGGCCGCCATGGCAAACATGATGCGGCGCATGCCACGATAAAAGATTTATATACAGAAGCGGCCCGGCCGCTTTTTTTGTTTAAATATTTAACTTTAGGTTTTCAAGCCCTAACTATGCGCAAACCCCTCTTTTTTCCGCTGATCGCAGTCCTGTTTTTTTCTTTATCAGTTTACGCCCAAAAACCCGGTGCAAGCATCGATGTTCAACATTATACCTTTACCCTGCAGTTGAGTGATGAAAATGATGTCATCAAAGGCAAGGCGGATGTAACGGTTAAGTTTTTGAAAGAGGTATCATCGTTTAGCCTCGATTTGTCCCAGCCCAACAAAGACGGTAAAGGCATGACAGTAAGTAGTGTGATGGAAAAGAAAACGCCGGTAAGCTTTGAGCAAAAAGCCGACGAGCTAAAACTTGCCGTCATTGGTAGTGAAGGCAGCAAACATACCTATACCATTACCTATAGTGGCACACCTTCTGATGGGCTGATCATATCGAAAAATAAATTCGGACACCGTACTTTTTTTGGTGATAACTGGCCCAACCGCGCACATAACTGGTTACCCTGTGTCGATGACCCGGATGATAAAGCAACCGTTGAATTCAATGTAACCGCACCCGGCCATTATCAGGTGGTTGCCAACGGTAACAAGCAAAGCGAAACGGTATTGCCCAGTGGCCTGAAGCAAACCCGCTGGAAAGAAAGCGCACCCCTGCCTACCAAAGTAATGGTGATAGGCGCTGCCGATTTTGCTATCGACCATACCGGCGAAGTAAAAGGTACACCCGTGTACACCTATGTTTTCCCGGAAAATAAAGACGTTGGCTTTAATAGCTATGCCGTTGCCCGCGAGATACTAGCTTATTATATGGATAAAGTTGGCCCCTATGCTTATGAGAAACTGGCCAATGTGCAGTCGAAAACCATATTTGGTGGTATGGAAAACGCCAGCTGTATTTTTTATTACGAAAACTCAGTTGGTGCAAAAGACATTGAAGAACTGATGGCGCATGAGATCGCTCACCAATGGTTTGGCGATGCTGCCAGCGAAAAAAGCTTTGCTCACTTATGGCTGAGCGAGGGCTTTGCTACCTATATGACCAATTTGTACCTGGAGAATAAATACGGTGCCGACATCCTGAAGCAAAGAATGACAGACGACCGGAAAACCGCGCTCGATTTTGAAAAAGAGCGTTTCCATCCGGTAGTGGATACGGCCGTAACCGACAATTTTATGCAATTACTAAATGCCAATAGCTACCAAAAGGGCGGATGGGTATTGCACATGCTGCGCCGTAAGCTGGGTGATGAGTTGTTCTGGAAGGGTATTCGCGCTTATTACGATAAGTATGAAAATGGCAATGCCAACACCGAAGATCTGCGCGCGGTGATGGAAAAAGAAAGCAAGGTTGACCTGGAGCAATTCTTCAAACAATGGCTATATACACCCGGCCACCTACAAATTTCAGCGAAATGGAAATATGACCCCTATGAAAAAACGGTGGAGCTCCAGATCGCGCAGGTTCAAAATGATCTTTATGAAACTACGGTCGATTTCCTGATCGATAATGAGATTCATCCAGTTGATATCAAGGGCCGGTTTACTACGGTACAATTTAATGTGAACAATGCCGTGACGAACATCGTAGTTGATCCGAATGTGAATTTATACGGCGTTTTTGATATCAGTCAGCAAAAGTGAGTTCGGCATATATTTCATGGCTTTAGTTTGGTGTTTTTATTAAATGGTTTTATAATATTTGGATAAATAATTTTTTACCAAACATTATACTTTTTGATAACGTTAAAACGTTAAATAACAAAACCAAACCAAACGCAGGCTTACGCTGTCCCCTGGGCGTGCTGCCTGCCGAAACCTTTAAACAAATACAGCCATGTTAAAATCAGCACAGTCCATTTACGTAACGGTTTACCGGTGGACATTCCGCAATTTCGGGCAGGGCAAGGCCCCCCAAAGCAAAGCCTTATTAAACGCCAGTTTTATGCTGATCGTATTGCTTACCTGCACGCTGCTGGCCATCGACCTGATGCTACACATGGGTATGATAGAGGCCGGTTCATTAGCAGATACCGCTATCTTGCTGGCAATGGTAAGCTTGCTGTTCATCAATCACCTGGTTTTCCTCAACAACCGCCTGGCCCGCCGGGTGAACGAGCGATTAACCATCATGAGCCGTCAAAACCGCAATTTGCTGGCATTGGTGGTGCTGGTACATGTGATATTGGTTTGCGGGGTGTTTTTGATTACGCTGTGAACACTTCTTTTTTTGAACACGATTTTCAGGATTACTTTTAGATAGACAGGATTATTTTGCCAATGCTACCGCAAGCCTCCCGGCTTGTGGCCCGCATGCTAGTTATTGAACACGATTTTCAGGATTTTTTTTAGATAGACAGGATTACTCTTTCCCACTTACACAAGCCTCCCGGCTTGTGGCTCGTATGCTGGTTAATGATCTATGGATGCTAATTACTTAAATGAAATATTAAAAACCGGAAGGGAAAGGAAGCTGTTCAAATGCATATCGCCTACCCGTCTAAAGGCCACAAGCCGGGAGGCTTGCGGCAGCGATGGATTTTTCTGGGTTACGGCCCTGTGTGATACCTTACCCTGCAAAGCAGGGGAAGGAGGAGGATGGGGTTAAGACACGATTTCTACGTTAGCCCGGATTTTATATCCCGACTAACCTAACCCTCACCAAATCATTACCCTTTGTTCTTCCGATTTATAATTTTTATCTCCCGGTTTAACATCGAATGCCCGGTAAAATGGTTCAAAATTCATTAGCGGACCGTTGACACGCCACATGGCCGGTGAATGCGGGTTGGTATTGACGTAGGTACGAAGGAAGGCATCCCGTGTTTTTACCCGCCAGATCCTGGCGATCGACAAAAAGAAACGTTGATCCGGCGTAAAACCATCAATTTTTTCATTGCTCAGGCCTTGCGGTGTCATCTTAAAGGCATCGTAAGCAATGGCGATTCCGCCATTGTCAGCAGTGTTTTCACCCAGCGTAAGGGCGCCTTTGACATGGACTGTATCCAGCACGGTGAATGTGCTGTATAAAGCCGCAAGCTGACTGGTTTTCACTCTGAACTTTTGGAAATCTTCTTTTGTCCACCAGTTTTTCACGTTGCCGTCTTTATCAAATTGGGCTCCCTGGTCATCAAAGGCGTGGGTCATCTCGTGGCCTATGACCATGCCGATACCGCCATAAATGATGGCATCGTCTGCTGTAAAGTCAAAATAAGGATATTGCAAAATGCCCGCCGGGAAGACGATTTTATTCACCGAAGGATTATAATAGGCCGTAACAGTGGCAGGGTCCAATCCCCATTCTGTCTTATCAACTGCTTTGTTGAGTTTAGCCAGCTGAAACAGGTAATCGTTTTGATTTAGCGCAAGAATATTCTCAAAATATTGGCCTCTGTTGATCTGCACCTTCGAATAATCCCTCCATTTATCCGGATAACCAATATTTTTGATGATCGCATATAATTTTTCTTTGGCCTTTAGTTTGGTACTGTCCGACATCCAGTCGAGGTGATTGATGCGGTTCTCAAATGCTCTCTGCAGGTTATTGACCAGCGTGAGCACTCTTTTTTTCGCGTCCTCGTTGAAATATCGTTTGACATACAACTGCCCCAAAGCCTCGCCCAGATAGTTATCAACTTGTTCGGTCATGATCTGTCGGCGTGGCTTTTGCGTGGCCTGGCCGCTCAAGTCTTTGTTAAACTCAAATGAGGCATCCACAAAAGGTTTACTCAATGTTTCCGCATAGTTTTCTAAAGTGTTTGCCTTCAAATAAATTTTCCAATCATCAAGGCTGATGGTTTTTAACAAGCTTGCTAATTGATCATAATAAGCAGGTTGTGCCACATCCACCGAGTCTGTGGATGCCCCTAAATTATTGAACAAGGTTGGCCAGCCTAAACCGGGTTGTGATTTAGCAAGCGCTTGAACCGATAGTTTGTGGTAATTGGCTTCAACGTCTCTGAGTGCGATATTCGTTTTATGCGAATCAGCCAGCTGCTTTTCGATACCATAAACGATAGCTGCATCTTTTATGGCTTCGGCTTTATTGCTACCAGTCAGCTGAAATAAAGTACTTACATAATTTTTATAGGCTTGTTGAAGGTGAAGCGTTGCCGAATCTGTTTTAAAATAATAGTCGCGGTCGGGCAAGCCGATGCCAGCCTGGTAGAGGTGAGCAATGTTGATGGCGCTATTTTTGTTATCCGGGCCAATACCAAAGCTGATGATAGAATGGTTTCCGGATTTGAATTCCGTGGCTACGAATTTCAGCAGCGATGCTACATTGTCGATCGCCTTGATACGGTTCAGTATGGGTTGAACGGGTTGATAGCCGCGCCTGTCAATGGTGGCCACATCCATGCCGGATGCGTAGAAATCACCGACTTGCTGTTCAATACTTCCCACCCTGTTATTAGCTTTTGAAACGCTATCGAGGATATTTTGCAATAACTTCTTTTGCGGTATATTCAGGAAAGAGTAAGAGCCCACGCCCGATTGATCGCTAGCGATCTTAGCGGTGTCATACCAGCGTCCATTCACATAGCGAAAGAAATTATCGCCAGGTTTTACCTGCGTGTCTAACCCGGCGACATCAACAAAGCTTTTTTTCTGCGCGTCTGCAAAAGTTCCGATACTCAAAACAGCGGCAGTAAGACAAAGGCATAGTAGTTTATTCATTATTACAAATTTGTCTAAAGATAATTGTTGCCGCTTAGCACAACAAATCATTTTTTAGGGGGATCGGTAAAAGCACGTAGGAAGACATCAGCAAAAGTTACCCGAATCTAAACGGCCCTGTGCGATACCTTTCCCTGCTTTGCTTGGCAAGGAGGATAAGACAAGATTATGGGATTTGATCGATTAAAAAGATCAATGCGAAGCAGATTTTCGGCGTCAGCAAAAGTTACCCGAAATCAAAACGGCCCTGTGCGATACCTTTCCCTGCTTCGCAGGGGAAGGAGGAGGATGGGGATAAGACACGATTGCAGGATTTGATCGATCGCTGAGATCACCACCGAAATCAAAACGGCCCTGTGCGATACCTTTCCCTGCTTTGCAGGGGAAGGAGGAGGATGGGGTCCCGGAAAACGTATAACAATACACCCCTCAGCCCAACTACAAAAATTGGTGGGTGCAATCAACAACCCTGGCCTTGAGCATGGTTAACACATTTCAGAACAAAAATCACCTATAGCATTGATAAACAAATAGGTATGTAATAAGTAACTTTGATTTTTGTTAACCCTGTTAATCCTTAACCGGGTTGTATATGGTTTTTTTGGCTGCAGATGTGGTATAAATGGGAAAGCCCTTTTAGGAGGCCGGTGCTATACTTCTCAAAAATCCATAACTTACACCGTCTTACAAACTTTGTCTCAGTGTTAGTTAAAACTTTTGGAAGCGCGGTTCATGGCATTCAGGCCATTACGATTACGATAGAGGTAAATTTGAGCGGCGGCAAGCCAAACTATTTTATTGTTGGATTGCCTGATAATGCCGTCCGCGAATCACTGCAGCGCGTGGAAGCGGCACTGCAAACCAATAATTTCAGGATGCCGAGGCAGAAGATCGTGGTGAACCTTGCGCCTGCCGATATCCGCAAGGAAGGCTCAGCCTACGACCTGCCCATCGCCACTGCCATTTTAGCCAGTTCGGGCCAGATAGAAGCCGAGAATCTAGAGAAATACATTATCATGGGCGAACTTTCGCTGGACGGTGGACTCCAGCCCATCAAAGGTGCCCTGCCTATCGCTATTCAGGCTCGCAAAGAAGGCTTTAAGGGTTTCATTCTACCCAAACAGAACGCCCGGGAGGCTGCCATTGTCAATGACATTGAAGTTTACGGGGTGGAGAGTATTACAGAAGTGGCTCAATTCTTCAATGGCGAAACCCAGTTGCTGCAGGTCATCGTCAATACACGTGAAGAGTTTTATAACAGCCTGAGTGATTACGACAGCGATTTCAGCGATGTTAAGGGCCAGGAAAACATCAAGCGGGCTTTGGAGATAGCGGCAGCGGGTGGTCATAATGTGATCCTGATTGGTCCGCCGGGAGCTGGTAAAACCATGCTGGCCCGCAGGCTACCCTCGATTTTGCCACCCTTAACTTTGCATGAATCGCTAGAGACCACCAAAATACATTCTGTTGCAGGCAAGCTGGCTGTTGCAGACGCGTTGGTGACGCGCAGACCCTTCCGCTCACCGCACCATACTATCAGCGATGTGGCACTGGTAGGCGGGGGTAGTAACCCCCAGCCGGGCGAGATATCCCTGGCGCATAATGGTGTGCTTTTCCTGGATGAACTGCCCGAGTTTAAGCGCAGCGTGCTGGAGGTAATGCGGCAGCCGCTGGAAGAACGCAGGATCACCGTATCAAGGGCTAAATTTTCCGTCGACTACCCGGCAAATGTGATGCTGATAGCGAGTATGAATCCTTGTCCCTGTGGCTACTACAATCATCCCGAAAAGGAATGTACCTGCCCGCCGGGGACGGTGCAGAAATACCTCGCCAAAATATCCGGACCGCTATTGGACCGTATCGACCTGCACGTAGAGGTAACGCCGGTCAATTTTTCCGAACTATCATCCGAACGACTGGCCGAACAAAGTGAAGCAATACGGGAGCGGGTGATCGTGGCCCGCGAGCGGCAAACCGAACGTTTCGGCAACAAGCCTGAACTACATGCCAACGCGCAGATGAGTCCGCAAATGGTGAGGGATATCTGCAGGATCAATACCGCCGGGCAAACCCTGCTCAAAAAAGCGATGGAAAAACTGGGCCTCAGCGCCCGGGCCTATGACCGTATTTTGAAAGTCTCCCGCACAATAGCCGACCTTGCCGGTAGCGAAGACATCAAACTGGAACATTTAGCTGAGGCTATCCATTTCAGGAGTTTGGATAGGGAGGGTTGGGCAGGATGAGGGTTTCTTTTCCCCGCCCGTTCAAATGTCCGACTTAAACCCCCACCGATTGAAGCGTCTTCGCTCTCGATTGCCAGTGCTGATTTTAGGATATGTATTTTGAAGTATATGTGGAATATCGATATATTTAACACATAAACCTCCCACAAATGAAAACCAAAATCGCCCTAAGTATTCTCGCTATCGCACTTGTATTTACCGCCTGTCAGCACCAAAAGGATGACCCGGCAATTGTTCAACAATCTTTAAAGAATTGGTTCGATGCTACAAAAGCGAAGAGCCTGGATAAACTTAATGCTGCCAGCACCAAGGACTTTGTTCTGTTTGAAGATGGGAAAGTATGGAAAAACGACAGCATGGTTAATTTAATGAAAGGTTTTAAAAAGTTTACAGGTGATTGGAAATTCACCTATCTTAAAACGCAGGTAGAAGATTCTACTGCTTATATTACCTACTTTGATGATGGCAATTTCGTCATAAACGATACCACGCCGGTTAAATTTAAGTGGCTTGAAACTGCCGGACTGAAAAAGGTCGACGGCCAATGGAAGGTAGACTTTATCCATTCGACCATCAGAAAATAAACCAAGGCCAATAGTTTGCCTGTGCACCCACCATTCAAGTGGGACACTTGAATGCCCGGATTTTGGAATGTCTCGCTCCCAATCGCAAATTTGCCGTCAATTTCTGCTGAACAGAGTGTTTGCGACGACACCGCCCCAGGCGTGAATAAAATGGCCAAAATGGCTTTGATAATTAATTGAAAAATAATCCAAAACTTTTGCGTCAATTGCGTGTATATCATAAATCACACCAAGCTTTTAATGGAGCGGACCCAAAACCGAAAGATCATCATTTTTGACGATGACGAGGATATATTATCTATCTGCGCCTACCTGTTGGAAGAACAGGGTTGGGAGGTTTTTACCTATACCGATTGCAATAATGTAGCTGAACGCGTTGCTGAAATTGAACCGGGTGTTATTTTGATGGATAACAGAATTCCCGATGTCGGCGGCATAGAAGCTACCCGTAAACTAAAAAGCTCCGAGACCTTACAGCATATCCCTGTAGTGTATTTTTCAGCCGATAGTGATATCCAGTCGCTGGCTGCCTATGCTGGTGCCGAAGCGTTCCTGGCCAAACCCTTTGATCTGGGCGACCTGGAGACCATCATCGGTAGCGTAATTACAAAATCTTCCTAGTTTAATCGCCCCCCGGAGGGCCACCGCCTGGGCGCCTTCCACCACCACCATCACCCCTGTTCCCGCGATCGAAATTCTGGGTTGGTGCCTTGCCGGCAAATTTTTGCAGGCGCAGCGTAAAGGTTGCCAGGTAGTAACGAGAGAGTCTGTTGGTATTTGTTTCGGTAAACGAACTTGCTGTGGTTGAGGACGAGAAACCCGTATTCTGGTTAAATAAGTCGAATGCCGAAAGGCGGATAGTAGCCTGGTTATGTTTAAGAAACCTGCGCTCGAGGTACACATTCAAAATGTTAGGGTTGGTAATATTTACCGCCGAACTGTACCCGTAGTTGATCGCCTTGCTGTAATCGTAGCTAAAGGTCCAGTCTTTTAAAATGTATTGTTTGCCGTTCAGACCAAGGTTCCAGGTGCGGATATTAGAGGTGCCGTTGGTAAGCGGGTTGTTGACCGAATTGCTAGTACGGTTGATCGCGTAATTTGTCAGGAACTGTGCATCGATCACGTCTGTGATATCCACCCTAAACTGAACCTGCGGTGTAAACTGTAGGTTTTTGCCAACGTTTTTTATAGTGCTGGATGCATAAGTGCCAGAATCTATATTGGTCAGATAGCCTATATTATTAGCGTATGAAACGTTGCCTCTTAATGACAGGGTATATTTGCGGTTATCCCAGGGCTTTGCCCAGGTAACGTTACCATTTACAGTGTAGTACCCATCAGCATTCTGATATTTAGTCAATATCGTATTTGAAAACCGTGGGTCGGGTGCATAGAACCGGGGATAGGTAATAGAATTCGTTACTACGTTATTATTAACTTGTGATGCCGCCAGGGAAACAAAGAAGATATTACCGGTAGCAAAACTGAAATTATTGTAGCGTATGGATAAATTATTGGTGAATTGTGGCTTCAGGTTTGGATTTCCCTCTACCGGGTATAAAGCGTTTGAAAAATCGATCACAGGCTGCAATTGCGAGAAGTTTGGTGAGCTGCTCGATCCGTTGTAATTTACTGTGAACAACTGGCTCCTTGAGAAGTTGTATACATATCGTGCGGTGGGTATAAAATTAAAAGTGTTGACATTGGTAGTTGCTCCTGTTAATGGTGAATAGCCATCAAGGCTTGATGATAAACCAGCCAGTCCCAATGTAAAGTTGTATTTTTTCTGAACCTCCCGGAAATTCAAACCAACCCTTTGGGTATTGAAGGTGTAGTTATAATCGGTACTCAGGGCGCTGTCTGGCGACAATAAATAGGCTGGATTGTTGATTTCGGCCGTATCAGTTGCCTTTACGTTCACTGTTGACGAATGATTGATACTATAATTCAATTCGAGGTAGGTTGTTTTACCTAAAGGTTCGATATAAGATATATTGCCACCTATTGTATTGGTTCGGCTATGGGTATTGATCACCTGGTCAGTAGGGGCAGTAGGCTGTCCTATCAGGTAGTCGTAAGTAGGGTTTTGATTTTGGTCGCTGGTAGACGAACTGAAGTTAAAATTGATACTCAAATTTCGGCGATGCCCAAGCCTGCGATTATATAGCGCCGTAATACCATAGGTTGGTGAAGTGGAATTGCTATTGGAGATGGAAGTATATTCCGAACTGATGGCACCCTTTCTCGAAATGTTTACATCTTCATTATCATATGAATTAGTACTTGCATAGGAAAAAGTAGGTGTAACTTTCAGATAGTTGATTGTATCCGGTTTGTACTCCATATTCCAGGTAAAGCGATGATTGATATTTTTATCGATCTCATTACTTTGCTGGTTATTGGTACTTGGATTTACCGGCGATAAGTTTTCCTGCAGGTTGGTAGTGGTTGTATTTGTGGTATTGTCGGCAAAACTGTAGCTGCCGTAAACCGACAGGGCTTTACCCCATTGGTCGCGGAAGTTAGCACCGATAGAATGGGCATCCGTAAGGCCATTTTGTGAAGTTGTTAAACTACCATTTGAGCCACCTCCTCCACGGCCGGCATTGCCACGACCGCCGCCGCCGCCGAATCCGCCACCACCCCCATTATTAGAGCCGAAGGAAAAGGTATTGACATTGGTATTATTGATGCTGCCTAAAAGCGCCATTTGCTGGTCGCCATTGAAACGGAATGAGTTTAAGGTTCCAAGGTATCGGTTCTGGTCAGTCTGGCCGGTAGGCAAGGCATCTTCGCCGTCGCCGCCGGTAGCCTGTAATGAATAGCCATAATTCCTGTCTTTCCGTATGGTGATATTCATGATCTTGTCGGGTTCGCCGGTTTTGATACCTGTCAGATTGGCCTGATCGCCGTAATCATCGATCATCTGGATATTTTCAACAATATCAGCCGGCAGGTTTTTAGTAGCACTTTGTACGTCGCCACCCATAAAATCCTTACCGTTGATGCGTACTTTGGTTACCTGTTTTCCCTGCGTAGTGACATTGCCGTTAACGTCGACGTCAACGCCGGGTAGTTTTTTGATCAGGTCCTCTACCGGTGCGTTATCCCGCACCTTATAAGCACTGGCTTTATATTCTACGGTATCTTCTTTTAAAACCACAGCATTTACCCCAACTATGGTTACCCCCTGCAGCATGTGTGAATCTGTTTTGAGCAGTATAGGTGGTAAAACGGCAGTTTTGTTATCACTAGTGAGCGTAAAATGTTTGATCTGCCCTGTGTATCCTATGGATGTTACAGTGATCGTAATTTTAGTGCCATGCACCGAACCAAAAGCGAATTTGCCATGCGCATCGGCGATGGCAACTGTACTATCACCTTTATCCGAGATCAATTTGAGCCCTGCTCCGGGTACGCCTAATTGTGTAGAGTCGATCACGGTTCCATCAACTTCGCGGCCGGCCTGGGCACGGGCAGTGATGGTCGTTAAGAAAACAAGGGAAGTTACAAGAAGGATATATCGCAAGGGGCTGTTGATTTTCGACTTCATAATTAGATATGACAAATTAAGCGTACAAATGTTCAAACTAAACACTTATAATATTGATAAATCATAGCATTGTTACATGGTAATCAGGTCTAAATCATAGCATTGTTACAAAAAAAGCCCCGCGAATACTCGCGGGGCTCGATATGCTATGCTGTCAGCTTAACAGCGTTTATTAATTTCTCAAATTTAATGCTCTTGCAACCTGGCTGTAATTCTTGAAGTTTAGGTTAGGATTGGTCACATTCAGCTGTGTCAGTGAATTGCCAGGAATAACCACGATCTTAAAGTCCAGATTGTTCTGACTTGGGCTTGCAGCCACGGTCACCTGGCCTAAACCAACAGCATTAAGGGTAATAGTTACACCTCCGTTGCTATAAGGTAGTGGATACCAAATACCGGTCTGACCATTTGGTCTGAAATAAACCAAAACCAAACCTTCGTCAAGTATTGATTGTGTGATGGCAGGAACGGCAATATTAGTTCCTGTAACGATCACCGATATATTGCTTTCAACATAAGAGTTCACGTTGGCATTGCCAGTAGCACCTGTTGCTCCGGTAGCTCCATTGGCACCAGTAGCTCCATTGGCACCAGTAGCGCCTGTAGCTCCGTTTGCACCAGTAGCGCCTGTAGCGCCTGTAGCTCCGTTTGCACCAGTTGCACCAGTAGCTCCGTTTGCACCTGTGGCACCGTTTGCGCCAGTAGCACCTGTTGCACCATTTGTGCCGTTAGTTCCATTAGTACCATTTGCGCCGGTAGCACCTGTAGCGCCGGTAGCACCTGTAGGTCCTGTAGCTCCGGTAGCGCCAGTAGCACCTGTAGCTCCGGTAGCGCCTGTTGCACCACTGGTACCATTTGTACCGTTAGCACCTGTTGCGCCTGTAGCACCTGTTGGTCCCGTTGGGCCACCTGAAGGGCCAGCAGGTCCTTGCGGTCCTTGCGGGCCTGTTGCACCAGCAACTCCAGTATTACCGGTGGCACCCGTTGCACCGGTAGCTCCTACCGGGCCTGGTGTTTTGTCTTTTTTACAACCGTTGATGCTGATCAAACATGCTAAGAGCACCAGCGGTAGTATGTGTCTAATTTGTCTCATATAGGGTACGTTAAATAAATTATTTAGTGCTTTCTACGTGAAGAAATAGAATAGGTTACAGTTGCATATTGAGAAATTTATTTTCTTACTATTTTAATTATCCTGAGAAATTACTTTTTCAAACACACTAACAGTCGCCGAATCAAACTATAGCCTTTAATGATTTTTGTAGATACAGTTCAAATGCGATCGATTGAATAGCTATGATCATATGTGTTTTTAAGCTATTTTCTGATCGCAGAAACGCTTCAGATCAGCTTAGTTGAACTTAGTAAAAGAAGTATTGGTCGGCATTGTCTGGGATTATATTCGCCGTTTTAAGGTAAGGATCACGCGATCATATTTGCCGTCATGGAAAACTTCGATCAGTAAATTCCGACCATTTTTTGATCGGAACAAATTGTCTATTTGCTCTAATGACATTTCGGCAACTGGCCTGAAATTAATGGCTGTAATTTCGTCACCAGGTTCTAAACCGATCTCATCTGCCGGCGAACCGGGTTCAATTCGATTAACAATAATATGCTTGAAATCTTCGCCCGACCCATAGTACTCAATGCCACTCATATCGTATTCAAAGGGTTCGCTCAAAGAGGTATTTGTCGTCAGGTATAACTGTTGTTGCTGGTAATTGAAGGTTACAATAAAACGTTTTAACAGGCCGGTACCCAGGTTACCGTCCCTTTTTGTCGTCATATATTTTAGTGTGGTTGAATCGTAATCATTTGGAAACGAAGTGATGACATCTTTTATCTTGAACTTGCCAATATCGATCTCGTCTATCCGGCTAAGGAAGCCGTAAATTGGTCCAGCCAGGCCGACGCCCAGATTTGCCTTCACAAATTTTTGGGGCAAACCATGTTTTTTTATCATATTTTCGAGCGATACAGGATGCCCGGCACCCAGGTCAATAACCAATTTATTTTGCTGAATGGTACCATTTGGAAATAAAACCAGTGCTTGAAGGTAGGGTTTTCGATTTTCAATGGTAATAGGTATCCTGGTTCCTTTCCGGTACATCCTTTTATCACCGGGTCTGTAAACGGTGATCGTACTGTCGGCAAAGTTCAGCTTTACGGCCAGATTGTTGAAAAACTCGTACCCCAATAAACCATGAATAGGTATGCCCACATAGCCCGATAAATTAAAATGTTCGGTTTTAAGTATTGTACCCGCTACGTCATAGCTTTGCAAGCCTGGTATGTCTATTTTTAAAGGAGGTGTAATATAAGCTTCAAACTCGTCGCCATCTCCTAATCCAGCCAGTTTGATCATATGTTTATTTTGAATATTGATAGAATCTACCATTTTCGGGTCGGTGATGACCATAGTACCGACACCAGTGTCGAGAATAAAACTAAATGGCCCCCTATCATTGATCTTAAGTTTGATTACAACGAGGTTTCGGATGAGTCGAAAAGGTATGCTCGCCGAGCGGCTTTTGCCTTTTAGATCGAAATATTGTGCTTGAGCATTAAACCATGGCAGGCCTGCCAGTATAACCAATACCAGGACATTTGTAAAGATCAGCCGATGTGGCAATTTCAATAACAATTTGCTTATAATTGGATTAATTAAAGTTACTACATATCCATTAGTTAGTTTAATAATGATAACAAGGCATACGATAATAGTGTTTCTGGCATGTTTTTCAATTCTATGCAGCTCCTGTTCACATCAGATTCGCCCCCATAAACTGGCCAAAATATTCGAACAATCAGCGATCTCAAATGATCATTTTACAGGTTTTGCTTTGTATGATATGGATCAACAAAAAATGATCTATGAACTTAATTCCGATAAATATTTTACTCCCGCTTCCAATACCAAGCTTTTTACTTTTTATACCTGTCTGCGGATTCTGGGGGATTCGATACCCGCATTTAATTATGTTGTCCGTAACGATTCATTGATTTTTTGGGCTACCGGCGATCCTTCGTTCCTGCATTCCGAACTTAAAGGCATTAAGGGTTATAATTTGCTAAAACATGCCCGCCAAAAACTTTTTTTCTCTTCCGGCTTTCAACAGTCGGCGTTTTACGGATCGGGTTGGGCCTGGAACGACTACAATGATGATTACCAGGCGGAGATATCCGAATTACCTCTTGAGGATAATGTTGCTGTTTTTACAGCATCGCCCAATGGCAGTTTACAGGTCAGTCCTGCGGCTTTAAGTATTTACATGAAATGCGATAGTAATTTTAAGCCTTCGCATTTCGGGGTCGTACGTAACTTATTAAATAACACATTTGTCTATCCTGCTGTGCCTGTGCCTGCTAATTTTCGACAGGTGGTGCCCTGGAAAGCAAGCCCGGAGTTGAGTCTCTCACTATTAGTAGATACCCTGCGCAAACCGGTTTATGAAGTTCATTTACCCCAACCGGGAGATGCAAAAACAGTTAATGATGCCAATGCTGATACCGTATACCGGCAAATGCTGCAGCCCAGCGATAATTTTATCGCCGAGCAATTACTTTTGGTTTGTTCTGCTGTAAAATTGAAGGTGCTTAATACGGATTCAATTATTCAATATGCAACGCATAATTACCTTAATGATCTGCCTGATGCGCCGCAATGGGTGGATGGATCGGGATTATCAAGGTATAACTTGTTTACCCCCCGGAGTATCGTTAAATTATTGTGCAAAATATCAGCCCAAATGAAAAACGATAGCCTGTTACATAGTTTTTTGCCGGCTGGCGGAGTTATTGGAACAATAAAAAGCGCTTACAAAACAGATAGGGGTTTACCATTTGTGTGGGCTAAAACGGGCTCTTTGTTTAATAATCATAACCAAAGCGGATACCTGATCACGCGGAAGGGAAGGCATTTGGCGTTTTCGTTCATGAACAACAATTTTACCCGCCCATCGCATGAGATCAGGGAAGAGATGGTTCGCATCATCACCTATCTTCATGATAATTATTAGATAGGTTCAGCTTTTATTTCGTTTTGCCTGGCCATATGCTTTGGTAAATTCGGCGCCGATATACAAAATTGCTGAGGTATAATAAATCCAAACTAACAGCGCTATCAGCGAACCGGCGGCACCATAGGTTGATGCCACCGCTGAATATTTGAAATAGATACCAATCAGGTATTGCCCCAGAATAAATAATATTGCTGTAAATAAAGCGCCTGCACGAACTTCATGCCATTTTAATTTTGCATCCGGAAGGTATTTGAACATAATGCCGAAAAGGAGCGCTATAATGACCAATGATATCGTAAGGTTGATCAGATCAAAAAAAGCGATGGATACACCCGGTAAGATGTGAGTAAGTTCTTTGTTAAGTGAATTGATGGCAATATTAAAGATCAGGCATACCAATAGCAGAAATCCCAAGATGATGATGAGGGAAAAAGAAAGGAATCGGTTTTTTAACAGTTTAAGCCAGCCATTTTTGGGTTTAGCTTTAACCCGCCAGATCATATTCAGGGAATCCTGAATGTCGATGAACACGCTGCTGGCGCCCAGCAAAAGAATAAGAATACTGGTTACAAAGGCCACCCCTGTCTTGCCCGATTGCAATATATGGTCAACCACACCCCGTATCTGAATCGTTAGATCCTGGCCAACAATTTTGTAGATCTTATGATACAACGTGTCATTAAAATCGAAGTGTTGCAGTATAAGACTTGCTATCGCGATCATTAGAATAATGAGCGGCGCAATGGCAAATACGGTATAATAAGCCAGCGAAGCGCTTAATTTAAGTCCGTTGTCATTAATAAAGCCGTTGAAAGTAACGGTGATCAGCCTCCAGGTTTTCCTAAACCAGGCCATTTTCAAAACGCCCATACATCTTAAGAAGTATTTAACGTCAATTTTGTTTGTCAGAATACCAGGTCAACTGTTGGTTATCGACAAAAAAACAGGTAAGACAATGGTATGGAGGGCGTTAACAAACGAAGTACTTATCCCATAGGCCGATGACAAAATGTTTCTAAAAGACGAGCAATTTTGCTATCCTAAAATTTGGAGATTTCGATTTAAAAAAAGTAATTTTAGAGTTTAAGAGAAGTATCTCAGGACTTGCCATTTTTTCAAACGAATCGGCGAGACCGGGGATAAAAAATAAACTTTTAATTGTTAAATTTTTTTGGGGAAAGCCGTCCCGACCTCGGTCGGGATGGCTTTATTCTTTTAGTGAACATCAACAGGTGGTTTAGCACCACCGCTTTTCTTAAATGGCTGCAGGTAAAGCAGTGGTATGGAAAAGAGCATAACAAATCCTGATATCAAATAAGCATCATCATAAGTCAATAGCAGTGACTGCCTGATTATTGTACCTTCAATTGCCTGGTACGCCATATGCATTGCATCAATTGCAGATTTTCCCTTAGCAATAAATCCCTGTTCGATCATATTTAAACGCATAGTGAATGCGCTGTTGTATGGATTGATATGGGTAAGCAGGTCGCTCCGGTGTTTGGCCTGCCTGATATGGATCAGCGTGGTCAATGCTGCAATACCGAATGAACCGCCCAGCTGCCTCATCATGTTGTTTAATCCGGTTCCCTGCCCAACTTCGGGCCCTTTCAGTTCGGAAATGGCCAAAGTTGTTAATGGAACAAATAATAACGCCATACCAACGCCTCTGATCAATAATGGAATCAGCACGTCTGTTTGACCTGTTTCAAGTGTTGAACCACTCAACATAAAGGTAAATACGAAGAACAGTGCCATACCTGCGGTGGCCATAAACTGAGCCGGTACACCTTTGTTAAGCATTTTACCTATAAATGGCATCATTACGATGGTACAAATACCGCCCGGAAATAACAATTCGCCGGTTTGTTGGGCTGTGAAACCCAGCAAGTTCTGACAGAAAACCGGGAATACGAACACCGATCCATATAATCCAAATCCCAGAATGAACGAAGTAAACATCCCCACGGCAAAACTTCGATGCCGAAGAATACTGAAATTAACGATCGGGTGGTCTGTACTCAATTCGCGCCATATGAATAAAAAGGTACCTAAAATAGCGGCAATCGTTAGCACCAGTATATAGGTTTTAGCAAACCAATCTTCCGACTCACCTTTTTCCAAAATTGTTTGCAAACTTCCAACGGCAATAGCCAGCAGTAATATTCCCCACCAATCGATGGGTTTACCATGGGCATCCCGCGGCGTCTCCCGCACAAAGGTCAACGCAAAAAATGCTGCAACCGCGCCAACCGGAATGTTTACATAAAATATCCACTTCCAGGTGGTGTGGTCAGTAATAAAACCACCGATGGTTGGCCCTACTGTTGGTCCGAATACTGCTCCGAGTCCGAAAAGTGCCGTTGCTGTCCCTATCTGTTCGCGCGGCCAGGTCTCCAGCAGGATGGCCTGCCCGGTCGAGATCAATCCACCTCCGGCCAAGCCCTGTAATATTCTGAATATGACCAGTTCATTAAGCGACGATGAATTGCCACAGAGGAAAGAAGCTATTGTGAATATAATAATAGAGGCCAGGAAATAATTTTTGCGCCCAAAATAGCTGCCAAGCCAGCCAGACATTGGCAGAATGATAACGTTTGCAACCGCATACCCGGTTACTACCCAGGCCACGTCTTCCAGGGTTGCCCCCAGGTTGCCCTGTATTTTTGGCAAGGCCACATTCACGATCGTGGTATCTATCAGCTCAAGTAGTGCAGCTGTGATCACCGTGATCGTAATGATCCATTTCCTAAAACCTTTTTCAGCCATTGTTATTAGTCTTTTAAGATTACTGAAACGTTCGCACTCATACCCGGGCGAAGCAATGCCAGTGTATCTTTACCTGTAGTGATCTTAATTTTTACCGGTACACGTTGTACAACTTTAACATAGTTGCCTGTTGCATTGTCAGGCGGCAGAAGCGAAAACTTAGCGCCGGTTGCACCTGCGAAATTATATACCGTTCCGTGCAGCTTCCAATCAGGATAGGCATCAACCTCTACATCCACCTTTTGCCCGTTTTTTAGATTGGTAAGCTGGGTTTCCTTGAAATTTGCGGTCACGAAAACGCTGTTATCATTTACAACTGAGAATAAGGTTTGACCCGGTTGTACCAATTGACCCACCTGGATGCTCTTTTTTGAAGCTACACCACTTGCAGGTGCGGTTATAGTAGTGTACGACAATTGCAATTTAGCATAGTCAACATCGGCCTGACGCTGGGTAACGCCTACGTTGGTAACGGTTAACTGATTTTTGCTGGTGCCAATTTGTTCCAGAGCAGCTTTATACTGATCCTGCGCGGCATTATAGGTGGCTTGTGCTACATCGCGATTGGCTTTTACCTGGTCGAATTGTTGTTCGGTAACTGAACCATCTTTTACCAGGTTAGCATAACGAGCATAATCTTTGTTGGCCTGATCGAGCTTAGCCTGTGCCGATTCAACCTGGGCATGTGCGCTTGAAGCATTTGCAGCCGTGCTGCTGATCTGCGACTCGCCTACCCCAACACCTGCACTTGCAGTTTGCTTAGCCGAAAGTGCCTGTTCCAATTTAACTTTATAATCGCGGTCATCCAGTTTTACCAATACCTGGCCTTTTTCAACGTGACTGTTCTCTTCAAAAAAGATACTGTCAACATAGCCACCAACACGGGCAACTACCGGGCTGATATCGCCATCGATTTGTGCATCATCGGTATCAACGTGTTTACCGTAATAGATATATTCTTTTATCCCGAATAGGATACCGCCAATAAGTATCACACCTAATATGATAGGAAATACTCTGTTCGGTTTCTTTGGAGTTTCTTGTTCTTGTGCCATTGTTGATCTTGTGTTATTTGCTAAGTTTTCCGGTTGTTTTTAATAGGTTGTAATAAGCAAGCCCTGCATCAGCTTTTGCCAGCTCCAGGTTAATTTGTGCCTGGTAAAGCAGTGTTTCGGCATCTACCCGGTCAGTGGCCGATGCGATATTGCTTTTATATTTTGATTCTAAAATTTTATCATTTTCACCTGCCTGGTCAATTGAAGTTTGCAGCAGTTTGATCCTGTCTAAGGCTTCCTGGTAATTTTGATAGCTCTTGTTAACTTCGGTACGGATGTTATCGCCAACTACGCCCTGGTTTAGGGTTACCTGGTCGGCCTGTATCCGCGCTTCAGCTATTTTGTTCTTGTTGGTCCAAAGTGTCGAAAAATTCCAGGATAGTGTAACACCAAGTGTCAAAGGCGTAATATAGGATCCTGATTTCGGAAATGGGTTTGCTGCGATATCTACATAATACCCACCAAAGGATGCACCAACTGTAGGCATTTGATTTGCATGTATGCTTTTGATATTATTTTCAGCAACCTGCGATTGCAAGAGCAGTTGCTTTACTTCCTGACGGTTTGCCAAGGCAGTATCAATATAATTACTAACCGGACTAAGTTCGTGAGTAGCTTCGGTGATCTGGCTTATGCTGATCGATGTGGTTTCGGGTAGCCCAAGTAAAATATCCAGATCGTAATTAATGATCTTCCGGGTACTTTCCAGGTCTATCTCATTCAATTGAATATTGGAGCGTTGCAATTGGAAACGTAAAACGTCGTTTTTGGTTACCAGGCCCTGCTCAAAAAAGCGCTGTGATTGTTTGATCTGCTGATCAATAGCACCCAGATTTTGTTGAACTACCTTAATGCTTTGCAATACCTTATAAAGGTTGTAGTACAAACTGATCACATCGAACGTAATAGCATCTTTATCCTTATCAGCATCGAGTTTAGCCACTTTGGTTAAAAGGTCAGTTGATTGCTGCGCGAGTTTTAATTTGCCGCCAGCAAAAATAGTTTCGTTGAGTGTTACAATTCCAAGGTAAGCATCAGCGCTGCTTGGAAGAGAAATGCTGGCTTTTGGGCCCAATGCAAGCCTATTAGCTGGTATCTCTGCACGATTATAGCCATAGCTGGCTTTGCCACCCGGTAGTACCAGGTCTTTGGCCTGATTGTACTGCGAAACAGCTGCATCGATCTTTGATTGCGAAAGCTTAAGCACTTTGCTGTTTTGCAGACCCAGTTTAATGGCTTCATCAAGGCTAAGCGTTTTGTCCTGAGCCAGAGCAGGTGACACCGATACGATGGCTACTACCGCCAGCGCTAACAGGTATCGCGCCATAGTCATTTTTTTCAATGGCTGTTTGTTTAAGGGTTTATTTAGGTAAGTTGTCATGTTCATTCAACAAGTAAGCTTTTAACAGTGTTTTCAAATAGTTTTCGACACGGGGTTTCAATTGTTCATCAACGACCTTTTCGTCTTGTATATCGTATCCCATCACTTTGTTGGTCAGTTGGGGTGAGCCGACCAGGAAGTTTTTAGTACCGTAGATAGTGGCGATCACCATTTCTATATCAGTATCTTTTTTAAATTCTCCATTATTAATTCCTTCCATCAACAGTTTTCGTACCTCGCCGACATTTTTCATCATGATATCAGTGATCTGGTCTGAAAGTTCACCCCGGCGCTGCATTGATAGCTCCTGGTACAAAAGTTTCTGGAAACAATTATTAGAAACCACCCGCTTGGTATATAATTCAATGTACTTTTCAATTTTTTCCCAGGCGTTTTTACTATCATCATTACCCAGGTTGTTCAGCTGGTCCTGAAACGATATCATTTTACGTTTAAAGATGGCCAGGAACAAGCCTTCCTTTGAGCCGAAATAATAATTCAGCATGGCCATATTTACACATGCTTCTCCAGAGATCATTCGCGTAGACGCACCGTCAAATCCAAGCTCCGAAAACACCCGTTCCGCCACATCAAGGATATGATCCTTTTTGTCTGTTTTATCTTTTTCCATGGTTAATCAACGGGACAAAGTTAATCAATCGATTGATTACGACAATACCAGTTTTGTTATAGAATTGTAAAGTTGCGACCATATCGGGTCAAAAAATAGGTATCAACAAGCCCCATAGCGCAAACTTTGATAGAACAATTATTTTACCTTTGAAAGCGGTTCAACTCCTATAACACCCAAGTAATTCAGTCGGCTATGAAATATTTGCTTTTGACTTCGATCCTGTTTTTTGCTCCATTTGCTTTAGTAGCACAAACTAATCCACCCCAGGATATAGGCACGATCGAACAGAATCTTAGGAAACTGGATGTTTTGGGAAGCGTACTATATGTGGCTGCCCACCCTGACGACGAGAATACCCGCTTGCTGGCTTACCTGGCGCAGGAAAAACATTATCGTACCGGTTATCTATCGATCACCCGGGGCGATGGAGGTCAGAACCTGATCGGCAATGAACAGGGCGAATTACTGGGCCTGGTACGTACCCAGGAACTATTAGCTGCGCGGAAAGTTGATGGTGCCGAACAGTTTTTTACCCGGGCCATCGACTTTGGTTTTTCAAAAGGGCCAAAAGAAACGCTGGATTTTTGGAACAAAGAGCAGGTATTAGGTGATGTAGTTTGGGTGATCCGCACGTTCAGGCCGGATGTGATCATTTGCCGTTTTCCTACAACAGGTGAAGGCGGACATGGTAATCATACTGCATCGGCTATGCTGGCTCAGGAAGCTTTTAGCGCGGCTTCCGACCCGAATCGTTTCCCTGAACAATTGAAATATGTAAAAGTATGGCAACCTAAGAGGCTGATGTGGAACACCTTTAATTTTGGCAGCACCAATACCACAGCGCCCGATCAGTTTAAGGTGAATGTTGGCGTATATAACCCAATCCTCGGAAAAGGCTATGGCGAACTGGCAGCCGAAAGCCGCTCGAACCACAAAACCCAGGGCTTTGGCTCGGCAAGGCAAAGGGGTGATGCCTTTGAATATTTCAAGACCATTTTGGGTGATGCGCCGAAGGATGACCTGATGGACGGCGTTAACACCAGCTGGAGCCGGGTTGATGGTGGGGAGCAAATTGGCAAAGAAGTAGCAGCGATCCAGCAGAGCTTTAATGTGAATCATCCAGAGAAGTCGGTGGAGGCTCTGGTGAAAGTTTATAGCCAGGTAGAAAAGAGTGGTGATGCCTATTGGAAAGAACAAAAGTTAAAGGGTTTGGCAGATTTGATCGCAGCTTGTGCGGGATTGTGGTTTGAGAGTTATGCTCCTCAGTCCTCCTATGCATTAGATGATAGTGCGCAAGTTAAGACACAGGTAATTTTAAGGTCGAACATTGACGTTCGTATTCAAAGTATTGTTTATCCTTTTTATGATTCAGATTTTCCTGAGGGTCCTATGACATTTTTTTTTACAGAAACTGCTAAAAGTAAAGTACCTGACATGCGATTATATGAACCTGAATTACGAGCCAATCTAAAGGACTTTGATTCGAAGTTTAAAGTCAGAAAGGTTACACAACCCTATTGGCTTGAAAAAACTCATGGAATTGGCTCTTATGATATCGATTATCTAGATAAAATGCGGGACTTCGACCAAAAATCTTTGCCGGAGAATATACCCTACCAGACGGATATTACTTTCAAAATTTTTGGTAAAGACATCAATTTTGACCGCCCTATCCAATACAAATATACCGATCCCGCCAAAGGCGAACTATACCAACCATTGGTCATTGCCCCACCGGTTACCGCCAATATCCAAAATGCAGTTTATATTTTTAACTCCCAGCAGCCGCAAAACATAGCTGTTAAATTGCAGAGTTTTAAAGATGGCGCCAGTGGTAGCCTAAGGTTGAAAGTACCGACGGGTTGGACTATTAGTCCGGCCAGTATATCTTTTACAGGTAAAAAGAAGGGCGATGAGTGGACCGAAAATTTTACACTGAAACCTACAGGCAGCCAGTCGCAAACCAGTGCAATTGAAGCCGAAGTAACAGTAAACGGTTACCAGGAAACGTTCAATAATAGTATACTTTCAATCCAATATAACCACATCCCCAACATTACCATCTTCCCGCAGGCCAAAGCCAAATTGCTCCAGCTCGATCTGAAGATTGCCGGCAAAAAGATCGGCTATATCATGGGTGCTGGCGACCTGGTACCGGATGCTTTGCGTCAGGTAGGCTATGACGTACACTTGTTGACAGAAAGTGAGATTGAAAGCGGTGATCTTTCGGCCTATGATGCGATAGTTATAGGGGTAAGAGCCTATAATGTAAAACCACGCCTGGCGGTTGAGCAGCCCAAATTGTTGGAATATGTAAAAAATGGCGGCAACCTGTTGGTGCAGTATAACAATAACGCCGGGCTGGTGACCAAACAAATCGGACCATATCCTTTCAACGTAGTTAACCAGCGTGTAACCGACGAAACCGCCAAAATAAATATCCTCGACCCCGAAAACCCGGTATTGAATTACCCCAATAAGATCACACAAAATGATTTTGATGGCTGGATCCAGGAACGCGGCCTCTACTTTACCAAAGATGCCGACCCGCAATACCATCGCGTCCTTCAAATGGCCGACCCGAACGAAGCACCACAGGATGGCGCATTGATCACTACATCCTACGGCAAAGGCAGGTTTGTTTATACATCGCTCGCATTTTTCCGCCAGCTCCCTGCCGGGGTACCGGGAGCATATCGTTTATTTGTCAACCTCATCACAAAGACACGATTCTAAGATTTGATGGATTTAAGGGATTATAAATATAGGATTTAAAAGAAAAGGTGCATCCTACTAAATCCATCAAATCCTAAATCGTGTCCTAGAAGAGTTCACCTACGTTAATAAACAGGCCCCTTGAGCCCTGGCGACCAAAGCCATAGTCGATATCGATATTGGTTTTGCTCAGTTTATTTAATTTAATGCGAAGGCCGGTACCGTAACCGGGCTGTATCGATTGAAGCGGCGTGCCAGGTGCACCAGAAAAACTTTGTGCATTGCTAAAAACAACGCCACCGAATAATCCGTTGCGAGTGATCTTGAAACGGTATTCGGCTTCAGCATAAACTTCCTGGGCTCCGCGAAAACGACCTTGAATGTATCCCCGGCCGGTGCTGGCATAGGGGTCCCAACCAGTTGCGGGAAGGTCGAGATAGGGCGGTTTACCAGTAAGCGTAAGCCAATCGTAACTCCAAAGGGCCAGCACATTGTCGGTACCCTCCGGGAATTTAAAGTATTTTCGCAGGTCGATGATCAGCGAGCGCCAGTTGCTGCTGCTGCCAAAAAAAGTTCGGTTATCGCGAAACTGCAGCGAGGCATAAGATCCGTCGTCGGGGTAAATGGAATTTTCGCGCGTATCGTAAAGCAGTTGAAAACTAACACCCGACGATATTGTCTTAGTCTGCGGACCATAAGCAGTATAGTCTGATGCGGCACCGTTTACTGGCCCCTGATGGGTAACTCCTACGTGGTAATCAACAATATAACCACCACCGGCAAAGAAATTACCAACAATGTTTTTTAATACGATCTCGTGGAACCTGAAATAAATATAGTCCATCGGTTCCTCGTTTTTTATATTGGCATTGGTGCCAAGCCCGTAGGTACTTTGCGGGTATTTATAAAAGCGGTAGTCGCCTACGAGGCTGTACTCATTATTTTTGGTCCAGATCTCAGATTCGATCGGGAAGGTGAATTGCCTGTTTTGTGTATAACCGATATTGGTAGAGATCGTAGAAATATGCGCCAATGAATCGGTTCTGAAGGCTACGTTGCCGGTCAATGACACCACAAACTCTGTTTCAAGCGTATAGCCTAAAGCAGGAATAACAGAAAATTCAGGTTTGGTAGTAATGGTGTCCTTCTGTTTCACCATTATTTTATTTTTATGAAAAATGCTGCTGAATACATCAAAAAGGTCTTTTGACCGAACCGTCGTATCCTTAAAATTATTTTTCGCTTTATCGGTAGTATCGGCCGCTATTGTTTGCCTCGCTATAGGCATCGACTGTGCATAGGAAACCCCCCTAATGCAATAAACCAGCATTAGCATTGTTAACGTTGTATGTAGTTTGCGGAATAATTTCATTAGCCGGATTCCCGGTCTGCCCGATGAATTTTATAAGGTGGCCAAGATACGAACTCAGTTCAATACCCCGAAGTGAATGCTGATTTCATGACTTCAGCCGGGTCATCTTAGTGTCAAACACCGTAAATTGTTATTTGCGATGCTATAAAAGCTAATTTATTTATCCCCTTGCTACACATCATATAAACAATTACTTTTGCAAGGTTGTAATTTGAATATCATGGCACACACACACGAAGGAAAAGAAAAAAGCATCAATAACCTGTATTACCTGGTTGCATTGGTATCAGGTCTGTTTACCGGTTGGGTGCTTGATGTTAGCTGGGTTTGGATCCCGGTTGGCGGCTTATTGGGCTTGCTTGCAGCAGCACTGTTTTTAAACGTATTTGTACGGGGTCGTGAAGATCGTTGATCCCGATCTTCCTTCATTCATAAAAAGCTGGAACCAGTTTTACGGTGTCGTTATCGTATGGCTGGTTTTTTTAATTTTATCCTTTTGGCTGATCACCGAGGCACTGAAATGATTGGTTTCGATTATTTCGCCTAAATTACCGGGTAAACAGGTTCTCAATTTACAGCTTTCTGCTTTTACTATAATAGAATGAGTTTAATCGACTGGATCGTATTGGGCCTAACGCTTTCAGGGATCGTCATCTACGGGATCTGGAAAAGCGGGAAACAGCAAAATATCGATCAGTTTTTGGTTGGCGGACGTTCTATGCCCTGGTATACCGTGGGGCTTTCTGTTATGGCCACACAAGCAAGCGCTATCACGTTTTTATCGGCACCCGGACAGGCTTTTTCGGATGGGATGCGTTTTGTGCAGTTCTATTTCGGACTGCCCCTGGCCATGATCGTGCTGTGCATCACTTTTGTGCCCATTTTTAGCCGATTAAAAGTATATACGGCCTATGAGTTTTTGGAGCAGCGCTTCGACTTAAAAACCCGGGCGCTTACCGCTTTTTTATTTCTGGTTCAACGAGGCCTGTCAACCGGCATCACCATTTATGCGCCATCTATCATCCTATCGGCCATACTCAATATCAACGTAGTTTATACGACGCTGTTTATTGGCGGACTGGTAATATTTTATACCGTTTACGGAGGCACCAAAGCCGTGTCCTATACCCAGCTGTTGCAGATGAGCATCATTTTCCTGGGTATGTTTGCAGCGGGTATACTGGTTGTTCATTTGCTACCCGCGGGACTGGGTTTCGGAAAAGCATTGCATTTGGCCGGTAAGTTGGGCAGGATGAATGTGATCGACTGGAAATTTGATATCAATAACCGCTATACGGTTTGGAGCGGACTCATAGGTGGTTTCTTTTTGCAACTTTCCTATTTTGGGACCGATCAAAGCCAGGTGGGAAGGTACCTTACGGGCAGCTCCATCGGCCAAAGTCGCCTTGGCCTCATCATGAATGGACTGATCAAAATACCGATGCAGTTTTTGATCTTATTGATCGGTGTGCTGGTGTTCGTATTTTACCAGTTTAACCAACCGCCTTTGTTTTTTAATAATTACGAGGTGCAGCAGGTTAAGCAAAGCAGCTATGCGAATGAATACAATAAACTTGAAAAGCAGTATTCTGATGCCTTCGAACAAAAAAAGCTGGCTGCAAATGCCTATTTCAACGGTAATAGATCGCCGGCAGATCTGATCGCGCTTAAACACGCCGATTCTGTGCAAACCGGGATAAGGAGCAAAGCGATAAATATTATCAAAAAGACAGATAGCAAAAGCGATGCAACCAACGACACCAATTACGTATTCCTCAATTTCGTAACGCATAATTTGCCGAAGGGATTGATCGGGTTGTTGATCGCGATCGTATTCCTGGCATCAATGGGTTCTACAGCAAGCGCACTCAATTCGCTGGCATCTACAACGGTAGTTGATATTTATAAACGCATCATCAACCCAAACGGATCCGATCAAAACTACCTGAACGTATCGCGGGCAGCTACCATTTTCTGGGGATTGGTTTGTATCGGTATGGCGCTGTATGCCGGTAAAATGGGCAACCTGCTGGAGGCAGTTAACCAGTTAGGGTCCTATATCTACGGAACTATCCTTGGCGTATTTGTAGTCGCATTTTATCTGAAGAGAATACGCGGCAACTCGGTATTTATAGCTGCTGTCATAACAGAACTGATCATCATTTGGATGGGCCTTACCGATCAGATCGCCTATTTGTGGTTAAATGCTATTGGTTGTTTCTTGGTGATCATAATTTCCGGGTTGTTGAATTTAGTGCTACCAAACAAAAAGAGTTACGAAGTTTCTTAAACTTCGTAACTCTTCGGGTCATTAATCATTCCGCATTCGGCACTCCGCACTCCGCATTCTTCTCAATACTTCTCCAAGTGCTAACCGCAACGCGCCTAACTTTTCGCCTGATCGACAACCGCCTGGTTAAGGCGTTCATATTCGGCATCATTTTGTTCGTGTGCCAGTTTTACTCCTTCCGTAGCGGTGGATAATGCGCCTGCTTTGTCACCGTCCTTTAGCTGGATACGTGCTTTCCAAACTTTTAAATAAGGTGCCTTGGGGTCTGCTTTTTCAGCGGTACTGATCCATTCAAGCGCTTTTTTCAGGTCTTTGTTGTTTTCATAGTAGTATACCGCTGCATTAAAATAAGGTTTGCTGTCTTTGTTCATGATGCGGTCAATATCGGCCATCACCTGAGCATCCGGATCTACCGTAATATGGAACGAAAAGGACACTTTTTCCCAGCGAAACTCCAATTCAGCCTTAGTTTGGTCGACATTGATAAACTGGAAGGTCAGGGTTTCCAGCGGGTCGGTATGATTGATGGTCTTCACCTTAAATCGCAACAGATCATCTGATGCTTTATAGTCATAGGCACCCCATTGATGGGCTGTTTTATTGAGGATCACGGTCCATTCATCCTGGCCGGGGATAGAAAATAAACCGTATTCTCCGGCAGGTACTTTATATCCTTCGAGGACTACATCATCAGAGAATTTAATGATCGTGGCGGCATTGGCACCAGTGCGCCAAACGGTGCCCCAGGGCTCAAGGCCCCCAAAAATTTTACGACCACGGATATCTGGCCGGGAGTAAGTTAAAGTGATCTTACCGAGGCCCAACTCCTGCTCTATGGTTTGAGTTGTACTTAAGGCCGGCAGTTTTAAATTCTGTGCCTGGCTGGTTCCTGCTAAAAGGTAGGCAGCAAGGTAAAAAAGCATCTTTTTCATATTAGTTTTTTTGGTTTTATAACAGTTCAGGAAGCGCTAAATTATCATTAACAAATCACCATTTAAAATTTTAGGGGTAATGCTAATGTAAAACCTTAATTTTGTATGATGTTAAAAAAGTCCGCCATATTATTTCTGGCGATGCTGTACCTCGGTACCGTGTCGGGCTTTGCATTGAATCTTCATTATTGCTTCAACCGTCTTTCTTCAATCCGCATCGATGCCCCTGCCAAAGAATGCAGCAAGGGCGCAGGTGCACGGAAGATGAGTTGCTGTAAAGACAAGCGGATCGACGTTAAGGTGAAAGATGCACACCAAAGTGCTTTATCCGTTTTTTCGGGTAAAGTTTATGCTGCTATTTTACCCCGGCTTTATCGCCTGGATCCTACATTGCTTCCTACGGGGTTTGCAACTGCCGGAACAACTTATCGTGGACCACCTTTATCACCTGTTTCGGCCTATCTTAAAAACTGCAACTTCAGGATCTGATCCTAAATTATTCGTACTATCCAATCTGGCGCGACGCGCCTTGCTATTAATTTTTACGATTAAATTTTTGATCATAATGAAAACACTTAAAATATTTATAATCCTATTAATTATTTCCGGCGCAGCGAAAGCGCAATTCATCAAAGCTGAGCTACAGGTTAGCGGCCTAACTTGTTCTATGTGCTCAAAAGCGACAGAAAAATCGCTCCGTACGCTGAGTTTTATCAGCGATATTAAAGCTGATCTGAACCGCAATGTATTTGTGATAACCTTTAAAAAAGACGCCCCGGTCAATATAGCGCAGATCGGCAAAAAGGTAGAAAATGCCGGATTTTTTGTCAACAGCCTGAAAGCAACTTTCAATTTTGACGCGGTTAAGGTCATCAACAATAGTTTTAGCTACGATGGCGATACCTTCAGGTTAGTAAATACCGACAATAAAAACCCTACAGGTACAGTAGCGTTCACATTGGTCGATAAAGGTTTTGCACCACTATCCGTTTCCAAAAAGTTTAAGCCCGATGCAATCGAAACCCCCGGCAGTGGACATGTTTACCATATAACGATATAGTTTTTAATTGATCAGCTATGAAAACGATATTCGTTACCCTTTGGCTGGTGGCGGTCATTTCCCCTGCTTTTTCGCAGGAATTGTATATCAATACCGAACCTGCCAGTAATATGGCAACGCACTCTTTAGGCATCAGGATCGAGAACCAGGGTTATTTTAACCCATCGTACAAAGATCGCACAAGCATCGAATTGATGTTTGGCGCCAACAAAAACCTGATGCTTCATGGCTCGTTGTATGCTTCCGATTATTACCAGCCTAACCAACATTTCGAGGGAGGCAGTGTTTACGCTAAATACAGGTTTTTTTCGGTCGACTCGGTGCAAAGTCATTTCAGGGGCGCATTTTTTGTAAAAGCAGCCGCCATCAATAACCCGGTGCCTTACCAGGAAATTAGCCTTGAAGGCGATAACAGCGGCGTACAAACTGGTGTTGTTTTTACCAGGCTTATACATAAACTGGCGATCTCGGTAAGTGAAAGTTACGTTCGGGCCTTCCCAAATACTGGTGATTTTGCGATACCTCCGGGCAATTCACATGATGCGCTTGCCTATACCCTGTCTGCAGGCTATTTGCTTTTCCCCCGGAAATATGAGAATTACAACCAGGTAAACCTTAATATCTATGCTGAATTGCTCGGGAAAAATAATCCGGGTTATGGACAAAGTTATTTGGATGTTGCCCCGGGGCTTCAATTGATCATTAACAGTTTTATTAGGGTCGACTTTGCCTATCGAACACCGCTTTATAATGATATGGTTCGGTCAAGCGCCAACACCTACCTGTTGCGGCTGGAGTATAACCTGTTCAATGTATTTTAATTAAACCTGATCCGGTAAACAAAAAAACCCGGCCAAAAAGCCGGGTTTTCTATTAAACTACTCATTCAAACTTATTATTGATCGCCGTTGCTGAACATATTATTGAAGGTTGTTCCATCAGGAAGCACACCTGAAATGCTCAGAGTTCCATTCTTAGATGCGCCAAGAGCATTACCAATATCATCGACATTGTTGATAGGCTGCTTATTGATGCCGGTGATTACCGAGCCAACTGGTATCTGAGTCTCGTCAAATAACAATCCCGGACGAACCTGAGTAACCAGCACACCATGAGTCACGTGGAATTTTGCTTTTTCGGCCGGGCTCAATTGTTTAAAGCTTGCGCCGAGTTTGTTATACATTTCTTCGGCTGATTTGGTCATCGCTGTGCTGCGGCTCAGGTTGCCAGCATCAGCTTTCAGTGTTACCGCAACATTTCTTTCGCTGCCTTCGTGTAAAACACCCAGGTCGATCTTATCGCCAGGAGCTAAACGGGCTACCGGTTCCTGCAAGTCAGACGATTCATATACTGTTTTGCCGTTTACTTTGGTGATGATATCTCCATGTTTCAAGCCAGCTTGTTCAGCACCACTACCCGGAGCTACCTGATCAACGTACAAGCCGGTAGTTTGGCTGATGTGCAATGCATCGGCCTGATCCTGGTCAAGTTCTTTAAAGCTTACACCAAGGTAGCCACGTTTTACAGCACCGTATTTTTCGATATCGTTCAACACTTTACGTGCCAGGTTGATCGGAATAGCAAAACCATAACCCTCGTATGAACCGGTTTGTGAAGCGATCGCAGCATTGATACCAATCAGTTCGCCTCTGGAGTTTACCAGAGCACCACCGCTATTACCCGGATTGATCGCTGCATCAGTCTGTATAAATGATTCGATACCCGAATTTACTTTTGCTCCGCCCTGGCGCTGTACATGCATACGTCCGAATGGCGTCATCTGATCCTGTTCCTGATCTTCATGACCGATGATATTAATGTTACGGCCTTTAGCGCTTACGATACCTGCAGTAACGGTTGAAGTAAGGCGGAAAGGGTTACCTACTGCCAAAACCCACTCTCCAACCTTTACAGCATCGGAGTTGCCAAACTTAACGATCGGCAGATTGTCGCCGCTGATCTTGATCAGTGCAAGGTCGGTATTAGGATCGGTGCCGATCACTTTCGCGGTGTAATGGTGGTGATCGTTAGTTACCACTTCAATTTTTTCGGCTTTTGCCACTACGTGGTTATTGGTTACGATATATCCATCAGGCGAAATAATAACACCCGAACCAGATGCCATTTGCGGACCTTGTGGTGCCATATGCTGCCCAAACATGTCGCCAAATAATTGCTGCATCTGATCCTGCCCGCTGTTTTCTTCTGTTGCATAGGTTGTGCGGATATAAACAACTGCCGGAGTAACTTCAGCGGCAGCCTGCGTTAAATCGACTTCGCCCGCTGAAGATACAGATGGTGAGGGTAAGGGGTTGTTTGTGAAATAAACTTTTTGTTTTTCGTCTAGGCTCATGCCGCTTGCATACCTATTCTCGATTACTTTGTATGCGCTCAGCGCCAATGCACCGCCAAGGAAAGCGGTTAATACTGTTAAACCAAACTTTTTCATTTTCTCTGATCTGTTTTTTAATGGTTTCGAAACTACCCCTCATTTTCGCAATCAACAACCGGGGAGGGTTTCACCGAATTATTCAATTTCTGTTTAAATGTTTAATCTTTGGTAAGATATAGACTTCAAATTTAATACCATATAGACGTAATCGTCAATGGTTAGTTATAAGTAATTTTGTTAAATTTTGTTAAATAAAAAGAAGCAGGGTGATCAATAATATTCCGACTTATTGTTCCTTTGTAGTATTACCGTTAAATACAAACATTAAAATTGAAACTTAGTTTTTATAAATACCAGGGCGCCGGCAATGATTTTATCATGGTTGATAACCGCAAAAATGCTGTAAATCACCATGATACAGGGCTTATCGCGCGCCTTTGCGACCGCCGGTTTGGCATAGGTGGCGATGGGATCATGTTTTTGCAGGACAAGCCCGATTTCGATTTTGAAATGGTTTATTATAATGCCGACGGGCAACCGAGCAGTATGTGTGGCAATGGCGGGCGCTGTATTGTTGCATTTGCCAAATTTTTGGGAATTATTGACACAGAGACGAATTTTTTGGCAGTTGACGGACCGCATCATGCCAAAATTTCAGACTCCGGCGATTGGGTGAGTCTGCAGATGATCGATGTGAATAAGGTTGATCTTGATGGCGAAGCCTATGTTTTAAATACGGGTTCTCCTCATTACGTGCAATTGGTTAGCGGCCTGAAAGATAAAGACGTTTATCACGATGGCTATGCCATCCGAAACAATGCTACCTACAAGCAGCATGGCATCAATATCAATTTTGTTGAACCGCTGGAACAAGGCTATTTCGTACGCACCTTCGAGCGCGGAGTTGAAGATGAGACCTATGCCTGTGGTACCGGGGTTACAGCAGTTGCCCTGGCAATGGCCAAACATTTTGGTCAAACTGGTAAGATCCAAACGCCGGTGAAAGTTTTGGGCGGAGATTTAAATATCCGCTTCGAAACAATAGATGGGCAGCATTTTACTAATATTTTTTTAGAGGGTCCGGCGAAGTGGGTGTTTGAGGGAGATATTAAATTATAGCGTCTTAAAACATAATCAACGTCAGGAACCATATACCCAACACTTTTTAATCTAAAATGATGAGGCTTAAATTACTGAATATTACAGCTTCATTTTTGCTACTAGCCCTTTCAATATCTGCTACTCGGGCAAAAGCTCAACAACTAATAAAAGATTATGTCGGAAAGAATGCAGTCCCAATATTAACTGTTGAGCCTGACTCAGTAAATTATGCAGATTTGGAACCAATCGGTGATGCGATCAACGATGCAACAATTGTGATGCTCGGCGAGCAGGATCATGGTGATGCACCCACCTTTCTTGCTAAAACGCGCCTGATAAAATACCTGCATGAAAAAAAGGGGTTTAATGTCCTGGCTTTTGAGTCGGATTTTTTCAGCCTAAATGAAGGCTGGGATAAGCTGCCTAAGCAAGAATTAGCAATTGATAGCTTTTTATGGCGCAATATTTTCCCAATTTGGACAGCGTGTAAAAGTTGTACTAATTTGTTTTTCAACTATATCCCTACCACGTGGAATTCGAGCTCACCATTAACCATCACGGGCTTTGATTGTCAACAGTATTTAAATTATTCTCTGCGCCACCTCGGTAAAAGCCTTGATTCGGCATTAAAAAGTTACCATCTGCCGATTACCAAAAGAATTAACTTCGCTTCAGGTATTATTTCGCTGATAGATTCTTCAAAAATTTGGACTTTAAAACAACCGGCGGATATTTCACGGATAGATACCTGTATGCAATATTTGGGTACTATAAAAAAGGAAATGTCCGCCGTAGTTAAACCGGATAATTTCTGGCTTTTGATAGTTGACAACCTGATACAGCAGGTTGAAGCCTCCAAAATATTGGCATTAACAAAAAAGCAATCATTAAATGCACGTGATATCCTTATGGCGAGAAACTTAATGTGGCTCACTGATGTCAAGTTTAAAAATCAAAAAATAATTGTCTGGGCTGCAGACTACCATACTATGCGCCTTGAATCAAATATGAAAGAGCATTTTTTTGATGCTGACACAGTAATGGGTGATGTATTGTCCAAAATAGAAAGGGAAAAGAAAATCTATTCTATTGGTTTTACTTCTTACGGTGGTGAAGGTGGACGGCTGGGTACAAAGCCCTTTAAATTATTCCCGCCCAGAGCAGACGGCTTTGAAAGGTGGATCGATAGAAAAACAGCCTACGCTTTTGTAG
Organism: uncultured Mucilaginibacter sp.; assembly: GCA_903863845.1. GTDB lineage: Bacteria > Bacteroidota > Bacteroidia > Sphingobacteriales > Sphingobacteriaceae > Mucilaginibacter. The sequence goes on along the minus strand of CAIPDP010000073.1, from coordinate 19,268 downwards.
ATTTCCAAAGATTCAATATTCAATACCCAAATTCCTCCTGGTACTTTTATATGAAAGCGATGGGACATAATAATTACTTGGCCAGATGGAACTATGTTTTTGACGGTATATTTTTTATTCGGGATATGTACCCCTGCGAACCATCATACTCCCCACGTTGGATAAAGCCTGTGGCAATAAAATAAACATTAAAGCCACTATTAACAATTATTTAACCCCAAACCCTTTTTATTACTGATAAAACTGTTTAGGTTTGAATTTTTTCTTCATCGTAATTTCTCTTTATTTTTTAATAAAGGATGTTACGCGTCGATAGTTCAAAACCCTGCCAGGTAATTTATGCCGTTTGCCGGCATGAATATCTCGGTTTTTTGATCGAGCCGCATATTGTACAGCTTAACCCTAACGGCGAATTTTCCCTTACCTACCAGCGACTATTTTCTAATACTGCAAAAGAATTCAGCCAATACCTGGATGAGACCGATTTTAAACTGATCAAATATTTAGAGGAAATTGAGCAGGGTAACATAATTAAGCGTTACTATAAAAAGCCGATCCGGCCGTTTGAATTTTTTGGGAAAGTATTCAATGATCAGCTGTTCGATACTATCCGTCCTAAAATAGAAAAGCGTATGGCCGAAGCATTGCTCCTGCTCAACCAAAAACAGGTTTATGCCATGAGCAAGGAAGGCTATCCTGCCGAACGAAGATTGCAAATTGCCACCGAGCCTGCTTCTGTACTTTTCCATTTCAGGCGCGATGAAACCGAGATCAGGTATTTCCCTACCATCAAATACCATGGCATGCGCATCGAGTTCATGTTCAAAAATGCCGAGATCATTTGCAACCAACCCGCCTGGATGTTGTTGGATGATACATTATATTATTTCGACAAAGAAATAGAAGGTAAAAAGCTGGTCCCTTTTTTAAATAAGAGATATATCGCTATTCCCAGATCCTCAGAGCTTCCTTATTTCGAGAAATTTGTAGCACCGCTCATCGAAAAACATAAGGTTTATGCGGAGGGATTTACCATTAATACCGAGAAATATGAAGCTACACCCATATTAAAGCCGATCTATGTTGAAGGTGGTACTTCGCAGTTACAATTGTGTTTCAGGTATGCCGGTTATGTTTTCCCTTTTGGTGATGGCAGGCATGTGTCGGTTAGGATGGAGCAAAATGGCGATAATTTTCTTTTTCACCGTATCAAGCGTTCGGTAGCCTGGGAAAAAGGTAAACTGTTGCTATTGGAAGAATTGGGCCTGCAGGTTGTATCGAGCTTATTTCAAAACCTTGAAGTGGCAAATGCCGAAGATGAAAGCGATCGTTCACTATCAATTTTCGAATGGCTTAACCAGCATCATGAAGAGCTGATCGCGGCAGGATTCGAGATCGAGCAGCCTGAGGGGCAAAAAAAATACCTGTTTGGCAGCAGCAAAATCGATGTGGAGGTGAGGGAAAATAACGACTGGTTCGATATCTATGCCGTGGTTTATTTCGGGCCTTACAAGATCCCGTTTATTCAGCTAAAAAATCATATCCTGAACCATAAAAAGGAATTCACCTTACCTAATGGCGAAATAGCCGTGATACCCGAAAAATGGTTTTCTCAATACGGCAACCTGCTGCATTTTTCCGAAGGTAACCAGCATATCAGGCTTCGCAGGCATCATATAGGCCTGGTAAATGAGCTGGCCGAAGGCGAGCTTGCAGGTGTTACGATGAGCCGTAAACTGCAAAAGTTAAGTGAGTTTGAGGACGTAGGTGATATCGCCCTGCCAAATCATTTTAAGGGCCAGTTGCGACCATACCAAAAAGCCGGCTTTAACTGGTTCCACTTTTTACAGCAATACCATTTTGGTGGCTGCCTGGCCGATGATATGGGTTTAGGCAAAACTATCCAAACGCTGGCGCTCCTGCAAAAGCATAAAGAAGCAATAGAAGCAAATGGCAGTAAAAGCGTTTCACTCATCGTGATGCCAACTTCGCTCATTTACAACTGGCTGAACGAGGCTAAAAAGTTTGCACCCAAGCTGCGAATCATGGTGCATACAGGTACGTTCAGGTATAAATCGCCGGAAGTGTTTACCAATTACGATGTTGTGATCACCACCTATGGTATTACCAGAATAGATATCGACCTGCTGAAGGATTATTTTTTCGAGTACATCATATTGGATGAAAGTCAGAATATCAAAAACCCGTCTTCCAAATCATACCAGGCCGTAAAGCAATTGAAATCGCGATATAAGCTGATTTTGAGTGGCACGCCGGTCGAGAATTCGGTGAACGACCTTTGGACACAGATGTCGTTCATTAACCCGGGCTTATTGGGAAGCCAACAGTTTTTCCTGAACGAGTTTGTAACGCCTATCGAAAAGAAAAAAGACGAGGAAAAGGCAAAGCGACTACAAGCATTGATCAAACCCTTTGTATTACGACGTACCAAAGAACAAGTTGCTACTGAATTGCCGCCAAAAACCGAGAACCTTTTCTATTGCAAAATGAGTGATGAGCAGGCCAATGTGTACGAAAAAGTTAAATCGGAATACCGTAACGAGTTATTGAGGAGTCTGGAAGATGGCACCTACGGGCAGGCACAAATGCAGGTATTGCAGGGCTTGATCAAGTTGCGGCAGATAGCCAATCACCCAGCTATGATCGATGAAGAATATGAAGGAGATTCGGGCAAATTCGAGAACGTTGTGCATACGCTGGCCAACGTGCTTGAAGGTGGGCACAAAGTGCTGATCTTCTCGCAATTTGTAAAGCAGCTCAATATTTATCGTGACCATTTTAATCGCGAGGGTATCGCCTATGTATACCTGGATGGCAGTACCCAGAACCGGGGCGACGTGGTGAAAAAATTCCAGGAGGACGAAAAGACAAGGGTATTCCTCATCTCGATCAAAGCCGGCGGTGTTGGGCTCAACCTGACCGAAGCTGATTATGTATTTATCCTCGATCCCTGGTGGAATCCGGCTGTCGAACAGCAGGCAATTGACCGTACACACCGCATCGGGCAAACCAAAAATGTGTTCATCTACAAATTTATCACTAAAGATACGGTAGAAGAAAAAATAGTGGCCCTGCAGCAGCGCAAGCTCAAGGTGGCGCAATCGCTCATAACAACTGAGGAAAGTTTTATCAAATCGCTTTCGGCGGAGGACATCAGAGAGATTTTGAGATAGGAATCGGAAAGTCGGCAGCAACTTTAAAGGGCTATTTATTCCGCTTGTCAAATATTCGTAATACTTTTTTTAAGTTGTAGGTTATTCAATAGAAATATCATCATTTTGTCGACCGATGCTCCTTTTGCTATTAAATGAAACCAAACATAAAAAACATGAAAAAATTAGTTCTATTAACTTCAATCCTACTCAGCTTTGTTTCGGCTTTTTCGCAAAGCAAAATGGCCTGCTGCACAAAGCCATCTTCAACACAGCAATTTGCTATGCTGGCATCCGACAAAAAATTTGTGATGGCACATGCTAATCCAAAGATCTACCATTTTCAAAGCAGTATCGGAAAGGCGATCACTTATCCCGTAGCTGATGGCAGCACCGCCAATGCCTTTGAGCTTAAGGCTAAAAAACCAACAAAAAACTGGCTTTTTGTGATCCACGAATGGTGGGGTTTAAATGATTTCGTAAAGCATGAATCGGAAAAACTGTACAACGATCTGGGTGATGTTAATGTGCTCGACCTTGACCTGTACGATGGTAAAGTTGCCACTACCCGCGAGGATGCAGGCAAGTATATGCAAGCCGTTAAAGAAGACCGTGCTGTAGCCATAATTAAAGCAGCCATTGCTTATGTTGGTCCGAATGCACACATCGCTACTATAGGTTGGTGTTTTGGCGGCGGCTGGAGCCTGCAAACGGCATTGCTTACCGGCAAACAGGGTGTTGCTACGGTAATGTATTATGGAATGCCTGAGCAGGATGTTAACAAACTTAAAACTTTGCATAGCGATGTGTTGGGCAATTTTGCCAATAAAGACGGATGGATAAACCCCAAAGTTGTGGCTAAATTCGCCGGTGATATGAAAGCTGCGGGAAAAAAATTATACCTGCACCAATATGATGCCGATCATGGATTTGCCAACCCAAGCAATCCTATTTACGATAGTTCGGCGACAAAAGACGCCTATGAAAATACACTTGCGTTCCTGAAACCGAGATTGAAATAGTTGATGGTTCATGGATCACGGTGGAGAGGTATTTCCTTTTTTTCTGCCCTGATCTATGAACCATCAACCATCAACATTTCGTAACATTGCAGAAATTCTTTCTGTTGACTGCTGCCGCAAAAAAACTGTTGTCGTATTCGCTAAAAGCTGCCATCATCCTTTTAGCGTTCGTGATCATTTACCGCCGGGTAAATAACAACGAGAATTTAAGGCAATTTGAAAAACTGATCGCTGCGATCAACCATAAACGCGCCTTTATTGTAATGACCTGCGTCGTATTACTGATGTTGGTTAACTGGCTGACAGAAGCACTCAAATGGAAGTACGTAACCCGCGAACTCAGTAATATCAGTAACTGGCAGGCCATCGAAGCCGTTTTTTGCGGGCTCACCTGGGCCGTTTTTACGCCTAACCGCATCGGAGAATATGGAGGCAGGGTAATGTTTTTACCAAGCCGCAAACGTATTCATGGTGTGTTTGCAATGGCAGTTGGATCGTTTGGGCAAAACATCATTACCAATACCCTGGGTTTGATCGCGCTCATCTGGTTCATGTTTTCTTACCTGCAGCTGAACATTGTTGTCTCGTTATCCCTTTCGCTGGCAGCTATAAGTTTTGTCGTTTTGTTGCTGATATTTTACTTTAATATCAGCTGGCTGGTTACATTGCTTAACCGCATCAAATTTCTTAAAAAGTACCATCGCTTTTTTGATATTCTCGATCGGTATCATACCCACGAATTGCTTAATATCATGGGCTTTTGCCTGACCCGTTTTTTCGTATTTTCTTTCCAGTATTACCTGGTCATACACTTGCTGATGCCGGAAATGCCGGCCTTCCCGATGATGATGATGGTATTTATTTTGTTCTTCATCCAGTCGGCTTTACCCTCACTCGATTTGTTTGATATCGTGGTGCGCAATTACACGGCCACTGCATTTTTTGTTTATATTACTACGCAAAACCTGGCTGTTATGGCGGCAGTTTCATCGATCTGGTTCATCAACCTTATTGTACCTGCTATATTAGGCTCCGTATTTGTTTTAAAACTCCGATTCTTTGACCGCGCTAATTAGTATACTCTCGCTATTGCTTACCGGCATTTACCTGTCGCTGATCGTCTATTTTATCAGGGGTTGGGAAAGGATCACCCCCCCGGGTATTTACAACAGGAATTTTCGTACCCGGGTTACCGTTTTGATAGCAGCACGCAATGAGGAACATATTATAAGCGCAACTATCGATGATATCCTGGCCCAGGACTACCCCAAAGAGTTAACTGAGATCATTATCGTTGACGATCATTCTTCCGATAAAACGGCAGAAATAATACGGAGGTATGAAAAGCAGGGTGTTATTTTATTGCAGATGAAAGAAGGCCAGCCGCTTAATTCATACAAGAAAAAAGCCATTGCAATGGCTATCGGACATTCGACCGGTGAATTGATGGTAGCTACTGATGCTGATTGCCGGATGGGAGTTCAATGGCTCTCATCGGTGGCGTCGTATTTTGAGGTGAATAACCTGGTTATGATCTCGTCTCCTGTAACCTATTTTCAGGAAAAGAGCTTATTCGAATTAATGCAAACCCTTGAGTTTGCATACCTCATCGGAATAGGTGCTTCCTTCATCGGCAATAAAAGGGCCTCTACCTGCAATGGGGCAAACCTGGCTTACCGGAAAGATGTATTTTATGAAGTAGGCGGCTTTGCAGGGATCGATAATCTGGCATCCGGCGATGATGAGTTGCTCCTGCAAAAAGTGGCCCTGCGATACCCAGGTCGGATAGGTTTCCTGAAACAACGCGAAGCAATTGTTTATACCCATGCCAAACCGAACCTGCGTTCGTTCCTCAACCAACGCCGCCGTTGGGCATCTAAATCGGTTCATTATAAAGACGGAAAGATCGTGGCACTGGCTATTAGTATCTGGTTATTCAATGTGTCTTTGCTGCTTAACGCGGGACTGTCTTTCATGAATATTTTTTATTTCAAACTCTTTCTTCTACAGTTTTTTTTAAAGTTCGTATTTGAGTTTGCGTACCTGTTTCCAATCACGTCTTTTTTAAAACGGCAAGCACTCATGGTTTTACTCCTCCTATTGATACCTGTACACGTGGTTTATTTTGTGTATATCGGCCTGATCGGCAATACACGTAAATATGAGTGGAAAGGCAGGTTAGTGCGTTAGGTAATAGAATAAGGGTTTATAAGTTGTAACCCACTAATATTACTAAAGTCCTTTATATTGTTTGTGACAATAGTCAAATCGTTTGCAAGGGCTGTAGCGGCAATAATAGCATCCGGTAGCTTTATTTTGTATTCTTTTCGCAAAGCGATGGTCAAATCTACCACTGCATCGTCAAGGCCAATTATTGAAACCTGATCTATAAATAGTTTAATTTTCGGTGGAACTACTTCAAATACAAGGAGTTAAATTTTATTGATTACCGATATTTGGGGAAAATTGTCGATTATTTCAGCGACTTATTCGTGCTGTTTACCCGCTAATTTTTTAGCTGAGAAATCAATGATAATATTTGAATCTATTAAGAATCCCGTTGCCATTCATCCCTCATTTTCTTTAATTCAACTTGCATAGTATTGGCCTCTTACACGCTAATACTACCAGATAAAATCGACGAAAGCGCTGGTTTCGGTTCCTTCGAATTTTTGCTGACTACCTGAATTAGATTCAACGATTCAAGATCCCTTATCAGCTTTAAAGCTTTTTCATACCTGATTTTTATCGTATATGTATCCATTTCAATGCTTTGTAATCAAATTTACGAATAATGTATAACAATTATGTTTTAAATGATATTTTGGAATTCACATTGCCTTTCCACTCAAAATAAGCGATATTTAGCCGAACTGATCTAAAAAGTACTTGGCCGAGCAAACCCCATCGCAGCGAACCTGGCAGGCATTCAAACGCAACAAAATAGCCATTGCCGCACTCCTGTTTATCTCTTTTTCGGTGCTTGTCGCTATTTTGGGTTACCTGGTAATGCCCGATTCAACACCCATGGCCAATAATATGACCATACAGCTGGGTACTAAAAAGCCGGGATCCGAATTTAGCATGTTGCGTATTCGCAGGAATGCACCCGTAGATACCGTTGGGTTTTTTACTAAAATGCTGTTCGGGCAACCGTCATTTTTTAAAGATATTCCGATCGTCAGTTATCATTTTATCAAAGATTCTATTGCGATTGATGAATATGTAGGCGATGAAGATAAACCTATCAAATCTTCGTACAACCTGTTTGAGGTGGTTTACGGCGTTAAACCACTTTACAATGGCAGCCTGGCGTCAGTTACTACTTATTCGGGCAGTAAGCTTAGTTTTCCGCTGACTGATCGTCAATACCTTGACCTGCAAAATAAGATCATCGACCGGCAAATCATCAAGCGTAGATTTTGGTTCGGAAGCGATATTTATGGCCGCGATCTGCTGAGCCGGCTTATACTGGGATCGCGCGTATCTTTGGCGGTTGGCTTTGTTTCGGTGATCATTAGTCTTTTGCTTGGTATATTGGTTGGATCGATGGCCGGTTATTTTGGCGGCTGGGTCGATGCCGCATTAAGCTGGGTAATGAATATTTTATGGGCGCTGCCTGCATTGTTGCTGGTAATTGCTATCTCATTCGCTCTGGGTAAGGGCTTATGGCAAATCTTTATCGCCGTGGGCCTTTCAATGTGGGTGGAAGTTGGGCGACTTGTACGAGGCCAGGTGCTAGGCTTAAAACATACCGAGTTTGTGGAAGCGGCAAGGGCAATGGGATTTAACAATGCCCGTATCATACGCCGTCATATTCTTCCTAATATCATCGGACCTATATTGGTGTTGGCGTCTTCCAATTTTGCAGCTGCCATATTATTAGAAGCGGGCTTGAGTTTCCTGGGTTTTGGCGCACAACCACCTATGCCCACTTGGGGTGGAATGATCAAAGAGCATTACGGTTATATCATTATGAATGCGGCTTTCCTCGCTATTTTACCGGGTCTTGCTATCATGTTAATGGTTTATGCATTCAATTTGGTGACCGTAGGTTTACGCGACGCTTTTGATATAAAATCACAAAATACACGCATTTAAAAAAATTTATTCATTAATTTGGATATCTTCTTATAAGGAATGCAAAAAACTGAGGAAATTTCGGGTGAAGATGAATTGATCCGATTGCTGTTGAAACGGCAATCGGAATTAAACTCATTACTCGAAGTTACACGCGCTATTAACAAGAATATCTCGACACCTGTACTCATACAGATGCTTGAAGTTATTATGCAAAATTACCTGCAGGTAGGTCGTTTGCGTTTTATGATAGAGCATGAAGGAACTTTTGTATGCATATCAAGCTATGGCGGTGAAGAGGAAAGTGCTAAAATGCTCTACCAGGCCTGCCGGAAACTGAACAAAGCCCGTTCTTTAACCTCGCTGGCTAACCAGGAGGATAGTATCCTAAGGAAATACAATTACTTCATTCCATTTTACCAGAAAACCAAAGCGATCGCATTTGCCCTGATCGGCGATTTTAATACAACGGATGAAATGCTCAGTAACGACCTGAATTTCATCCAGACACTGATCAATGTGATCGTGGTTGCGCTCGAAAACAAAAAGCTATTCCGCGAACGAATGGAATCGGAACGTTTCAAACGTGAAATGGAACTGGCCCAGGAAGTACAGAATATGCTGATACCGATACGGCTGCATAAGGAAACCGCGGTTGAGATTGGCGCCAAATATTTTCCTCACCAAAATATCGGTGGCGACTATTTTGATTTTATACGGGTAAATGAAGATGAGTTTTTATGGTGTATTGCCGATGTTTCCGGTAAAGGTATATCGGCAGCGCTGCTGATGGCCAATTTCCAGGCCAGCCTCCGCGCCTGGGCAGCTGTGGAAGACGATCTGACCAATATTGTTAAGCGACTAAACCAGATCGTGGTAAAAAACACAAAGGGCGAGCGTTTTATTACGCTGTTTGTGGCAAAATACAATGAAAAGACGCGCCAGCTTAAATATATCAATGCCGGCCATAACCCGTCGATTTTGTTTAGCCGCGGAAAAGCCGTGCCCCTGAAATTCGGCACGACTATGATCGGAGCATTTGATGATCTGCCCTTTTTGAACCAGGGTACCGAAACGGTTGAACCAGGCAGTTTGATCTTTAATTATACCGATGGATTGATGGATTATGATATTCCGGTCACCAAAACATGGAATGAAGAAAAGCTGCTCCAATTTGTGATCGGCAACGGCGAACTTTCGCCAGACAAATTTAACCAAACCTTGCTTGATCACCTCAACCTCATTGTCAAAGGAAAGCCAATCGATGACATTACACTGCTGACTTTGCGGATTTTTTAAGAAGATCTAAAGGGTTCAGCAGATCAAATAACAAGAACCATGCTCCATTTGCAATACCAACATGCGCTGATCGAAGCTGGATGTGATGAAGCCGGACGCGGTTGCCTGGCCGGTCCGGTGTTTGCAGCTGCGGTTATTCTGCCTCCAAAGTTTAAACTAAAATTACTCAACGACTCCAAACAGGTTTCGGAAAAGCTCCGCTTCGAACTGCGGACTGTCATCGAAAAAAAGGCACTGGCCTGGGCCGTAGCTGAGGTTGACCACCACGAGATCGATAAGATCAATATTTTGAATGCTTCATTCCTGGCGATGCATCGCGCTGTCGCCAAACTGGCCATTGAACCTCAATTGTTGCTGATTGATGGCAACCGTTTCAACCCGTACAAAGGTATCCCTCATCAATGTATCATAGGGGGTGATGCCAAATATTTAAATATTGCTGCTGCCTCTATCCTGGCTAAAACCTACCGGGATGACCATATGCAAAAGCTAGCGGCAGAATACCCCGAATACGACTGGCAAAAAAACAAAGGCTATCCTACCAAAAAACACCGTGACACAATCATCAGGATCGGCCAGAGCCCCTATCACCGGCGCAGTTTCCGCGTAACAGATCCGCAAATAAGTATTTTCTGAAAGTTGTTTTGAAGCCCGGCTAAGGGTTTATACATTTGTCAAAACCAGCAATCAGCTTTGAAAATTCTCCTGCTTACGCATCGTATCCCCTTTCCTCAAAATGGCGGATATCCTATTGTGGTAGGCAATACCATCCGGGGGCTGGTTAATTTGGGGCACGAAGTTTCACTGGTTGCGTTGAACGCCAAAAAGCAGCACCCGCAGGATGATGCACAACCTGACGAACTGTTGGGCAGGATCAATTACCGATCGTATGAAATTGATATCAGCATTTCGCTTTTTGAGGGCTTTCTGACCACGTTTAATAAAAACCCTTACAATATCCACCGTTATTACGACCCTGTTTTCGAACGTTTGCTGATCGGAGAGGTGCGGACGACATCGTACGATATTGTTCAATTCGAAGGATTATTTGTGGCACCCTATGTCGATGCTGTTCGTAAGAATAGTAATGCCAGGATAGTATACCGGGCACATAATATCGAACACCAGGTTTGGGAGCGAATGGCCCGCCAAAAAAATGATCCATTCAAAAAATTCTACCTGAACCTGATGTCGCGCCGTATCAAAAAATACGAACTGAGCCAGTTAAATAAATTTGATGCCATTTCTGTTTTTACCAGCCAGGATCAGGCAACCTTTGTAAATTATGGCGCAAAGATACCGGTAGAAGTTGTGCCCGTGGGTGTCGAGCTCGCACACTATCGACCCAATTTAGATCATACTGAATTCCCGAGCATGTTTTTCCTGGGATCGCTTGACTGGACTCCGAATCGCGAGGGGATCGAGTGGTTCCTGCAGGTGTTTAAACATGATATTGAAAATGACGAATTGCCCGCACGCTTTTATGTTGCAGGTAACGATATTCCTGAAGAATTTGACGAGTATGAGGTAATGAACAAAATATTTATCAAGGGCGAGGTGGATGATGCCCTTGAATTTATCAATAGTAAAGCGATCATGATCGTACCACTATTATCGGGAGGTGGCATGCGGGTAAAAATAGTTGAAGGGATGGCCATGCAGAAATGCATCATATCTACAACCGCAGGGGCCGAAGGGATCAATTACAAGAACGGGGTAAATATTTTAATAGCTAATACACACGATGAGTTTTTTAAAGCTATTCGGCGTTGTATAGCCGATGAAGATTACTGTAAAGCTGTAGGTGCAAACGCCCGCCGACTGGTGGAGGACCAGTACGATGCCAATAAGGTGACGAATAAATTGGTGGGGCTTTATCAGGATCTGTTATAGTCTTTTATTGAAATGGTGCTTTTCCGCGCATAGGGAAACATTTCAACCTTACAACAAACAAATTCATTACTTTTGCGCCAACTTAACTGTTATGAAAAACACTGCTTTAACCCATAAACACATAGCTCTGGGTGCTAAAATGGTACCTTTTGCCGGCTATAACATGCCGGTACAATATGCTGGTATAAATGTTGAACATGATACAGTGCGCAAGGGCGTAGGTGTGTTTGATGTGAGCCATATGGGGGAGTTTATTTTAAAAGGTGAAAATGCCCTCGACCTGATCCAACGGGTTTCGAGCAACGATGCTTCCAAACTGTACGATGGAAAGGTTCAATATTCTTGCCTGCCTAATGAACGTGGTGGAATCGTAGACGACCTGCTGGTATATCGTATCGACGAAAAAACCTATATGCTTGTAGTAAATGCTTCCAATATCGATAAAGATTGGAGCTGGATAGCTCGTTTTAATACGGAGCAGGTGGATATGAAAAATATATCAGACCGTACTTCATTGCTCGCAGTACAGGGTCCTAAGGCAGCCGACGCCCTACAAAGCCTGACCGATATCGACCTTGGTACTATGGAATATTACACCTTCAAAAAAGGAAAGTTTGCAGGCGTCGACAATGTTCTGGTTTCGGCTACGGGTTATACCGGAGCAGGTGGGTTCGAGATCTATGTAGATAATAAAGATGCAGAACAGGTTTGGAATGCTGTTTTTGAAGCCGGCGAGCCATTTGGTATCAAACCTATCGGCCTTGGGGCACGTGACACCCTGCGTTTGGAAATGGGTTTCTGCCTTTACGGCAACGATATAGATGACCAAACGTCGCCTTTGGAAGCCGGACTTGGTTGGGTAACCAAATTCAATAAAGAATTTACTAACTCAGTGGCCCTGTTGCAACAAAAGCAGGATGGCCTGAAGCAACGACTGGTTGGTTTTGAAATGATAGAGCGTGGTATTCCCCGCCATGATTATCATATTGTTGATTCGGAAGGTTCGGTGATAGGAAAGGTAACATCTGGCACCCAATCGCCTTCACTGCAGAAAGCAATTGGTATGGGTTATGTAAAATCTGAATTTGCCAAAGAAGGCACTGATATATACATCCTCATCAGGGATAATAAAGTTAAAGCACAAATTGTTAAGCCGCCTTTTTATAAATAGTCATTAGGTCATTGGGTCATTAAGTCATTGATTGTACGCCGCCAATGCAATGACTTAATGACCCAATGACATGTTCACCAATGCTCAATCCACCCAAAAACCTCCACGTTTGTCTCTCACCAGCTTTAATTCCTCAATATAATGTTGAGGATTATATAGTTGTGATCGTTGATATTTTCAGAGCCACCTCATCCATTTGTTATGGTATTGATAATGGTGCGGAAGCGATCATTCCAGTTGCTGAGGTAGAAGAATGTATAGCCTACCGTAACATTGGCTTAAACTACCTGCTTGCAGCCGAGCGCAATGGGGAGGTTGTTGCTGGATTTGATTTTGGCAATTCCCCCTTTTCTTATACGCGGGAAAAAGTTGGAGGCAAAACAGTTGTATTAACTACAACCAATGGCACCCAGGCTTTACACCTTTCCAGGAGTGCGAAAAGGATCGTCATTGGTTCATTTTTAAATTTGACCGCATTAAGTAAATGGCTCAAAATACAAAACGAAAGCATCCTGTTAGTTTGTGCGGGCTGGAAAAATAACTTTAACCTGGAAGATACCATCTTCGCAGGCGCAGTGATCGAACAAATAAAAGGCAGTAGTTTCAAACTGGACGACCCGGCCATTGCAGCCAATGATCTTTATCAGTTGGCCAAAGATGATCTGCCCGGCTACCTCGCTAAAACGTCGCATAGCGAGCGTTTGAAAAAATTAGGTATTGAAAAGGATATTGCGTTTTGTTTGAATGTGGATATCACCTCCTCCATACCTGTTTTAGTGGGGGAGAAACTGGTTAGATTAAGCTAAAAATTATTTCAATTTCTCATTATTGCGATGCCGGTCTGCATCGCGGATGCTCTTTTTTTCCAGGTTCTTTTCGAGTGCGGATGTGAGGTCGATACCGGTTTGGTTCGCCAGGCAGATCAGCACAAAAAGCACGTCGGCCATCTCATCTGCCAGGTTCACTTCCTCATCCGATTTTTTGAAAGACTGTTCGCCATATTGCCGCGCCATAATGCGGGCCACTTCCCCAACTTCCTCCATCATGATGGCCGTATTCGTCAGTTCGTTGAAATATCGGATGCCGGTAGTTTTGATCCAGTTGTCTACAAGAAGTTGCGCCTGCGCTATCTCCATAAAAATAAAATTAGTGGTTGTCCTTATCTTTCGTGTCCATTACAATCGTGACGGGTCCATCATTCAGCAAACTGATCTTCATATCGGCACCAAAAATCCCGGTAGCCACTTTTTTGCCGGTCAGCTTTTCTAATTCCCGGATCATCGCTTCATACATCGGAATTGCCTTATCGGGCCTGGCAGCGCGGAGGAAGCCCGGACGATTGCCTTTTTTGGTTTGGGCTAACAAAGTAAATTGCGATATCAGCAAAATGTCGCCATTGATATCAGCCAGCGATTTATTCATCATTCCGTTCTCGTCACCAAAAATGCGCATGGCAGCTATCTTTTGCGCCAGCCATTGCAGGTCTTCATCGGTATCAACATCTTCCACCCCTAAAAGCACGAGGAAACCAATACCGATCTCGCCGGTGATATTGCCCTCAACCATACAACTGGCATGGGTTACTCTTTGTATAACAGCTCTCATATGTTGGCACGAATTTCACGAATTAGGGCGAATTTCACGAATTGATAAGCACGAATTATTACTAATCGGGTAAAATTTGCATAATAAAAGATTTAAGATTAGCGCCTATTCGCCTTAATTCGTGTCTGTTTAGGCACGGGTATCATTACCATGATAGATACTAAGGTAACTTTCGTAACGGGATTGCGATATTTCACCCTCTTCCACAGCTTTGATAATAGCGCAGCCCGGCTCCGTAATATGACGGCAACTGTTAAATCGGCATTGATTCAGTCTGGCGCGCATTTCGGGAAAGAAGTGGCTCAATTCCTGTTTTTCTATATCGATCACACCCAGTTCGCGGATACCCGGCGTATCGATGATATAGCCACCATGGGGTAGTTCGAACATTTCGGCAAAGGTGGTGGTGTGCATGCCTTTGTCGTGCCATTCGGATATTTCGGTGGTCCGCAATTGAAGTTCCGGCAGCAAAGTATTGATCAGGCTTGATTTGCCAACACCAGAGTGACCCGAGAACAAAGTAACTTTATCCCTGATCGCTTCAGCTACCTGGTCGACATGCGTCCCTTCCAGCGCCGAAACTTCGTAACATGGGTAACCAATATTTTGGTAAATAGCTTTGAATTCGTCGAGTATCGCGAGGCCCTCATCACTGAAAAGATCCAGCTTATTGAACACAAGACTGGCCGGAATATCATAGGCTTCGGCCGAAACCAGGAAGCGGTCGATAAAGCCCAATGATGTGCGAGGCGACGCCAGGGTAACCACAAGGAAAGCCTGGTCGAGGTTGGCCGCCAGTATCTGTGCTTGTTTTGATAAGTTGATTGATTTGCGGATGATGTAATTTTTACGCTGGTGCAAATCAGTGATCACTCCGGTACCTAATTCTGGCTCCATCGTAAAATCTACCTGGTCGCCTACCGCAATCGGGTTGGTGGTGGTTATGCCTTTCGTTCTGAATTTCCCTTTGATGCGGCAATCGACGCGCTGCCCGCCTGGTGTTTTTACCTGGTACCAGCTGCCGGTAGATTTTGTTACAAGTCCTTCCATCAAGGCTGCAAAGGTATTGAATTTGCCATGGCGAATAAAATTCGGTCGATTTTGCTCATTATTTTGTTTATTAAAATTAAATTTACATGGGTAAACCTCTAATTAATGAAAGTACTTCGCTTTTTCCTCGCTGCAGGCTTCATGGCTTTTGCTATCACTTCCTGTAAAAAAAGCAATACGCCAGCGCCAGCCAAACAAGTGGATGTATATATTTCAGGTGGTATCCAGGCGCTTAACACCATTAATAATGCCTATATAGCATGTTACTGGAAAAACGGTTCGATCGTAAAACTATCTGATAGTTTAACCGCCGCATTGGCTACTGGGATAGCCATTGATCACAACGACGTATATGTTTCGGGATATCATTTGCAGGCCAGTAACGGCAATGCAAAAGCGGTTTACTGGAAAAATGGCAAAGAAGTTGTTCTTACTGATGGGACAGCCTGGGCAACCGCGAATGCAATTGCCGTTGATAATGGAAATGTATATGTGGCCGGGGATATATTTTATCCACTGGGCAAAAGTGTAGCTGCCTATTGGAAAAATGGCGCATTAACCGTGCTTACAGACGGTACTGCAAACGCCAGCATTTCGGGTATAGCGATCAGTAATGGCAATGTTTACCTGGCCGGTACAGATGGCAACGATGGTAAGGTATGGAAAAATGGAGTTGCGATTACACTTAACAGAGCGCCAACTTCCTATACAGCGGTTAACTCAATTGTTGTAGCAGGTTCTGATGTTTATGTTGGGGGTTACGATGGTATTTACGGAGCGGCTTACTGGAAAAATAATAACCCTACTTATCTTACAAATAACTATGCCTCATTTACCAGTGGGATAGCTGTTGATAACGATGGTATATATGTCGCTGGCAATATCAATCCGGTAAACCAGATAGGCCAACCTAACGTTTGGGTAGATGATGTACAGAAGCCTTTGCAAAGCGGCTACAGCTCCACTAATATAGCTTATGGTGTAGCAGCCAGCGGTCAGGACATCTATGTGGCAGCAGAGTTTGGCACTTATGCCGGCTATTGGCGCAATGGTGTGGCAATAGTTTTGTCAAATTATGCCACAGCCAATTCAATTGCGCTGGTGACCCACTAGGCTAAGTTTGGACCTACTAACAAAAAATAATTACCATTTGCATATTCCAAAAATATCTGTTTACTTTACGGCCGTCAGAAACATGATCATTAAAAGCACTATAACGACAACTACAACAACCACTGGGAACATACCCGGAGGAAGATGATCGTTTGGTGTAAACTATAGCAAGAAACCAACAGAACGCCTTCCTCCGAATTGGGGAAGGCTTTTTTATTTAACAAAATGAAGATATTAAAATTTGGAGGTACCTCAGTCGGTTCAGCCCAAAGTATACGCACTGTGATCGATATACTTAAGAAAGAATACGAAGCGGGGGAAAAGCCAGTAGTGGTATTGTCGGCGATGAGTGGTGTTACCAACCTTTTGTCGGCCATGGCCGAAAGTGCAGCATCCGGTGGCGATTTTAGCACACAGCTGGCAGAACTGGAGAGCCGCCATTTCGAAATGGTGCGGACCCTGCTTAATGTGCAACACCAAAATCCGGCATTTACGGGGCTGAAGATCAATTTTAACCACCTGGAAGAATTGTTGCAGGGAGTATCAACCCTCCGTGAGCTAACGCCAAAGACCCGCGACCAAATATTAAGTTATGGTGAACGCTGTTCAACCCTGCTCATCAGCAAACTTGCTGCAGAATCTTTCCCTGAACCACAATATGTTGATGCCTCTGAACTGATCAAAACGGATAACGAATTTGGTAATGCCAAAGTGAATACCGTATTAACCGAACAATTGATCAGGGCTTTTGTGAATGAGAACCCCGGAAAAATATTATTTGTTACCGGTTTCATCGCTTCAAATGATGCAAACCAGATAACTACCCTGGGGCGGGGCGGCAGTGATTATACCGCAGCTATTTTCGGTGCAGCGCTCCATGCTTCTGAAATACAAATATGGACCGACGTTAACGGCATGATGACCGCCGATCCGCGAATGGTTAAGAAAGCTTTTTCTTTGCCGGAGCTTACCTATACCGAAGCAATGGAGCTTTCGTATTTTGGAGCCAAGGTGATCTATCCGCCAACAATGATCCCGGCTTTTTTGAAGAAGATACCGATCCTGATCAAAAATACCTTTGATGTTGATTTTCCCGGTACTATCATTCAACACCATTGCAAGGTTTCATCACAGCCTATCAAAGGCATATCTTCCATTAACGAGATCAGCATCATTAACGTTGAAGGTAGCGGTATGGTTGGCAAATCAGGCTTCAGCGGACGTCTGTTCTCATTACTTGCCCGCGAACAGATCAATATCATCCTTATCACTCAATCTTCCTCAGAGCACAGCATCACTTTCGCAGTTGCTCCTTCAGATGCTGAAAAGGCCGAAAGGGTTATTGAGCAGGAGTTTGAACTGGAACTATTGGCTGCCAAACTCGATCATCCCAAAACAGAAAAAGAACTGGCGATACTGGCTATTGTGGGCGAAAATATGAAAGAAACGCCCGGTATTTCCGGAAAATTATTTTTTGCACTCGGGCGCAACGGCGTAAATGTAAGGGCAATTGCACAAGGCTCGTCAGAATACAATATTTCGGTGATCATCGCTAAAAGCGACCTTGCCAAAGCGCTCAATGCAGTGCATGATGCATTTTTTGTACAACTTAATAAAACCCTCCATGCATTTTGCCTTGGTACCGGAAACATCGGGAAAACTTTGTTTAAACAGTTAAACCAGCACAAGGAACACTTGAAGGAAAAAAATGGCATCCAGGTTAAGATAGTGGGTATCAGCAATACCCGGAAAATGATATTTAATGCCGATGGCTTTTCGCTGGATAACTGGCAGGAGGAACTGCAACAGCATGGCGACCTGGCCGACCTGGCGGGTTTTGTAAATCAAATGAAAGCCATGAACCTGCCCAATTGTGTGTTCATCGACAATACCGCAAGCCCGGTTCCGGTAAAGCATTATGAAGAAATATTTAAATCGACAATATCTATAGTTACCTGTAACAAGATCGGCAACTCGGCAGATTATAAGCAGTATAAAACCTTCCGCGATACTGCCCGCCAGCATGGTGTCGACTTTTTTTACGAAACTAACGTAGGTGCGGGCCTGCCAATCATCAGCACTTTAAAAAACCTGATGAATAGCGGCGACCGGGTAATGCGGATAGAAGCGATCCTGTCCGGAACTATTTCCTTTATCTTCAATTATTTTAAAGGTGATACCAGTTTCCATGATATTGTTAAACTGGCGCAGGAAAATGGCTATACCGAACCAGATCCGCGGGATGACCTTAAAGGCACCGATTTTATGCGCAAAATGCTGATTCTGGCACGTGATGCCGGATATCCGATGGAAGCGGCTGAGGTTCATATCGAAAGTATTTTACCAAAAAGCTGTATTGAGGCGCCTACGGTTGAAGATTTTTATGCAGCTTTAAAGGCCGAAGATGCCTATTTTGAAGATTTGAAGAATAAGGCTAAAACCAGTGGTAAAGCCTTGCGTTATATCGGCAAACTGGAAGGTGGTAAAGCAACCATCACTTTACAAATGGTCGATGAAACTCACCCATTCTTTATCATGTCGGGTAGTGACAATATAATTTCGTTTACAACCGACCGTTACAAAGACAGGCCTCTTGTTGTAAAAGGACCTGGTGCGGGTGCAGAAGTTACCGCTGCCGGTGTTTTTGCTGATTTGATTAACGTAGGAGCGAAATAGCAGACATCGGGCCTATACCCTGATTTAATGGATGGACTATGGTCCTAATGATATAAATGAAAGATTCTATTAAAGTTTTTGCCCCTGCCACCGTCGCCAATGTGGTTTGCGGCTTTGACGTTCTCGGCTTTGCAGTAAACGAACCGGGCGACGAAGTGATCATGCGCCGGAGTGATAAACCAGGTA